>NZ_LOTA01000001.1:0-358839 GCF_001521935.1 Burkholderia sp. RF7-non_BP4 | reverse complement strand
GGCATGAAGGATTCGAAGGTGATCGTCGCGATCAACAAGGATCCCGAAGCGCCGATCTTCAGCGTGGCCGACTACGGGCTCGTCGGCGATCTGTTCGCGCTCGTGCCGGAACTCGTGAATGAACTGGGCTGACACGGCGTGACTTGACGCTTCGGCGGCAAGTACGCAAGACGAGGGGCGCGATGAGCGCCCCTTTTTTGTGCGATGGCCGAGGCTCTGTTTCGAGCCCGAAACGCATTCGCTGTAACGAAAAAGGCGCCCCGAGGGCGCCTTTTTCGTTGATGCGGGTCGGCCTGCCTCGCCGCGGACCGTTCCGACTTATGCGTATGCCGGGCGCGTCTGGCCGGCCACGTCCTTCAGGTAGCGATGCACCGACAGGTCGTCGGCCTGGATTGCCGGTTTCTTGCCCGAGATCAGGTCGGCGAGCAGTTGGCCCGACCCGCACGACATCGTCCAGCCGAGCGTGCCGTGGCCGGTGTTCAGAAACAGGTTCGAGACCGGCGTGCGGCCGACGATCGGCGTGCCGTCCGGCGTCATCGGGCGCAGGCCTGTCCAGAACGTTGCCTTCGACGTGTCGCCGCCGCCCGGGAACAGGTCGTTCACGCACATTTCGAGCGTCTCGCGACGCGCGGCACGCAGGTTCTTGTCGAAGCCGACGATCTCCGCCATGCCGCCGACGCGGATGCGCTGGTCGAAACGCGTGATCGCGATCTTGTAGGTTTCGTCCAGCACCGTCGACACGGGCGCGGCCGTCTCGTCGACGATCGGCGCGGTGATCGAATAGCCCTTCAGCGGATAGACGGGGATCTTCATCAGGTTCGAGATGAAGTTCGTGGAGTACGACCCGAGCGCGACGACGTATGCATCCGCGCGCACCGTCTCGCTGCCGCACTGCACGCCGGCGATCCTGCCGCCCGCGATCGCCAGCGCGTCGATCGGCGTGTTGTAGCGGAACTTCACGCCGAGCGATTCCGCGAGCGCCGCGAGGCGCGTCGTGAACAACTGGCAGTCGCCCGTTTCGTCGCCCGGCAGGCGCAGGCCGCCCGTCAGCTTGTGCGACACGGCGGCGAGCGCCGGTTCGGCATTCTTGAGCTCGGCCGGCGACAGCAGTTCGAACGGCACGTTCGCTTCCTGCAGCACCGCGATATCCTTCGCCGCGCCGTCGAGTTGCTGCTGCGTGCGGAACAGCTGCAGCGTGCCGCCCGTGCGGCCTTCGTACTGGATACCCGTGTCGGCGCGCAGCGCCTGCAGGCAATCGCGGCTGTATTCGGCGAGGCGGACCATGCGGCCCTTGTTGACTGCATAGCGCTCGGCCGTGCAGTTGCGCAGCATCTGCCACATCCACTGGAGCTGGAAGCGCGTGCCGTCGAGGCGGATCGCGAGCGGCGCGTGCTTCTCGAACATCCACTTGACGGCCTTCAGCGGCACGCCGGGCGCGGCCCACGGCGCAGCATAGCCGGGCGAGATCTGACCTGCGTTCGCGAAGCTCGTCTCGAGTGCCGGGCCGGCTTCCCGGTCGATCACCGTGACTTCATGACCGGCGCGCGCGAGGTAATACGCGCTTGCCACGCCCACCACACCGCTGCCCAGAATGACGACTCGCATAGCTGCTCCAGATGGAAGGATCAGGTCGAGGCCGGGCGCACGTGCGTCTCCGTGTAACCTCTAGCTGATCTAGTTTTTTGCGCTATGGTATTGTCGAATGTGCAGGTTTTGTTATCGTATTTTTCAGGTTTTCAGCATAAACAAATGAGAACGCAACGCCAGCCAGTACGCTCGCTCGACAAGCTCGACCGGCGCATCCTCAAACTGCTCCAGGACGACGGCCGGATGGCGATGAAGGACCTCGCGGAGCAGGTCGGGCTGACCGTCACGCCGTGTATCGAGCGCGTGCGGCGCATGGAGCGCGACGGCGTCATTACCGGCTATCACGCGCGCGTCGATCCGGGGCAGCTCGGCGCCGCGTTGCTGGTATTCGTCGAGATCACGCTCGGCCACAAGGGCGGCAACATGTTCGAGCAGTTCCGGCGCGAAGTGATGAAGATCGACGAGGTGCTCGAGTGCCATCTCGTGTCCGGCGACTTCGATTACCTGATCAAGGCGCGCATCGGTGAAATGGCCGACTATCGCAAGCTGCTGGGCGACATCCTGCTGCAGTTGCCCGGCGCGGTGCAGTCGAAGAGCTATGTCGTGATGGAAGAAATCAAGGAGACGCTGACGATCTCGGTCGGCGAATGACCGTGGCTGCTGCCTGCAGCCCGTCCCTCAATCCCGCCCTTGGCATGCTGCACCCAATACTGTATAAATGTACAGTATTTGGTGCAGGCGAATGGGTGAGCGCATGGACGGTCGGTCCGACAACGAATTTCCGATAGCACCGCCGGCGCCCCGCAAGGGGCGCGGTGCGGTCGACAACCTCCAGGGGCGATACGAAACGGCGCTGCGCGAAGCGGTCGACGACGGCTGGACACACGAATCGGACGACGCCGATCTGCCCGCGCCGCTGCGGACGCAGGTGTTCGAGGAGCGCGCAAAGAGCATCCTGACGCACAACCAGTCGCCGGACATACCGTTCAGCGTGTCGCTCAATCCGTATCGCGGCTGCGAGCATGGCTGCATCTACTGCTTTGCACGGCCGACCCATAGTTACCTCGGTCTGTCGCCGGGGCTCGATTTCGAGAGCCGCATCTATGCGAAGGTCAACGCGGCCGAATTGCTCGAGCGCGAGATTTCGCGCAAGCGCTACGTGCCGGAGCCGATCGCGCTCGGCGTCAACACCGATGCATACCAGCCGGTCGAGCGCGATCTGCGCATCACGCGCAGTGTGATCCAGGTGATGCACGATCACGGGCTGCCGTTCGCCGCGATCACGAAATCGTCCCTGATCGAGCGCGATCTGGATCTGCTGGCCCCGATGGCCAAGCGCGGGCAGGTGATGGCCGCGGTCACGATCACGACGCTCGATGCCGATCTCGCGCGCACGCTCGAGCCGCGTGCGGCGACGCCGGCGCGCCGGCTGCGCACGATCCGCGCGCTGCGTGATGCGGGCGTGCCGGTGGGCGTCAGCATTGCACCGATGATCCCGTTCGTCACAGAGCCGGACATGGAGCGTGTGCTGGAAGCTTGTGCGGAAGCCGGCGCGACGCACGCGAGTTACATCATCCTGCGGCTGCCGTGGGAGGTCGCGCCGCTGTTCAAGAACTGGCTCTCCGCGCATTTCCCCGATCGCGCGGAGCGCGTGATGAACCGCGTGCGCGACATGCGCGGCGGGAAGGACTACGACTCGGATTTCGCGAAGCGGATGAAGGGCGAGGGAATCTGGGCCGACCTGTTGCGGCAGCGGTTCCGTCAGGCCGTGAAGCGGCTAGGGTTGAACGAGCGTGCGAACGGCATTCTGGATCTGTCGCAGTTTCGCGGTGCGCCGGCGACCGGGGCGGCGGCGCAGCGCCCGGTGGCGGGCGCGACCGGCACGAAGTCGCGTGACGACGTGCAACTGAGCCTGTTCTGATCCGGCCGACGCGTGTTGGCGCTTACTGCGAGATTTGCTTTGCCGCTTCGACTTGCGATTCGAAGTACGTCTGGAACGACAGCGCGAGGGCGGTCATCAGCAGGAACGCACCGATCAGCAGCGAAAAGATCACGATGAAGATCACCGTCCAGCCTGACTGGCTGTGCTTGCCTGTGTCGGCATTGAATTGCGCGTCCCACTTCTCGTCGGGGCGCAGGCCGTAGACGAGCGCGGCGAGGAACGCTGCCAGAAGCGAGATCGCACCCGGCACGGCGAGCCACCAGCCGAGGTTGGCACTGCGCTGGGTCGCGGCGAGCAGCAGGAAACCCGGGATCCCGACGATTGTCGCGAGCAGGTGCGCCCAGCCGTACACGTCGCGAAAGCCGTACAGGTAGAAGCGGTGCGCGCCGAGCGAACCGAGCAGGAACGCGAGGGCGGCGGTGAGCGTCTTGGAGCGGAAGCGGCGGGACGATGCGGTGCTGCTGGACATGGATGGCGGCGGATTATCGTTGGCATGGGCGGCCGGCGGGCCGGCGCGGGGCGCTCGGCCCGGCACGCATTCTACGATGCCCGGTCGGGCCCGGTCACCCCTTGCATGCGTCAAGGTGCCGCATAGGTGATGCGGTAGATGGCGCCTGCGTAGTCGTCGCTGACGAGCAGCGAGCCGTCCGGCAGCGGCAGGACGTCGGCCGGGCGCCCCCACACGGTGCCGTCCGCGCGCAGCCAGCCTGTGATGAACGGTGTCTGGCTTGCGTGGCTGCCGTCGGCCGACACGACCGCGCGCATTACGCGATAGCCGACCTTCGTGCTGCGATTCCACGAACCATGCTCGGCAATGAAGATGTTGTTGCGATATGACGCCGGAAACATTGTTCCCGTATAGAAGCGCATGCCGAGTGCCGCGACGTGCGCGCCGAGTTTCAGCACGGGCGGCGCGTAGCGGCGGCACACGTCGGCGCTCCCGAATTCAGGGTCGGGCGTGTCGCCGCCGTGGCAATATGGAAAGCCGAAATCGAGGCCCGCGCGCGGCGCACGATTCAGCGTGTCGTCGGGCACGTCGTCGCCCATCAAGTCGCGCCCGTTGTCGGTGAACCACAGCTCGCGCGACTCGGGGTGCCAGGCAAAGCCGACGGTATTGCGCACGCCGCGGGCAAACACTTCCCGGCCGCTGCCGTCCGCGTTCATGCGTGCGATGATCGCGTATCGATCGCGATCGGCGAGGCACACGTTGCATGGGGCGCCGGTCGGCACGTAGAGCTTGCCGTCGGGGCCGAATGCGATGAATTTCCAGCCGTGATGATGATCGGTCGGCAACGTATCCGTCACGACAGCCGGCGCCGGAGGCCTGGCGAGCCGGTCGTCGATGTGATCGAGGCGCAGAATACGCGACACGGCGGAGATATAGAGCGCGCCGTCGCGATACGCGACGCCGACGGGCATGTCGAGCCCCGATGCGATCACGTAGCGGGCCGTGATCCGGCCCTCCTGCATCACAAGTGCATGCACACGGCCTTCCCGCGAGCCGACATACAGGATTCCGCGCGGCGACCACGCCATTTCGCGGGCGGTCGGCACTGCGTCGGTCAGCACGTCGACGTGGAAGCCGGGTGGCACGACGAGTTTGTCCGCCGGCGTTGCGGCGTAAGCCGCGGTGGCTGCGAGGCAGGTGAGGAGGCCGGTCAGCAAGCCCGCGAGGCGGTGCTGCGCGCGGCGCGCCAGGGTGACGCAAGATGGCGGCATGGCGGCGGTAAGCGTCGTGGACACGACGATTGTATGCCCGGCGTGCAGGGCGTCCGTGGAATTTTTGCGCGTAAGTGTTTGTTGTGGCTTTGGTTTCCGGCTATAATCGCACGTTTCAGTAGTTTCGAACCCGGTTTTCCCGAAGGATTTCATATGGTTATCATCCGTCTGGCTCGCGGCGGCTCGAAGAAGCGCCCGTTCTACAACATCGTCGCTACCGATTCGCGCAACCGTCGTGACGGCCGCTTCATCGAGCGCGTCGGCTTCTACAACCCGGTCGCCACGAAGGGCGAATCGCTGCGTATCGCTCAGGACCGCCTGACGTACTGGCAAGGCGTTGGCGCGCAACTGTCGCCGACCGTCCAGCGTCTCGTGAAGGAAGCGCAAAAGGCGCAACCGGCTGCCTAACATGGCGCGGTGTGCCGGTCGTGCCGGCTGCAAGGAGCATTGATGTCCGGTCACGATTCCGGTAACGCAAAGCGCGGGCGAGCGTCATTTGGCGCATTCGTCCGCAAGCCGGTCGAGCGCGACACTGTCGCGAGCGCCGGTACGGCTGCCGAGCAGGGCAGTCTCGAGGCAGTACAAGCCTGGCCCGACGATGCTGTCGAGGTCGGGGCGGTCGTCGACGCCTATGGCCTGAAAGGCTGGGTCAAGGTGGCGACGCATGCAGACGCCGGTCGCGGCGGCGATGCGCTGCTCAAGGCGCGCCGCTGGTGGCTGGAACGGGGTGGGGAGCGCTTGTCTGCCCGCATCCTGCAGTCGAAGACGCACGGCGACACAGTCGTCGCGCATACCGCGGGTGTCAACGACCGCGATGCCGCAATGGCTTTGCGCGGCTTTCGCGTGTTCGTGCGCCGGGAAGATTTCCCGGCATTGGCCGCGGACGAATTCTATTGGGTTGACCTGATCGGCCTCGAGGTCGTCAACGAGCAATCGGTGGCGCTCGGGACGGTGAGCGGGATGATCGACAACGGCGTGCATTCGATCATGCGCGTCGAGTATCCGGCAGTCGGCAAGGATGGTCGGCCGACCACCGACGAACGGCTGATTCCGTTCGTCGGCGTCTACGTCAAAACGGTGGATCAGGCGGCACGTCGCATCGTCGTCGACTGGGAAGCCGATTACTAATGAACCAGGTTACGGAGAGCGCGGTGCAGTTCGACGTCGTCACGCTCTTTCCCGAAATGTTCCGCGCACTGACCGACTGGGGAATCACCAGCCGGGCCGTGAAGCAGGGGCGCTTCGGGCTGCGCACCTGGAATCCGCGTGATTTCACGACGGACAACTACCGCACGGTCGACGATCGTCCGTACGGCGGCGGTCCGGGCATGGTGATGCTGGCCAGGCCGCTCGAGGCCGCGATCGGCGCTGCGAAAGCAGCGCAGGCGGATCAGGGCGTCGCGAGCACGCGTGTGGTGATGATGTCGCCGCAAGGTGCACCGTTCACGCACGAACGTGCGGTGCGAATGGCGCAGGAGCCTGGTGTCATCGTGCTGTGCGGCCGCTACGAGGCGATCGATCAGCGTTTGCTCGACCGGTGCGTCGACGAGGAAATCAGCCTCGGCGATTTCGTTCTGTCCGGCGGCGAACTGCCGGCGATGGCGATGATGGATGCCGTCGTGCGCCTGCTGCCTGGCGTGCTGAACGACGCGCAGTCGGCTGTGCAGGACAGCTTCGCCGACGGGCTGCTCGATTGTCCGCATTACACGCGCCCCGAGGAATACGAGGGGATGCGCGTGCCGGACGTGCTGCTCGGCGGCCATCATGCCGAGATCGAGCGGTGGCGGCGCCAGGAAGCGTTGAGGAATACGTTGCGGAAGCGGCCGGACCTGATCGTCCGGGCGCGCCGCGAGAAGTTGTTGAGCCGTGCCGACGAGGCATGGCTTGCGAACCTCGCACGCGAAGCGAAGAACGCCTCCTGAGGCGGCGGCGCGGGCGGGAAATGGCGGTGCCGTGCATGCGTGCGCGGTGCCTGATGTGAATCCATCCTCTATCGGGGCCAAGCCTGGAAGCAGGCGGGTGCAAACGCCGACAAGATGGCTTTAGGAGTCAGTGATGAATCTGATCGCAAAACTTGAGCAGGAAGAGATCGAGCGCGCGCTCGCCGGCAAGACGATCCCCGAATTCGCCCCGGGCGACACGGTGATCGTGAACGTGAACGTGGTTGAAGGTAACCGCAAGCGCGTTCAGGCGTACGAAGGCGTCGTGATCGCGATTCGCAACCGTGGTCTGAACTCGAACTTCATCGTCCGCAAGATTTCGTCGGGCGAAGGCGTCGAGCGTACGTTCCAGACCTACTCGCCGCTGCTGGCGAGCATCGTCGTGAAGCGTCGCGGTGATGTGCGTCGCGCGAAGCTGTACTACCTGCGCGAGCGTTCGGGCAAGTCGGCTCGAATCAAGGAAAAGCTGGTGTCGAAGGATCGCGCCGCAGCAGCTTCCCAAGAGTAAGAGCTGTAAGGAAAAAGCACCCTCCCGGGTGCTTTTTTCATTCTGGCGCGACAATATGCTCGATACGTCACGAACTCGAGATCCCCATTGAATCGCCGCCCCATCATTGATCCCGAAGTGCTGCCGGTCGAAGGCACTGGCGCCGGCTTGCCGTCCATCGAAACCCGCTTGATGACCCCGCCCGGGCTGCGCGAGCGTTTCGCGCGCACGCTCGAATGGAGCGTCGAGCCCGGAGAGGCACGGCTGCAGGAGGGCGTCGATCCGCGCAGCGCCGCCGTCCTCATCCCGCTCGTCGTTCGCGAGGGCGGCCTCACCGTGCTGCTGACCCAGCGCGCCGACCACCTGAACGACCACGCCGGGCAGATCAGCTTCCCCGGTGGCCGTCGCGAGCCGTTCGATCGCGATGCGACGGCGACCGCGTTGCGCGAGGCGAAGGAAGAAATCGGACTGGCCGCCGAACCGGTGGAGGTGCTCGGTGCGCTGCCCGACTACCTGACGGGGACCGGCTTCTGCGTGACGCCCATCGTGGGGCTCGTGCATCCGCCGTTTACCGTGCAGGCCGACACGTTCGAGGTTGCCGAGATTTTCGAGGTACCGCTCGCGTTCCTGATGAGTCCGGCGAACCACCAGGTGCGCGTGTTCCGCTGGGAAGGTGGCGAGCGTCGTTTTTTTGCGATGCCCTATCCGAACGGCGAATCGGCAGGGCATTACTTCATCTGGGGCGCAACTGCCGGCATGTTGCGCAATCTGTACCGCTTCTTGGCAGCCGGATAGCATCCGGCCCGAACCCGCGCACGCGGCCGGCCGCCGGCCCGTCGCGTCGGCAGCCATGCGCTGCTTACGCTGTGCTATCGTTATGCAAAAAATGACATAACTCCGAAGACGGCGCCACGCATGACTTTCTTTTCGGTTCTTCTCGCCCTCATCATCGAACAGGTCCGCGCGTTGTCGCCGAGCAATCCGGTGTTCGCCCTGTTCCAGTTTCATGCGGAAACCGTCGCGCATGGCCTCGACGCCGGCAAGCAAAAGCATGGTGTGCTCGCATGGCTTGCAGTCGTGCTGCCGTGGGTGCTGATCGTCGCGCTGATCTACTTTCTGCTGTTCAAGGTGAGCTTCGTGCTCGCGTTCATCTGGAACGTCGTCGTCGTGTACTTCACGCTCGGCTTCCGCCAGTTCAGCCACTATTTCACCGATATCCATCTCGCGCTCAACAACGACGACGTGCCGCGCGCGCGTGAAATCCTGCACGAGTGGACGGGCCTCGACACGGTCGACATGCCGGTCGGCGAAATCGTCCGCCATACGCTGATTCATGCGGTCGTTGCGTCGCATCGCCACGTGTTCGGCGTGTTCTTCTGGTACGTGCTGCCCATCGGTCCGGCCGGTGCCGTGCTGTACCGCATCTCCGAATATCTCGCGCGCAGCTGGTCGACGCCGGGCGACGATCGCACCGCCGCGTTCTCGACGTTCGCGCAGCGCGCGTTCTTCGTGATCGACTGGATTCCGTCGCGACTGACCGCGCTCGGCTTCGCGATCGTCGGCAACTTCGAGGATGCGATCTACGCGTGGCGCAATCACACGCGCCAGTGGCCCGACCCGAACGACGGCGTGCTGCTCGCGGCCGGCAGCGGCGCGCTCGGCGCGCGCCTCGCGGGGCCGCTCGCGGAACCGTCGAGTCTCGACGCGTTGGCGGTCGGCGACAGCGGCCCGTTGACGGTCGGTGATGATTGCACGCCGCGCACGCTGCAGTCCGCGGTCGGCCTGGTTTGGCGCGCCGTGATCCTGTGGATGATCCTGCTGTTGATGTTGACGCTGGCCGTCTGGGTGTCGTGACGCCGCAGCGCACGTGCGCGATGAAACGAAAAGGCCGGCTTCATGCCGGCCTTTTTGCCATGCGCCAGGTCAGTCCGCTCAGTCGTCGAGCGGATCGCGTACGGCGCCGCACTGCCAGCAGGCGGTGAACTGAGCCTCCAGCGCCTCGCCGCATCGACGGCAGCGCCACGGAGCGGCGCCGGCCGACGGGCCATGCGACGCCGCATCGAGGAGCCGCCGAGCGAGCGCATCGTCGCGCTCGTCGTCGAGCCACAGCTCGGGGGCGCAAGCGTCGGCGGGCAGGCCGCCGAGCGCGCCGGTCGCGTAGCAGTTGTGCAGTTCGCAACCGATGCCGGCCGCCTGCAGCACATTCGCCCAATGCTGCGCGGTGGCGAGATTGGGGGCCTTGAAACGCATCGCGGCTCCTGTCGGTGAAGGCCGGGCCGGCGCCCCCGGCCGCCTTCTGCCCGCCGTGCGCTCAGCGGACGATCTGGCTTGCCTCGTGCACGAGCTGTGCGTAAAGCGCATGCCGCGACGGTGAGATGCGGCCGTCGGAGACGGCTTCGAGAATCGCGCAGCCCGGCTCGTGCAGATGATGGCAATTATAGAAACGGCAGTCCGCGAGCAGCGGGCGGAATTCCGGGAACGCGCGCTCGAGGCGGCCTTCCGTCAGGTGGTAGAGGCCGAATTCCTGGAAACCCGGCGAATCGATCAGCGCGCCGCCGCCTTCGAGCGGGTAGAGGCGCGTGAACGTCGTCGTGTGACGGCCGCTGTTGAGCGCGGCCGAGATTTCCCGGGTCGCGGCTTCGGCATCGGGCACGAGCAGGTTCACGAGCGTCGACTTGCCCATTCCGGACTGGCCGAGCAGGATCGTCGAATGCCCGGCCAGATGCGGCATCAGTTGCGCGCGCGCATCGTCGGGCGCGCCCTTCACCGACAGTTCGAGCACGTCGTAGCCGAGCGCGCGGTAGGGCGCGAGGCGCTCGCGGGCGACCGGCAGCGCGGCCTCGACGTCGATCTTGTTCAGCACGACGAGCGGCTTCAGTTCATTCGCTTCGGCCGCGATCAGCGCGCGGCCGAGGAGATCCTCGCTGAAATAGGGCTCGGTCGCGAGCACGATCAGCAGCTGATCGAGGTTGGCTGCGAAGAGCTTCGACTTGAACTGGTCGGAACGGTACAGCAGGTTGCGCCGCTCGCCGATCTCGACGATCACGCCCTGGTCGGCCGACGCCTGTTCGTACACGACGCGGTCGCCGACCGCGATCTCGCTTTTCTTGCCGCGCGGGAAGCACTGCAGCATCGGGCCGCCGTCGTCGGGCGCGACGATATAGTGGCGGCCGTGCGCCGCGATCACGCGGCCGTCGACACGCGGCGCGCCCGATGCGCGCGGAGCCGGCTTGCGGGAGGTCGGCCGGCTCATGCGTGCTGCATCAGGCGGTCGATCCGCTGCGACGCCGGCGGATGCGAGTAGTAGAAGGCCGTGTAGACGGGGTCCGGCGTGAGGGTCGACGCGTTGTCCTCGTAAAGCTTCACGAGCGCGCTGACGAGATCCTGCGCATCGGTCTGGCTCGCCGCGAACGCGTCGGCCTCGAATTCATGCTTGCGCGACGTGAGGCTGCTGAACGGCGTCGCGAAGAACAGGAACACGGGGATCGCGAGGAAGAACAGCACGAGCGCGGCGCCCGCGTTGCTCGTGTCGAGCGACGGCGTGACGCCGAGCCCCGTATAGAACCACGTGCGCTGCGCGAGCCAGCCGAGCAGCGCGAGCAGCACGAGGCTCAGCACGAACGACACGAGCATCCGCTTCATTACGTGGCGGCGCTTGAAGTGGCCGAGTTCGTGCGCGAGCACGGCCTCGATTTCCTGGCCGGACAGCCGTGCGAGCAGCGTGTCGAAGAATACGATCCGCTTCGACGCACCGAAGCCCGTGAAGTACGCGTTGCCGTGCGCGGAACGGCGGCTGCCGTCCATCACGAACAGGCCCTTCGCCGCGAAGCCGCACCGCTTCATCAGCGACTCGATGCGCGTGCGCAGCGCTTCGTCCTTCAGCGGTTCGAACTTGTTGAAGATCGGCGCGATGAAGGTCGGGTAGATCAGCAGCACGAGCATCTGGAATGCGACCCAGACGATCCAGGTCCACAGCCACCACAGGCTGCCGGCCTGGTTCATCAGCCACAGCACGACGAACAGCAGCGGCAGGCCGAGCACGGCGCCGAGCAGCGTGTTCTTCAGCATGTCGGTGAAGAACAGGCGCTTGGTCATGCGGTTGAAGCCGAACCGCTGTTCGATCCCGAACTGGCGGTAATACTCGAACGGCACGTCGATCGCGCCCATGATCGCGAGCACGACGGCGACGAGCGCGACCTGCTGCCCGTAGCCGCGGCCGAACCAGCCCGTCAGCAGCGTGTCGAGGGCGCCGACGCCGCCGAGCAGCGTGAGGCCGACCAGCACGGCCGCGCTGACGACGATTTCAAACATCGCCAGCCGGGTGCGCTCGACCGTGTAGTCGGCGGCGCGCTGGTGGGCGGTCAGCGGGATGGTGGCGCTGAACTGCGCGGGCACGCCGTTGCGGTGTGCGGCGACGAAGCGGATCTGCCGCGACGCGAGCCACAGCTTGGTGACGACCATCGCGAGCACGACGATCGCGAACAGCAGGGTGAACGAAAAGGGTGACATCGAAGGCGCCAAAGGGTTCTATGCGAGAATTATATGTTCTTGCGGACCGGGCCCGCTCACGCGATGCCGGCCGCCCGGGCGGCGCCGCGCGCCGTCCGCCATTTTCCAGGGATGACTCATGACCGATACCGCCGCTTCCGCCAGCCAGCCCGCGCTCGTGCGCAACGAGTTGAACCTCGTCTGGCTCGACATGGAGATGACGGGCCTCGACCCGGATAACGACCGCATCATCGAAATCGCGGTCGTCGTGACCAATTCCACGCTCGACATCGCGGTGGAAGGCCCCGTGTTCGCGATCCACCAGAGCGACGAAACGCTCGCGAAGATGGACGACTGGAACAAGTCGACGCACGGCCGCTCGGGCCTGATCGAGCGCGTGCGCGCGTCGACCGTGACCGAGGCGGAGGCTGCCGCGCAGTTGCAGGCGTTTCTCGCGCAGTATGTATCGCCCGGCAAGTCGCCGATGTGCGGCAATTCGATCTGCCAGGATCGCCGTTTCATGGCGCGCTGGATGCCGGAATTCGAGCGGTTCTTCCACTACCGCAACCTGGACGTCAGCACGCTCAAGGAGCTGTGCCGCCGCTGGCAGCCCGCGATCTACAAGGGCTTCCAGAAGCGCGCGATGCACACGGCGCTCGCGGACATCCACGAGTCGATCGACGAACTGAAGTATTACCGCGAGCATTTCCTGATTCCGGCCGCGTCGGCGCCGGCAGGCGAGTCCGCGCCGGCCGCCTGAGCGGGCCGGCACGGACTCAGCGCGGCGCGCGTTGCGCGCTCTTCGGCCGGAACGCCGCGACCACCGCGGCGTCGGTCTCGATGTACGGGCCGCCGATCAGGTCGATGCAGTAGGGTACGGCCGCGAAGATGCCGGGCACGGTCGACTTGCCGTCGGCGTCGCGCAGCCCTTCGAGCGTTTCCCGGATCGACTTCGGCTGGCCGGGCAGGTTGATGATCAGCGCCGCGTGGTCGGCCGTCTCGCGGATCACCGCGACCTGCCGCGACAGGATCGCGGTCGGCACGAAATTCAGGCTGATCTGCCGCATCTGTTCGCCGAATCCCGGCATTTCCTTCGTCGCAACGGCCAGCGTGGCGTCCGGCGTCACGTCGCGCCGCGCGGGGCCGGTGCCGCCGGTCGTCAGCACCAGATCGCACCCCGCGACGTCGACGAGTTCTGCCAGCGTGGCGGAGATCGTCGGCGCGTCGTCCTGGATCAGCCGGGTTTCGGCGCGCCACGGCGAGCGCAATGCGCCGGCGAGCCATTCCTGCAGCGCCGGGATGCCCTTGTCCTCATAAACGCCCGCGCTGGCGCGGTCGCTGATCGACACGAGGCCGACCACGAGCTCGTCCGGGTGGTTACGCTTCGTCGTCATGGTCGTCTCCGGCTTCGTCCGGCGCTTCGTCTGCGTCGGCCTCGTCCGTACCGCTCGCGGTCTTGATCCACTGGAACAGCTCGCGGAAATAGCGCGGCGGCTTGCCTTGCTGCGCTTCCTTGCGTGCGTTGCGGATCAGCGTGCGGCCTTCCTGGATGTCGGCTTCGGGGTGCAGGCGGAGGAATTCGGTCAGCGCGTCGTCGCTGGCGAGCAGCTGCTCGCGCGTGCGCTCGATCCAGTGCAGGCGGGCGGTCGCGGCCTTGTTCACGCCTCGCTGGGCGTCCAGCGCGGTGCGCAGCGCGGCCGTTTCCTCGTCGGTCAGCGAGCGCATCACGCGGCCGACGTATTGGAGCTGGCGGCGTTTGCCTTCGTGGTCGGTGATCCGGCGCGCCTCGCGCACGGCGTCGGCGAGGTCCTCGGGCATCGGCATGCGCTTGAGCGCGTCCTTCGGCAGGTCGACCAGGGCCTGGCCGAGCTCCTGCAGCGCGTGCATCTCGCGTTTCAACTGGGATTTGCTGGGGCGATCGTAGCCATTGCCGGTGTCGTCGTCGGCGTGCTCGATCGGCTGGATTCGGGTTTTGCGTGTCATGGGCGGCATTGTATCGCGGCGCGCACACCCCAAGCTTGTCGGTATGTGGCCCCGGACCTTGCTATGATCGCGGGATACGCAACATTTTGAACATGCGGGCGGCTCGCCCGCCACCGGATATCACGACGATGGCAGCCAATCTCGACGTACAAGCGCGCTATTTCCCGCACACGCAGGACCAGCTCAAAGAAATTGCCTCGGACATCCTTCGCCATGCGAAGGCACTCGGCGCGACGGACGCCGCGACCGAAATCTCCGAAGGCGACGGCCTGTCGGTGTCGGTGCGCCGCGGCGAGGTCGAGACGATCGAACACAACCGCGACAAGATGGTCGGCGTGACGGTGTTCATCGGCAAGAAGCGCGGCAACGCGAGCACGTCGGATTTCTCGCCGGCCGCGATCAAGGACACCGTCGCCGCCGCGTACAACATCGCGCGCTTCACGGCCGAGGACGACGCGGCCGGCCTCGCCGAGGCCGAGCTGCTCGAAACCGACCCGCGCGACCTCGATCTCTACCACCCGTGGGCGCTGACGGCCGACGAGGCCGTCGAGCTCGCCCGCCGCGCGGAAGACGCCGCGTTCGCGGTCAGCCCGCAGATCCGCAACTCGGAAGGCGCGAGCGTGTCGGCACAGCATTCGCAGTTCGTGCTCGCGACGTCGCGCGGCTTCCTCGCCGGCTACCCGTACTCGCGCCACTACATCGCGTGTGCGCCGATCGCGGGCACCGGCCGCCACATGCAGCGGGACGACTGGTATTCGTCGAAGCGCAGCGCGGTCGACCTCGCTGCGCCGGAAGCCGTCGGGCGTTATGCGGCGGAGCGTGCGCTGGCGCGGATGGGCGCGCGCCGTCTCGACACCCGCAAGGTGCCCGTGCTGTTCGAGGCGCCGCTCGCGGCCGGCCTGCTCGGCGCATTCGTGCAGGCCGTCAGCGGCGGCGCGCTGTACCGCAAGACGTCGTTCCTCGTCGACAGCCTCGGCAAGCCGGTGTTCGCGCCGCACGTGCAGGTCGTCGAGGATCCGCACGTGCCGCGCGCGATGGGCAGCGCGCCGTTCGACGAGGAAGGCGTGCGCACGCGTGCGCGCAGCGTCGTCAGCGACGGCGTCGTCGAAGGCTACTTCCTGTCGACCTATTCGGCGCGCAAGCTCGGCACGCAGACGACCGGCAACGCGGGCGGCTCGCACAACCTCGCGCTGCGCAGTTCGAACACGCAGCCGGGCGACGATTTCGACGCGATGCTGAAGAAGCTCGGCACGGGCCTGCTGTTGACCGAGCTGATGGGGCAGGGCGTGAACTACGTGACCGGCGATTATTCGCGCGGCGCGGCCGGCTTCTGGGTCGAGAACGGCGTGATCCAGTATCCGGTCGAGGAAATCACCGTCGCGAGCACGTTGCAGGAGATGTTCCGGCATATCGTCGCGATCGGTGCGGATTCGATCGTCCGCGGGACGAAGGAAACGGGCTCGGTGCTGATCGAGCAGATGACGATCGCCGGGCAGTAAACGGCGCGGCGTCGGCCGCCAGGAAACTGAAAAGCCCGACCGGCGTGCGTGCGCCGGTCGGGCTTTTTGTCGTGCGCCGCGTGTCAGCCGCGCTTGCGCGCGTAGACGACGAACGCATAGTCGAACGTGTTCGGTGCGGCGGCCTGGTGCGGGTCGCGCGACACTTCGTGCCAGTGCGCGGGATCGGGCGCCGGGAACGACGCATCGCCCTCGAAGTCCGCGTCGATTTCGGTGACGACCAGCTTGTCGGCGAGCTCCAGGCCTTCCGCATAGAGCTGTGCGCCGCCGATCAGGAATGCTTCGGCGACGCCGTCGCGCGCGGCGAGCGCGAGCGCATCGGCGAGGGACGTGACGGTGTCGCAGCCGTCGAAGCGGCGCGTTGCGTCGCGCGTGACGACGATATTGCGGCGGCCCGGCAGCGGCCGACCGATCGACTCGTGGGTCTTGCGGCCCATCACGATCGGCGCGCCCATCGTCGTGCGCTTGAAGAACGCGAGGTCCTCGGGAAGTTTCCAGGGCAACTGGTTGTCGCGGCCGATGATGCCGTTGCGGGCGCGCGCGACGATCAGGGTCAACGTCGTCATGAAGGTCGGGGAAGAGGAGAGCCGGAATGGCGCCGATTCTACCGGAATGGCGGCGCGCGACCGCATTGGCGGTTTTCGGTCCGCCGCGCCTCGTCGGCGGTGGCGACGAGGTGCGGCCTTTGCGCCGTGATGTCCTGAATAAAAAGAGTGCCCGCCGGGGGACGGACACAAAAAACGGTTCGCGTCGAGATATGGACGCTGCATGAAACGGCCTGATTCATCCCACTCGATCTGTAATCCTCATCGATTGAGCGGCGTGTGGCGTCGTGAGCGGATTATCGATGCATGCGGTTTCCGGTGTTTCCCTCCATCGCATGTTGCGCGTTGCCGGGAAGCGGAACAGGAATCGGGATCGGCAGCGGAGCAGGCGGGGCGAGCTCGTCCCACAGCGTCACCCATGTGTTGCCCGACGAACGCGGTTTGGGTGCGGCGATCGGCACGATACTGATGCGGTTGTCCTGTTGCATGCGCGGCGCGTTATCGGCAAGCAGCATCGCGCGTTCGGGCCGCGTGCCTTCTTCCGAGCGTGCCGGCATGAACGGGCACGCGAGCGCAAACGCTATCGTCATCTGCACGCAAGACCGTGAAAAAAGTGTTCGCATGGCCGCCTTCTCCGATCCGTTGCACATTCAGCGAAATGCATGCCATCGGGCGAAGAGCGTTGTCGCGTCTGCGATTTGCGGGGGAGCGTCATGAATCGCAATCGAAAACGCCGGGAAATGTTTCAGGCGTGAAACGACGGGGCTTGGGAATACTGCGGATTCAATCAAAACGCTTCAAGGATGAAAATTTGCGCGTGTGTCGATGCAGGTACGCGTCGCTGCGCGTGTGCTATGTGCAGATGATTGATAAACGTCGACCATTGAGCGATTCGGCCGCTCGCCCCTTTGCGCTGCAATTGGTTTGTCGCATTCAGCGCCTATAACTAAGCCGTCGTGACCAAAAAATAACTGGACGCGAGACAAACGCCATCATGCGAGGCTGGTCGCCGCCGCGCATCGGCATGGCGAATCGAGCCGCTTCGGCTGACCCGGTTCGATCCTTTTGCACGTGACTTGGCGTGTACGGCAATCGTTAGACGGTTGATGAACGGGGTGGGCATATGGGAGCCGAGCAGCGGCATGTGATCTATTTCTCGCGCGAGCCGAACGACGCGTTGCGCGGGCATTTCGACGAATGCGGGTGGCGCGTCGATCTTGCGGAAAGCGCACGCGACGTGCGGCGTGTCGTGCAGCACGGCGTGGCAACCGCCGGCCTGCTCGATTTCTCGCCGGGTTTTCGGCCCGCGGATCTGCGCGAACTCGAAACGTGCTTGAGCATCCAGCAAATCGGCTGGATCGCGGCGACCCGGCGTGGGCAGTTGCAGGACGCCACGCTGCGACATCTCATTCGCGACTATTGCTTCGACTACGTGACGATGCCGTACGAGGCGTCGCGCATCGTCGAGACCATCGGCCATGCGCACGGCATGGTCGCGCTGACCGACCCGGTGGCGTCGCCCGTCGGCGCCGGGCGCGCCGAAGGCGAGATGGTCGGCACCTGCGACGCGATGCTCGGCCTCTTCAGGACGATCCGGCGCGTCGCCACGACCGATGCACCGGTGTTCATCTCCGGCGAATCGGGTACCGGCAAGGAACTGACGGCCGTTGCGATCCACGAGCGCTCGGCGCGCGCGCAGGCGCCGTTCGTCGCGATCAATTGCGGTGCGATTCCGTCGACGCTGCTGCAGGCCGAACTGTTCGGCTACGAGCGCGGTGCTTTTACGGGCGCGAATCAGCGCAAGATCGGCCGTGTCGAGGCCGCGAACGGCGGCACGCTGTTTCTCGACGAGATCGGCGACCTGCCGCTCGAGAGCCAGGCGAGCCTGCTGCGATTCCTGCAGGAAGGCAAGATCGAGCGGCTCGGCGCGCATGTGTCGGTGCCGGTCGACGTGCGCGTGATCTGCGCGACGCACGTGGACATGGAAGCGGCGCTGCGCGACGGGCGGTTCCGCGAGGACCTGTTCCATCGGCTGTGCGTGCTGAAGATCGAGGAGCCGCCGCTGCGCGCGCGCGGCAAGGACATCGAGCTGCTGGCGCGCCACATGCTCGAGCGTTTCAAGGGCGACGCGCATCGCCGTCTGCGCGGTTT
This sequence comes from Burkholderia sp. RF7-non_BP4, assembly GCF_001521935.1. Lineage (NCBI taxonomy): Bacteria > Pseudomonadati > Pseudomonadota > Betaproteobacteria > Burkholderiales > Burkholderiaceae > Burkholderia > Burkholderia sp. RF7-non_BP4. The sequence continues at coordinate 340,480 of NZ_LOTA01000001.1, read as the reverse complement.
CTCGCCGGACGCGATCGCCGCGCTGTACGGTTATTCGTGGCCGGGCAACGTGCGCGAGCTGATCAATCGCGTGCGCCGCGCGATCGTGATGTCGGAGGGCCGGATGATTACCGCGGCCGATCTCGAGCTCAACGAATTCGCGATCCTGGCGCCCGTCTCGCTCACCGAGGCGCGGGAAGCGGCCGAACGGCAGGCGATCGAGCAGGCGCTGCTGCGCCACCGCGGCCGTTTCGCCGATGCGGCGCGCGAACTCGGCGTGTCGCGCGTCACGTTGTACCGGCTGATGTGCGCGCATGGCATGCGCGATCGCAGCGACCCGCTGGGAGGGTTTTCGGCGCCGTTGCCGGAGGTTCCGCGTCACGCTTGCTAAAATTGGCGGGTGACGGCCGCCCTCGCGGCCGAAGGAACCCGCATGAAACAGTACCTCGACCTCGTTCGCACCATCCTCGACACCGGCACCTGGCAGGAGAACCGCACGGGCATCCGCACCATCAGCATGCCCGGTGCGATGCTGCGGTTCGACCTGCAGCAAGGTTTCCCGGCCGTGACGACCAAGAAGCTCGCGTTCAAGTCCGCGATCGGCGAACTGGTCGGCTTCCTGCGGGCATCGCGCAGCGCGGCCGATTTCCGCGCGCTCGGCTGCAAGGTGTGGGACGCGAACGCGAACGACAATGCGCAGTGGCTCGCGAACCCGTACCGCCAGGGCGTCGACGACCTGGGTGACGTGTACGGCGTGCAATGGCGCCAGTGGCCCGGCTACAAGGTGCTCGACGCGGGCGCCGACGCGCAGATCGCCGACGCGACGCGCCGCGGTTTCCGGATCGTCACGCGCTTCGACGAGGACGGTGCGCCGAAGGTGCTGCTGTACAAGGCGATCGACCAGTTGCGCCAGTGTCTCGACACGATCATGGAGAACCCGGCCGATCGCCGCATCCTGTTTCACGCGTGGAATCCGGCCGTACTCGACCAGATCGCGCTGCCCGCGTGCCATCTGCTGTACCAGTTCCTGCCGAACGTCACGAAGCGCGAGATTTCGCTGTGCCTGTACATCCGCAGCAACGACGTCGGGCTCGGCACGCCGTTCAACCTGACGGAAGGGGCCGCGCTGCTGTCGCTCGTCGGCCGGCTGACGGGTTACACGCCGCGTTGGTTCACTTATTTCATCGGTGACGCGCACATCTACGAGAACCAGCTCGACATGCTGCAGCAGCAGCTCACGCGCGAACCGTACGACAGCCCGCGGCTCGAGATCGCCGAGCGCGTGCCGGACTACGCGAAGACGGGCGTTTATGCACCCGAATGGCTCGAGCAGATCGAGCCGTCCGACTTCTCGCTCGTCGGCTACCGGCATCATGAGCCGTTGACCGCGCCGATGGCGGTCTGAGCCCCGGCGTTCGACGGCGGCGCGGGTTACGCGATACGCGACAGATGGAATGAAGAAGGCCCGACCGGCATTCGCCGGTCGGGCCTTTCCGTTTCATCGGGCGGTTATTGGCGGTGCCGCTCCTCGTGGCCGCCGGGCGGCGGATTGCTCGGGCGCGGCGCCTCGACGTGCGGCGCCGGTTGCGGCCGCGGTTCCATGCGCGGCGCGGGCATCGACGGCCGCGGCTCCATGCGCGGCGCCTGCGGCTGCGGCCGCGGCATGTCGTGCACGGCCGGCGCGGGCGGGCGGTATTCGTTCACGCGCGGCGGCGCGACCTCGCGCCGCGGTGCCGGTTGCGCGTATTCGGGGCGCGGTTGCGGCGTCGGGGCCGCCCGCTCGGGCCGCGGCTGCGCATGCTGGGCCGGTGCCGCGAAGTCAGGACGCGGACGTGGCTGCGGAATCTGCGCGGTCGTATCGATCCGTGGTTGCGGTAACGCGCGCGGCGTTTCCTGCCGCGCGTCGGGTTGCGTGCCGTGCGCGGCTTCCGGATGCGGGACCGCCGCCGCACTGCGCACGGGCGGCAGGGCATTCTGTCCCGCTGCGTGGAGTGCCGTCGGCGGCGTCGGGCGCTGACGCTCCATCGGCGTGTGCGGCTGCATCCACGCGGGCGCGGGCGCCGCGGCAGCGTGCGTGTTGTCGTGCCCGGTCGGCGCGTTGACGGCCGTCGGCGGGTGCGGGACGCCATTTCCGGCGCCGGGCGCCTGATGCGGAGCCGGATTGCTCGGCGCCTGCGGCGTGGCGCCGTTCGCGACGCGCGGCGCATTGGGGGCTTCGCCGTTCATCGGCCGCACGCCATTCGGCATGATCGGCATCGGGGCACCCGGCCGTGCGGCCTGTGCCTCTGCCTGTGCCGGAGCGGGCTGCCCGTCGCGCGGCGCGTGTGCCGGTTGCACGACGGGACCGTGCGGATTCACGAGCTGCACGTTGCGCATCGCCCATGCACCGGCTTTCGGATTGCCCGGAACGCGAACCGGGCGAGCCGTATAGTCGGCCGGCACATTCGTCCTCGCGACGGGCGCGCCCGCGCCCGGCACGCGCCCGCCTTGCCGGGCGAGATGCGCGGCCGCCTGGTCGCGATATGCAGCCGGCACCGCCGGATTGCGCGTCGCGACGAACGTGTGCTGTCCGATCGCCGCCGGCGGGCGGTAGCTGGCCGTGCGCAGTCCGCCGGTAAAGCTCTGACGCACCGGCGCGATGCCGGGGGTGCCCGGCATCACGTGTGCATTGCGCCATTGCTGCGGATCGACGCGCTGCGAGAAGTGCGCGACCGGCTGACCGTGCACGAACGCGGATGCCGGCACGGCCGTGATCGCATGCGGCGCCCGGAAGTTCACGTACGTCTTGTTGATGTTCGTGATGTTGGTGACGTTGTTGATGTTCGTCACGTTCACGGTCTTGTTGACCGTCACGTTGTTGACCACGATGTTCCGGTTCACGCGATCGTAGTAATGCGGGCTCCAGCCACCCCAGCCGGGATGCCAGGGTTCGCCCGGGCCGAGTGCGAACCACGCGCAGCCGGCCGCGGCGACGCCGCCGACCGTCAGCGCGACGCTCCAGTCGGGACCGCCGCCTCCACCCACGAACGCGACGAGCGCCGGCGCGTAGACGGGCGGCTGGCTGACGACCATCGGGCCGGGCACCCATGCCCAGCTGTCGTCGACATAGGCCCAGCGGCCGTAGTGATAAGGCGCGAAGCCCCACGGCGCATCGTCGACCCACGTCCAGCCCCACGGCGCCTGCCAGATCCAGTGACCGTCGTGATACGGCGCCCAGTCGGCCGGCGTGTCGTTCGGCACCCAGACGTTGCCGTAATTCGGCGTTTCGCGCCAAGTACCGTTCGCGTCGAGATCCTGATAGCCGGGAATGTCGCGCGATACGTAGCGGGCCGACACCGAGCGCTGCTCGGCCGCATCGCGGCCGGCGGCCCACTGGTCGAGCGCGTCGGGGGCCGGTGCGGCCGATTGCTGCGCGACCTGCAGGTCGGTGCCGGTGAACACGACCTGCTGCCCGGGCGACAGCGGATACTGCCCGTTGCTGCCGTAGACGGTTGCGCTGCCGCTGCGGACGGTGACCGTCGTGGTCTCGCCATTCGGCGCGACATCGACGCGATAGTCGCCCGGGCCCGTGACGCCGAGCGCGAGATTGGGCGTGTCGATTTCGTAGGTTCCGCCCGGCGGCAGATCGCGCACGTGCGTCGACACGGTGCCGAGCCCGACCTTCAGCTGCGTCGTGTTGTCGTCGAGGTTCAGGACCGACAGGCTCGTCGATTCGCCGAGGCGCACCGCGGTCGAGCCGATGTGCAGCTCCGAGCGCGCGCCGGCATCGTTCCACAGCTGGTCGCCGGTCGTCAGCGGCCGGTTCACGGCGGCGTACGACCAGGTATCGGTGCCGGCGGGCTCCGTCGTCACGGCACCCGACATGTAGTTGAGCCGGGCGACGCGGCTCGGCGGATCGCCGCCCGGCTGTCGGGCGGCGGCCGCATATGCCGCGGCCTGTGTCGCTTGCGCGAATGCGGAGGGCAGGGTCGCCAGCGTGGCGAACGCGAGCAGCGTGCAGCGGGCGGTTCGCTTGAGCGTGAACAGGGAGGCCATGATGAGCGTCTTCGTCGTTATCGCGGCGCGTCGATTCGTGCCGTTGAGTTCACAATATCCGCTCGGCCTGTTTCAGTGCTCGGTGTTTTGTAAGTCGAATGGCACGCGATGTAACAAAACCTGTCCATCGCGCGCCGTTGTCGTCCGGTCGCAATGTGCGCGTCAAGCGGACGTAAGCCAGTCGTCGAAAATCTGCTGTCCGGGCACGGTGACGCGCAGCACGCGCGGCCGCGCGGCACGCTCGATCCAGCCGTGCGCGCAGAAGCTGTCGAGGAGTGCCGCGCCCAGCGCGCCGCCGAGATGCGGGCGGCGCTCGCTCCAGTCGAGACAGCCGCATGCGAAACGGCGGCGGCGCGTGCGCTGCTGTGCGACGTCGATGCCCCAGCGCGCGAGCGCCTGCGTGCCGAGCTCGGTGGCCTCGATCGCGTCGCCGTCCGCCTGCAGCCAGCCGCGCGCGGTGAGCCCGTCGAAGATGCGGACCGCGAGCTCGCCGGCCATGTGGTCGTAGCAGGTACGCGCATAGCGCAGTTCGGCCGGCACCGTGCGCGACGGCGGCGGCACCGGACGGTTCGGCGCGGCCGCGCGGGCCACGTTCGCGAGTGCCTCGAGCGATGCCGCGATGTCGGCCGACGCGAGCCGGTAGTAGCGGTGCCGGCCGCGCACGTCGAGCGCGAGCAGGCCACCTTCGGTCAGGCGCGCGAGGTGCGCGCTCGCCGCGGACGGCGACAGCCCCGCGATCATCGTCAGTTCGCCGGCCGGCCGCGCGCTGCCGTCCATCAGCACCCACAGCATCGCGGCGCGCCCGGGATCGGCGATCAGTGCGCCGATCCGGCTCAGGCCTGGAAAGTGGTGGTCGTCTTGATCGGTCATCGTCGTGTCTCGTCAGGCGGAATGACTGCAGTGTAGGCGCTGCGCGCATTCGATGTTTCGCGTTCGGATGAAATGTCGGATGCGGCGGGGCGGTGCGCGACCGGCGGTCGTCGGCCGCGCGCGCGTAGAATGACCCGACGCGGCGGCAGTGGGCCGCCGGATGCGACACGATGCAACGATGAAGACGATTTTCTGCTTGTTGGCGGCCGCGCTCCTCTGCGCGGCCTGTGCGCAGGGCGGCGCGGGCGCTGCCGGCGCGCGGGGCGGCAGCCTCGAGATGTACGGGACGATCGACCAGGGGATCACGGTGCGCCGCTGACGGGCGCCGATTTCCGGCGCCGACGCCGGCTCAGCGTGCGCGGCGGGTGCCGCGACGTGTTGCCGCAGTGCAACGTATAATGCGCCGATTGCAGTGCCCCCGCCGCCTGGAGCTACCACGATGTCCCAACCGTCCCCCGTACCGGCCGCCCTCGACCGCACCGAAACCGTATTCCGCTTCCTCGCCGAGCCGTCGTCCGTGAACTTCGGCGGCAAGGTGCATGGCGGCGCGCTGATGAAGTGGATCGACGAGGTCGCGTATGCGTGTGCGGCGGTCTGGTCGAGCCGCTATTGCGTGACGGTCAGCGTCGGCAATATCCGCTTCCAGCGTCCGATCCTCGTCGGCAACCTGGTCGAACTGAAGGCGCGCGTCGTCGCGACGGGGCGCACCAGCATGCATATCCATGTGTCCGTGCATGCCGGCGATCCGAAGGGCGGCGTGTTGCGCCAGACGACCGATTGCCTCGTCGTGTTCGTCGCGGTCGACGAGAACGGCAACCCGGTGCCGGTGCCGCCGTTCGTGCCCGAGACCGACGAGCAGAAGGTGCTCGCCAAATATGCGGCCGACGTGCGCGCCGCGCTCGACAAGATCGTCGAGATGAAGCCCGAGGAAGTGGCGAAGGGCACCGTCTGACGACAACGGGCGCCGCGCATGCGTGCCGCGCCCGTCATCGCGTCACCTCCCCGCGATCACCGCGCTCCGATCATCTCTTCGGGGCGCACCCACGCGTCGAATTCCGCCTCGGTCAAGTAGCCGAGCGCGAGCGCGGCGGCCTTCAGCGTCGAGCCTTCCTTGTGCGCTTTCTTCGCGATCTGCGCGGCCTTGTCGTAGCCGATGTGCGGATTGAGCGCCGTGACGAGCATCAGCGATTCGTTCAGCAGCAGGTCGATGCGCGCGCGGTTCGGCTCGATGCCCACCGCGCAGTGGTCGTTGAAGCTCTGCGCGCCGTCGGCGAGCAGCCGCACCGACTGAAGCACGTTGTGCGCGATCATCGGCCGGAACACGTTCAGCTCGAAATTGCCGCTGGCGCCGCCGACGTTGACCGCGACGTCGTTGCCGAACACCTGGCAGCACAGCATCGTCACGGCTTCCGACTGCGTCGGGTTCACCTTGCCCGGCATGATCGAGCTGCCCGGTTCGTTCTCCGGAATCGACAGTTCGCCGAGCCCGCAGCGCGGCCCGCTCGCGAGCCAGCGGACGTCGTTGGCGATCTTCATCAGGCCGGCCGCGACCGTCTTCAGCGCGCCGTGCGCGAACACCAGCGCATCGGCGGCCGCCATCACCTCGAACTTGCTCGGTGCGGTCACGAACGGCAGCTTCGTCAGCCGGCCGATCTCGTCGGCCACGCGCACCGCGAACTCCGGATGCGCGTTCAGCCCGGTGCCGACGGCGGTGCCGCCGAGCGCGAGTTCGTACAGGTGCGGCAGCGCCGATTCGACGTGCCGGACGCCCTGGTCGAGCTGCGCGACATAGCCGGAAAACTCCTGCCCGAGCGTGAGCGGCGTCGCGTCCTGCAGGTGCGTGCGGCCGATCTTCACGATGTCGGCGAAAGCCTTCGACTTCGCGTCGAGCGTCGCGCGCAGCGTGCGCAGCGCGGGCAGCAGGTGGTTGACGATCGCGTAGGCGGCCGCGACATGCATCGCGGTCGGGAACACGTCGTTCGACGACTGGCCGCGGTTCACGTCGTCGTTCGGGTGGACCTTGCGTGCTTCGCCGCGCTCGCCGCCGAGCAGCTCGCTCGCCCGGTTCGCGATCACCTCGTTGAGGTTCATGTTGGTCTGCGTGCCGGAGCCCGTCTGCCAGACCGCGAGCGGGAATTCGCGCGGATGCTTGCCCGCGATGATCTCGTCGGCCGCGTCGATGATCGCGCGCGCCTTGTCGTCGGCCAGCACGCCGAGCGACTGGTTCACGGCGGCCGCGGCGCGCTTGACGATCGCGAGCGCGTGGATCAGCTCGGGCGACTGCTTCTCCGTCGAGATCCGGAAATTCTGCAGCGAGCGTTCCGTCTGCGCGCCCCAGAGCCGGTTGGCCGGCACGGCGATCTCGCCGAACGTGTCGCGTTCCATCCGAACTGCTTCGTTCATGATGCACTCCTCTTGGGAAGGGGAAAGGCCGCGCGTGGCGCGGCGTCTGGCGTATCGTGAGGCAGTCGCGCCGCTGGCGCGGCGTCCTTGGGTCTTCAGCCGACAAGCATAGCGCCGGCCGCGATTTCGCGTCGTGCCGAGTTCAACGCGTCGGCGCGACGAGCGACGCGGTCTTCCGGTGAAAGCGCCAAGCCATCAGCACGGCGACGCTCGCGAGGCCGGCCGCGAGCCCCCACCACAGGCCGCGCGCGCCGAGGCCGGCATGGAACGCCAGCCAGTAACCGGTCGGGAAACCGATGCCCCAGTAGCCGAAGGTCGCCGCGAGCATCGGGATGCGCGTGTCCCGCAGTCCGCGCAGTGCACCCGACCCGACGGTCTGCATGCCGTCGACGATCTGGAACACCGCGGCGATGCCGAGGAGCGACGCGGCCAGCGACACGGTCGCCGCGTTGGCCGGGTCGTCGAGTTGCAGATACAGGCCGACGATCGCATGCGGCGCGACGATCAGCACGAGCCCCGACAGCGACATGAACGCGACGCCGAGCCCGAGCGCGACGAAGCCCGCATGGCGCGCGGCGACCGGCTGGCCGGCGCCGACCCAGTAGCCGACCCGCACGTTGGCGGCCTGGCCGATCGCAAGCGGCACCATGAACGCGACCGACGCGACGTTCAGCGCGATCTGATGCGCGGCAAGCGACGTCGCGCCGAGCACGCCGATGGTGAGGCCCGTGGCGAGGAAGAGCGTCGATTCGACCCCGTACGTGATCGCCACCGGCCAGCCGATGCCGATCAGCTCGCCCATCATGGGCAGTTTCGGGCGGGCGGCGGTCACGAAATGACGGAACCGCTGACGGCCGTGCAGCAGCCAGATCAGCGCGAGCGCGGTGAGCCAGATGGTGATGGTCGTCGCGACCGCCGAGCCGAGGAAACCGAGCCGCGGCAAGCCGAATGCGCCGTGGATCAGCCCGTAGTTCAGCACGCCGTTGACGCCGACGCCGCCGATCGACACCCACAGCAGGCGTCGTGCGGCGCCGATCGCCGGCAGGAATGCGCGCATCAGTCCGACGCCGATCAGGCTGCCGAGCGCCGCGAACCGCAAGATGCCGGTGTACTCGCCGACGTGATGCGCGAGCGTCGGCGGCTCGTGGAACATCAGCAGGATCGGTTCGGACAGCGACAGCGCGACGATCGCCGGAATCGCGAGCAGCACGGACAGCACGAAGCCGGTCCAGTAGATGTGCGGCACGCGATGTTCCGCCTGCGCGCCGCGGGCATGCGCGACGCTCACGCTGATCGACGACAGCACGCCCTGCAGCACGGTCACGATGACGAAGAAGAAGTTGGCGCCGAGGCCGCCCGCCGCGAGCGAATCGGGGCCGAGCGAGCCGAGCAGCACCGTGTCGGTGACGCTCATCGCCATCTGCGAGAGTTGCGCGATCGCGAGCGGCGCGGCGAGGCGCGCGGTATCGGCGGCATGACTGGACAGCGACGGCGGCGCGGCGGCCGTCCGCGTAAGACCGGAATGCGACATGGAGTGAGCGCTCGCGCGGGTGCGGGCCCGCGCTGTCTGTATTTATTTTGAGAGACGGCTAGCTTACGGCTTTATTCGAACGGTGTCGAACGCGCGCGCCGATGGCCATGTCGCGGTCAGGGGGAACCGCTACGCGTCGTGAACCGCGATCCGCGTATCGCCGAACAGCACGACCTGACCCGCGCGGATCTTGCAGGTCTTGCGCAGCTCGACCACGCCGTCGACTTTCACCGCGCCGGACGCGACGAACATCTTCGCGGTGCCGCCGCTATCCGCGAGGCCGGTGATCTTGAGAAGGTTGTGCAGCTCGACGTATTCGCCGGTCAGCGTGAAATCCAGATTGGGCATGACGAAGGGAGCGCACGTGCGCGGGAGGAATCGCCCCGCATCATACGGCACCGACGGCCGGCGCGCGAGTGCGGACGCTCGTGCAGGCCCGCGCGCCGCAGTTGTTAAGGACTGTGAGCGATTCGTCAGCAAATGAAACGGTGGGTAACAGTCTGAGAGATTCGAGAACCGGACGTGCGGCCCGCGGGTCTTTCGTCGTACCTGCTGCGCGTTGCGGCAGGGGACGCGACGGATCGCATCGAGGCGGTCCGCGCCCACAACTTCTTGAGGAGGATTGTCATGTCCAAGATTCGTTCGATGCTGATCGGTGCCGCGCTGACGGCGTTCGCCACTTCGGCCGCATTCGCGCAGACGGGTGTCGCGGCACAGGGCACCGCAGGTGCCGGCGTGCAGGCGCAGGCGCCGGCAGCAGGGGCTGGCGCAGGTGCGGGCATGCAGGGTGATGCCGGCGCGAATGCGTCGGGCAATGCGGTCGGCGGCGCAACCGACGCGGTCGGTGCGGCAGCCGACGGCGCGAAGGATACGGCGGCGTCGTCGGTCCACTCGGCCAAGAAGCACGCGAAGCATGCGGCGAAGTCGGCCAAGCATCATGCCGGCACGGCAAAGTCGAAGGTGGGCGACGAGGCGGTCGAAGGCGGCGCGTCGGCCGGCGTGCAGGGCGGCGCATCGGCCTCGGGCGCCGCGCAGTAAGCGGCCCTCCGACGTCGCACGATGTTCGCCCCGGACGGCGCGTCGTGGCGGCGATCGATCGGCGGCCCGGTTCGCTTCGCGCGAACCGGGCCGTTCTTCATGCGTGGACGCGGGCCGTCATGGCCGATGCTGTTCCTGGCCCGGTCCGTGCGCCGGTCGCGCGGCGGACGGCGTGAATACGCCGCGCAGCCACGCGGCAAGCCGCGCGAAAACGTCGTACGGCTCGTCGACGAAGATCTCGGGCTTCAGCAGCCGCAGGTATTCCATGATCTGCTGCGCTTCCTGTTTCTGGAACGAACCGTGCGCGAGCCCGAGCCGCAGCAGGCCGCGCAGTTCGCCGAGCTTGTCGCGCGCGGCGCTGCCGACGCTCATCTCGCACGCGAGCTTCGCCTCGTAGACGCGCTGGCGCAGCGATTCCGCAAGCCGCCATGCGGGCGTCTGCATCATTTCCTCGAGCGCCTGAATGTCGTGCACCGCGCTCTTGATCTGCGCGGCGAGCGGATCGACGAGCGACGCGTCGCCCTGTGCTTCGGCGACGATCGCCTTGGCCCAGTCGCGGCACGCCTTCGCGAGCTCGTCGGGGGTCCATTCGGAGCGCGATGCGAAGCCGAAGCCGAATTCGCCGGCCTGCCGCATCAGGATCGCGACGACGTCCGGAAATTCCTTGTCGAGCGTGCGCTTCGCCCACGCGTACTGGCCGCCCTCGAGCATCCGCTGCACGGCATGCTCGGTCAGCGGCACCATGTTGTCGAGCAGCTTGGCGCGCAGGAAATCCTCGAACGACGGCGTCGCGAACTGCGGGTCGAGTTTCAGCGACACGCGCACGAATGCGTCGTAGTCCTTGCGCAGGGACGCAAGCGTGTCGTCCTTGAGGGAAAGGGTGATCTGGCCCATGAATCGTCTCGATGGCGGCCCGCGCGGGCCGGCGGCCGACATCGCGCACCGGTGCGGGCGCAGCGTCGACGGACCGGTTCGCGCCGAGGCCGATGGCGGGTCTTCCTACCCGATATCGGCGCGCCGGGCGAAAACTTGAGCGCGGCCGGCGACGTTCGCTCAGGCCGGCAGCCAGTGCGGCATCACGATCCCTTGCCAGAAGAAGAACACCGCGAGCCCGACCGCGATCGTCACGAGCGGCCGGCGTGTCGTCGCCGATACCAGCACGGCGGCGAGCGCGCCGACGAGCTGCGGATTGCGCCAGGTCAGTTCGGCCGTGCCGCCGTGCGGCGAGACGGTCATCGGCACGATGATCGCGGTCAGCACGGTGACGGGCACGAAGCCGAGCGCGGTCCGCACGAGCGGCGGGAAGGTCAGCCGCTCGCCGAACAGGAACAGCGTCGTCCGGATCGCATAGGTGATCACGGCCATCCCGAGGATCAGCAGCGCGTAGCTCACGATGCGGTCTCCGTGCGTGAGGCGGTGCGCGAACGCTCGTGCCGCAGCGTCAGCGCGACGCCGACCGCGACGCCGGCGGCGACCGCGCCCAGCAGCCCGAGCTTGTACGGCCAGCCCTGCCAGAAGTACGCGAGCGTGCCGGCCGTCGCGGCGGCCGCGAAATAGCGCAGCGTGCCGAGCTGCGGAACGACGATCGCGATGAAGGTCGCCGCCATCGCGAAATCGAGGCCGAGCGACTGGAGGCCCGGGAAGGCCGCGCCGAAACCGATGCCCGCGAGCGTCCAGATCTGCCAGTTCAGGTACATCGCGAGGCCCGAGCCGAAGAAGTAGTGGGGGCCGATCGCGCCGGGCGGGAAGTGCCGGTAGTGCGCATAGGCGACCGCGAACACCTCGTCGGTCATCAGCGCGCCGAGCGTCGCGCGCCAGCGCAGCGGCAGGTGTGCGACGTACGGCGCGAGCGTCGCGCTGTACAGCAGGTGACGCAGGTTCACGATCAGCGTCGTCGCGAGCACGACGACGAAGCTCGCGCTGCCGGCGATCAGGCCGAGCGCGATGAATTGCGCGGAGCCCGCGAACACCGCGAGCGACATCAGCGCGCCGTGCCATGCGGCGAGCGGGCCGCCGCCGACCAGCGTGCCGAAGATCACGCCGAACGGCGCCGCGCCGATCATCATCGGGATCGTGTCGCGTGCGCCGTCGAGCCATTCGTTGAGCGGGCGGCGGGGCGGGGTTGAAGGTGTGGGTGCAGGTTTCACAGGGCGCGTCTCCATGCAATGCAGGATAGCGGTGCGCTGCCCGTGGCGGCTTGTACGTTCTTGCGCACGCGGCGCCGGCGGCGCAATCTGCGTGCCGGTTGCCGCGTATCGTCGAATGCAGGATGGGCGTGTGCGCGTCAGCGCGCCTGCCAGCGTCCGGGCGGCACGCCGAACATCCGTTTGAAATGCCGGGAGAAGTGACTCTGGTCGACGAAGCCGCTGGCCGCGGCGACGTCGGCGATCGACACGCCCGCGCGCAACGGCGCAAGCGCGCGCTGCAGCCGCAGCTGGTTGCGCCACGCATGCGGCGGCATCCCGATCGTCCGGGTGAACAGGCGCGCTGCGTGGAACGGCGACAGGCCGGCGGCCTGCGCGACGTCGTCGAGCGTGACCGTGCACGTAAGATCGGCGGCGAGCCGCTCGCGCATCGCGTCGACGCGCGGCTCGTCGGCCGCGAGCGCAGCCGGCTGCAGCCGCGCGTCGGCATGGCGCGCGATCAGTGTCGACAACGCATCGAGCATCGCCGTTTCGGCGGCGAGCGGATCGTAGACGCGCGGTGCCGTGGCGGCCGGAGCATCGGCGGCCGGCTGCTCGTGCGGATGGAACGGCGGCATGCACTCGCTGCCGGCCTCCATCATCCGGTGGGCCAGCGCGAGCCGTGCCGCGAGATCGGCGTCGCGGATCACGTCGGACGGGAACCATGGCGCATCCTGCGGGCGCCCCGCCATCGCGCTCGCGAGCGCGCGAATGTAGTCGACCGGCACGTAGCTCACGCGATAGCACCAGCCTTCGTCGGTCGCGCGCGAGCCCGTGTGCACCTCGCCGGGATTGATCACGGGCACGGTGCCCGTTTCGGCGACATGGCCGCTGCCGCGACAGGTGTAGCGCTCCGCGCCCTCGAGGATCACGGGAATCGTGTACGCGTCGTGCCAGTGCGGCGCGAACGTATGGTCGCGATAGGTCGCCGTGAGCAGGTCCGCGTCCGGCAGCAGCGGCGTGCGCCAGTAACGTGCGGAGTCCGGAAGAAGGCGGGTGGCGGACATGGTCGGGCGCGAGGGCGGTCGAATCGACAGTGTATCGCTCGAGCGCCCGGCCGGCGCGGGCTTACTTGACCGGAATCGTCGTGCCGGCCGGCATCGGCACCGCGGTCACGGCGTTCTTCGGGCTGCCGCTGACGATGCGGTCGCTGTAGGTCAGGTAGACGAGCGTGTTGCGCTTCTTGTCGACCACGCGCACGACGTGCAGCGTCTTGAAGATGAACGACATCCGCTCGCTGAACACGTCGGTCTGCTGCTTGAGCGGCTCCTTGAAGCTGAGCGGGCCGACTTGCCGGCACGCGATCGACGCTTCGCTCGGATCCTCGGCGACGCCGAGCGTGCCCTTGATCCCGCCGGTGCGCGCCCGCGACACGTAGCAGGTGACGCCCGTCACGAGCGGATCGTCATACGCTTCGACGACCACGCGGTCGGAGCCCGTCACGCGGAAATGGGTGTTGACGCTGCCGACTTCCTCCGCGTGCGCGAGCGGCGCGGCGGCAAGGGCGGAGAGCAGAAGGGCGAACGGCGCAGCGGAAAGGAGGCGGTGCTTCATCGATGGAACCGGATGCGAATGCGGGACAGAAACTCTAGCATGCGCGGCGGTGACCGACGGGCGCCGGAAAAACAAAAGGCCCGTCGAATGACGGGCCTTTCGCTGTCTGGCTCCCCGACCTGGGCTCGAACCAGGGACCTACGGATTAACAGTCCGGCGCTCTACCGACTGAGCTATCGGGGAATAAATCGGTACATCTGCGTGCTTGTTTGGTGGCCAACAAAAAACCCGTCCACCTTCAACGGGCTCTTGCGTTTTTGGCTCCCCGACCTGGGCTCGAACCAGGGACCTACGGATTAACAGTCCGGCGCTCTACCGACTGAGCTATCGGGGAACAAACAACAACAGCAGAGAAACGAGATTGTATGGAGCGTTCGCTAACCTGTCAACACTTTTGAGCGGCGACGTGCAAAATATTTTGCGGCGCCGCTGCGATCAGCGTTCGAGCAGGTGCAGCTTTTCCTGCACGTCCTTCCACTCGTCCGCGTCGGCCGGTGCCGGCTTCGTCTTCGTGATAGACGGCCAGTTCTTCGCCAGTTCGGCGTTCAGCTCGGTGAACTGCTGCTGGTCGCCCGGAACGTCTTCTTCGGCATAGATCGCATTGGTCGGGCACTCGGCGACGCACACGGCGCAGTCGATGCACTCGTCCGGATCGATGGCGAGAAAGTTGGGACCTTCACGGAAGCAATCCACCGGGCACACATCCACGCAATCCGTGTATTTGCACTTGATGCAGCCTTCGGTCACAACGTGAGTCATTAAAACGCTCCTGCTTGGCGGTATATATGGGGTGGCGTTTGCGCCAAAAGCGGCATTGTAACTGAAGCGCAAAACCCGCATGGCGTGGTCGGCTTTCCGGCTTATATCGTTTCGTGATTAGTTTATGGGGCCGACCGTGGGCGCGGTGCGTGCGGCCGGCTGCACGACGCGGTGGGCAAGGGGGAGGCGGTTTCACGATGGTCGGGCCCGCATTCGGGTAACATGGCCGGCAGACCGGGCGGCGCGCGGTGCGCCGGGGCCCTGTCACGTTATTGGCGGTGCCGTAATCATGATCATCACTTCGCTGCTCGACACGGATCTCTACAAATTCACGATGATGCAGGTCGTCCTGCATCACTTTCCTGCCGCAAACGTCGAGTACCGGTTCCGGTGTCGCACGCCCGGCGTCGATCTCGTCCCGTACATCGACGAGATCCGCGACGAGGTGCGCGGCCTGTGTTCGCTGCGCTTCACCGACGACGAACTCGACTACCTGCGGCGCATGCGCTTCATCAAGAGCGACTTCGTCGACTTCCTCGCGCTGTTTCACCTGAACGAGAAATACATCTCGATCACGCCTTCGCCGAAGGGCAACGGCGAGATCGACATCGTGATCGAGGGGCCGTGGCTGCACACGATCCTGTTCGAGATTCCGGCGCTCGCGATCGTCAACGAGGTCTATTTCCGCAACACGCAGCGCGAGCCCGACTATCGCGAAGGCCGCGAACGGTTGCGCGAGAAGATCAAGTTGCTCGGCGCGAAGCCCGAGTTCGCCGACTGCAAGATCGCCGACTACGGCACGCGCCGGCGCTTCTCGAAGGTGTGGCACGAGGAGGTCGCGCTGACGCTGCGCGACGGGCTCGGGCCGCAGTTCGCGGGCACGAGCAACGTGTTCTACGCGATGAAGCACGGCCTGACGCCGCTCGGCACGATGGCCCACGAATACCTGCAGGCCTGCCAGGCCCTCGGCCCGCGGCTGCGCGATTCGCAGACCTACGGTTTCGAGATGTGGGCGAAGGAGTATCGCGGCGACCTCGGGATCGCGCTGTCGGACGTCTACGGGATGGACGCGTTCCTGAACGACTTCGACATGTACTTCTGCAAGCTGTTCGACGGCGCGCGCCACGATTCGGGCGATCCGTTCGAATGGGGCGAGCGCATGCTGCGCCACTACGAGGCGAACCGCTGCGATCCGCGTACCAAGGTGCTCGTGTTCTCGGACGCGCTGGACATCCCGAAGGTCATGCAGCTGTACGAACGGTTCCGCAACCGCTGCAAGCTCGCGTTCGGCGTCGGCACCAATCTCACGAACGATCTCGGCTACGTGCCGCTGCAGATCGTGATCAAGATGGTCCGCTGCAACGGACAGCCGGTCGCGAAGCTGTCGGATTCGCCGGGCAAGAGCATGTGCGACGACAAGGCGTATCTCGCGTACCTGCGCCAGGTGTTCGGCATCGCGCAGCCGGTCGACGAGGACGCATCGCAATAAGCATCGGCCAAGCGGCCAGGTGCGTCGCGGCGAGGGCGGCCGGTATAATCCGACGGTATTGCACGCCAACGTCACGAGGACCGTTCATGGACACTTCCGCTGCCCGTCGCCAGATCCTCGCACGCATTCGCGCGGCGCAAGGACGCGCGCCCGAACCCGATGCAGCGGAGCGCGACGGCGTCGCCGACTATCTCGCCCGCCATCCCGAGGGGCCGCGCCCGCCGATGCCGGCCGACCTCGTCGCCGCATTCGTCGACGAAGCGGCTCGCTTGTCGACGACGGTCGACGAGGTCGCGACACTGGCCGATGCGCCGGCCGCCGCCGCCCGCTATCTTTCCGCTCACGGCCTGCCAATGCAGGCCGTCGCGTGGCGCACGCTGGCCGAGCTCGACTGGGCCGGCGCGGGCCTGTCGGTCGAATGCCGAAAGCCGCGCGACGGCGATCTCGTCGGCCTCACCGGCTGCTTCTGCGCAACCGCCGAAACGGGTTCGCTGGTGCTGCTGTCCGGCCCCGACACCTATGCGTCGGCCGGGCTGCTGCCGGAGACGCACATCGCGATCGTGCCGGCGTCGCGGATCGTCGCGGGCCATGAAGACGCATTCGCGCTGATTCGCGCGGAGCGCGGCGAATTGCCGCGTGCGGTCAATTTCGTATCGGGCCCGTCGCGCACGGGCGATATCGAGCAGACCATCGTGCTGGGCGCGCACGGCCCGTACCGCGTTCACGCGATCGTCGTACGCGGCGCATGACGCGCGCACCTGATCCATCCTCACTCGACTCACTCGCACAAGGAAGTTCTGCATGAAACGACATGCCGCCTGGGCGGGCATGGCGTCGGGAGCCGCGCTTGGCGCCGTTCCCGCGCTTGCATCGGCCGCCACGCTCGACGGTGCCACGCTGTCCGCACTCTGGGGCATCCCGTTCGCCGGGATTCTGCTGTCCATCGCGGTGTTCCCGCTCGTCGCGCCGGTGTTCTGGCATCACCACTTCGGCAAGATCGCCGCGGCGTGGGCGATCGTGTTCCTGGTTCCGTTCGCCGCCGCGTTCGGTGCGGGCACGGCGTTCGGTACGCTCGTGCACGCGCTGCTCGAGGAGTACATCCCGTTCATCGTGCTGTTGACGGCGCTCTATACGGTCGCCGGCGGCATTTGCGTCAACGGCAACCTGCACGGCACGCCGAAGCTGAACACCGCGATCCTCGCGCTCGGCACGCTGCTCGCCAGCGTGATGGGCACGACGGGCGCCGCGATGCTGCTGATCCGGCCGCTGCTGCGCGCGAACGATAACCGCAAGCACGTCGTGCACGTCGTGATCTTCTTCATCTTCCTCGTCGCGAACGCGGGCGGGTCGCTGTCGCCGCTTGGCGATCCGCCGCTGTTCCTCGGCTTCCTGAACGGCGTGAGCTTCTTCTGGACGACCACGCATCTCGCACTGCCGATGCTGTTCATCTGCGCGGTGCTGCTGACGCTTTTCTTCGTGCTCGATACGTACTTCTACCGGAAGGCCGGCGAGGAGCGGCCGGCCGCACTCGACCCGACGCCCGACAGCGGCGCGCTGTCGATCGACGGCAAGGTCAACTTCGTGTTGCTCGCGGCCGTGATCGGCCTCGTGCTGATGAGCGGCGTCTGGAAGCCGGGCATCTCGTTCGACGTGTGGGGCACGCACGTCGCGCTGCAGAATCTCGTGCGCGACGTCGCGCTGGTCGTCGTGGCGCTCGCGTCGCTCGCGCTGACACCGCGCTCGGCGCGCGAAGGCAACGCGTTCAACTGGGCGCCGATCGAGGAGGTCGCGAAGCTGTTCGCGGGGATCTTCGTGACGATCGCGCCGGTGATCGTGATCCTGCGCGCGGGTGCGGACGGCGCGTTCGCCCAGATCGTCCATCTCGTCACGGGGCCCGACGGCAAGCCGATCGACGCGATGTATTTCTGGGCAACCGGCCTGCTGTCGTCGTTCCTCGACAACGCGCCGACCTACCTCGTGTTCTTCAACCTCGCGGGCGGTGATGCGCAGGCGCTGATGACGACGGGCGCGACGACGCTCGCCGCGATTTCGGCGGGGGCGGTGTTCATGGGCGCGAACAGCTACATCGGGAATGCGCCGAACTTCATGGTGAAGGCGATCGCGGAATCGCGCGGCGTGAAGATGCCCAGCTTCTTCGCGTATCTCGGCTGGGCGCTCGTGATCCTGGTACCCGTATTCCTGCTGACGTCGTGGATTTTCTTCCCGGCGTAGGCTGACGATTTTCAACCAAGCGCGGACGGCTCCGGCGGTGCACGATGTGCCGCGTGCCGGCCGCGGCATGCGGAGATGGCGATGCAGAAGATCCTGGTCGCACGTCCGATCTTTCCGGACGTGATCGAACGGCTCGAGCAGTATTTCGAAGTCGACTGGAACAATGGCGACGCGCTCGCCCCCGACGCGCTCGCCGCGCGCCTCGCGGACAAGGACGGCGCGCTGACGGCGGGCGACCCGGTCGGCGCGGCCGCGCTCGCGGCGGCGCCGCGCCTGCGCGTCGTGTCGAACATGGCGGTCGGCTACAACAATTTCGACATGGCCGCGTTCAATGCCGCGAACGTGCTCGGCACCAACACGCCCGACGTGCTGAACGAATCGACCGCGGATTTCGGCTGGGCATTGATGATGGCCGCCGCGCGGCGGATCGCCGAATCCGAGCACTGGTTGCGCGCCGGACACTGGCAGAAGTGGGCGTATGACGGTTTCCTCGGCAGCGACATTTACGGCTCGACGCTCGGTGTCATCGGGATGGGGCGCATCGGTCAGGCACTCGCACGGCGCGCGCGCGGCTTCGGGATGCAGGTGATTTATCACAACCGGTCGCGGGTCGCGCCCGAGATCGAGGCCGAGCTGAATGCCGAATACGTGTCGAAGGACGACTTGCTGGCGCGCGCCGATCACGTCGTGCTCGTGCTGCCGTACACGAAGGAGAACCATCACACGATCGGCGCGGCCGAGCTCGCGAAGATGAAGCCCACCGCGACGCTGACCAACATCGCGCGCGGCGGCATCGTCGACGACGCGGCGCTGGCCGCCGCACTGCGCGACAGGACGATCGCCGCGGCAGGCCTCGACGTCTATGAAGGCGAACCGAGCGTGCACCCGGCGCTGCTCGAGGTGCCGAACGTCGTGCTGACGCCGCACATCGCGAGCGCGACCGAGAAGACGCGCCGCGCGATGGCGAACCTCGCGGCCGACAACCTGATCGCCGCGCTGGGCGAAGGGCCGCGCGCGGGGCAGCCGCCGAACCCGATCAACCCTGACGTGATCGGGAAGCCGCGCGCATGACGACGATGTTGTTGCTGGCGACGGTCATCGTGCTGGCCGTCGCGCTCGCGGTGGCGATCGTCGCGATCGTGCGCGGCGGCGGCCGCCGCGACGATGCGGCCGTGCTCGGCGACCAGATCGAGGACGCCGCGCACGCGCAGGCGCTCGCGGTCGAGCGGCTCGAGCGCGAGCTGCGTGGCGAGATCGTCGAGAACGCGCGCGGCTCGCGCACCGAGCTGGCTGGCAATTTCTCGCAGCTTCAGCAGACGCTCGCGACACAGCTCACGAGCATCGCGACCGTGCAGAACAATCAGATCGAGGGTTTCGCGCAACAGTTGGGCAAGCTCGTCGCGGGCAACGCGCAGCAGTTCGATGCGATGCGCGAGAGCGTGCAGCGTCAGGCGCAGCAGGCGCGCGAAGAGCAGACGGTCGCGCTGCGGCTGTTCGGCGACACGCTGAACCGGCAGCTCACGCAACTGACCGAGGCCAACGATCGCCGGATCGGTGAAGTGCGTGCGACGCTCGAGCAGCGGCTGAAGGAAATCGAGACGAACAATGCGGCGAAGCTCGAGGAGATGCGCCGCACCGTCGACGAGAAGCTGCATGCGACGCTCGAACAACGGCTCGGCGAATCGTTCAAGCTCGTGTCGGACCGGCTCGAGCAGGTCCACCGCGGGCTCGGCGAGATGCAGACGCTCGCGGCCGGCGTTGGGGACCTCAAGAAGGTACTGACGAACGTGAAGACGCGCGGCACCTGGGGCGAGGTGCAGCTCGAGGCCTTGCTCGAGCAGATGCTCACGCCCGACCAGTATGCGAAGAACGTCGCGACGGTGCCGAAGAGCAGCGAACGCGTCGAGTTCGCGATCCGGCTGCCGGGGCGCGATGCCGGCACGCGCGACGCGCCGCCGGTGTGGCTGCCGATCGACGCGAAATTCCCGCGCGAGGACTACGAGCGGTTGATCGACGCGCAGGAGCGCGCCGATTCCGTGGCGGTCGAGGACGCGGCCCGTGCGCTCGAGGCGCGCGTGCGGATGGAAGCGCGCACGATTGCGGAGAAGTACGTCGCACCGCCGCATACGACCGATTTCGCGCTGCTGTTCCTGCCGACCGAGGGCCTCTACGCGGAGATCCTGCGCCGCCCGGGGCTGACCGACCTGCTGCAGCGCGACTATCGTGTCACGGTGGCAGGCCCGACCACGCTGACCGCGCTGCTGAACAGCCTGCAGATGGGTTTCCGCACGCTCGCGATCGAGCAGCGCTCGAGCGAAGTGTGGCAGGTGCTCGGTGCGGTGAAGACCGAATTCGGCAAGTTCGGCGATGTGCTCGCGCGCACGAAGGCGCAGCTCGAAACGGTCACGCGCTCGATCGAGGCCGCCGAGCAGCGCACCCGCGTGATGAACCGCAAGCTGAAGCAGGTCGAGGCGTTGCCGGGCGAGACGGCGGCCGGGCTGCTCGGCTCGGACGCTGCCGATGGCGCCGATGCGGACGATGCATGACGCATCGCGTATTCGGCCGAAGCCGGCTGGAACGAAAAACGGGCGCCGTGGCGCCCGTTTTCCTTTGCAGCACCGACCGGCGTGGCCGGCCCGCGTTCAACGTGCGGCGAGCGTGTTCAGCGCATCCCCGGTGACGCGCACGATGCGCCATTCCGGCAGCACGGTCGCACCCATCTTTTCGTAGAAGTCGATCGCCGGCTCGTTCCAGTCGAGCACCGACCATTCGAAGCGAGCACAGCGGCGCTCGACGGCGAGCGCCGCGAGGTGCCGCAGCATCGTGGTGCCGAGGCCCGTGCCGCGCTGCGACGGCTGCACGTACAGATCCTCGAGATACAGGCCGCGACGGCCGAGGAACGTCGAATAGTTGTGAAAGAACAGCGCATACGCGACGATCGCACCGTCGCGCTCGGCCACCAGCGCTTCGGCCGCGGGGCGCTCGCCGAACAGCGCGTCGGCCAGATCGGCGTCGCTCGCGACGAACAGGTGCGTGAGCTTCTCGAACTCGGCCAGCTCGCGCATCAGCGCGAGAATCGCACCGACGTCGCGCGTTTCGGCCGAGCGGATCAGCGGCGTGCCGCTCACGCTTCCTCCGGCGGATCGGACAGCACGATCTCGATGCCGCCGAAGCGCGACGCGACCCAGTTGTACGCGTGGCAGGCGATCCACAGCAGCACGAAACCGAGGATCGCGTTCAGCAGCAGCGCGCTCAGGATCGTGCTCAGTTCGACCATCCCGTAGCGGATGTACGCGACCAGGATGCCGAGCAGCACGATCGGCACGCTGAACGTCAGGTAGACGAGGATCAGCGCCTTCGCGGTCTGTCCCGCGGCGATCGACGAGATTTGTTTCTTCATGTGCGGATTGCCCCCGTAGAGATATACCGATTGGAATTCAGATCAAGCCGTCGAGCGGCAGGATGTCGACCGGGGCGCCCGCGTCGACTGCCGCGGAATCGTGGCCCAGGACGATGAAACAGTTGGCGGCCGCGAGGCCGCTCAGCGATGCGGAACTCTGCGAACCGGCTGGCGCGACGTGCCACTGGCCGTCGGCGTCGCGCGTCGCGACGGCGCGCAGGTATTCGGTACGGCCCGGGCGCTTTTTCAGCGCCTGCGTGCTGCGTGCCGTGTACATCGCCGGTGGTGGCGCATGCGCGCCGGCCAGCGTCAGCAGCGCGGGGCGCACGATCGCGTAGAACGTCACGGCGGATGCGACCGGATTGCCGGGCAGCCCGAAGAACAGCACGTGGCCGGCGCCGTCGGCCGCAGGCGCGAGCGTGCCGCACGCGAGCGGCCGGCCGGGCCGCAGCGCGAGGCTCGCGAAGGTCACGTCGCCGAGCCGCGCCATCACGTCGCGCGTGAAATCGGCTTCGCCGACCGACATGCCGCCCGACGTGATCACCGCGTCGGCCCGTGCGGCGGCGGCATCGCGCAGCGCGCGTTCGAGCGCCGCCGGATCGTCGCGGACGATCCCGAGATCGAGCGCGTCGATGTGCAGCCGTTCGAGCATCGCGACCAGCATCCCGCGATTGCTGTCGTACAGCGTGCCGCGATCGAGCGGCTCGCCGGGTTCGCGCAGTTCGTCGCCGGTCGAGAACACGGCGACGCGCACGCGGCGGCGCACCGTGACTTCGCGCAACCCGAACGATGCGAGCAAGCCCAGATCGGACGGGCGCAGAATGCGCCCCGCGGCAAGCGCGCAGGCGCCGCGGGCGAGATCCTCGCCGGCCCGGCGGCAATTTGCGCCGCGCGTGACGTCGTGCGCGGCGAAGCGGATGACGTCGCCGTCGACGCGCACGCGTTCCTGCGGAATGACCGTGTCGCATCCGGCCGGCATCGGCGCGCCGGTCATGATGCGGATGCACGCACCGGGCGCCACGGCTCCGTCGAACGGATGGCCGGCGAACGCCGTGCCGGCGACCGTCAGCGCGATGTCGGCGGCCGATGCAAGTGCGTGCACGCTGCCGTCGAATGCATAGCCGTCCATCGCCGAGTTGTCGTACGCGGGAATGTCGAACGGCGCATTCACGTCGGCCGCGAGCACGCGGTCGAGGGCGTCATGCAGCGGCACCGTGTCGCACGCGTCGACCGGCACCGCGAACCGGCACGCGAGCGCCTGCGCGTCGGCGAGCGACAACGGGGCAGCGGAATCGGGTGCGGTTCGGGAGGCGGGCGAGGATTGCGTGATCATCAGTCTGACTGCGCCGCAAGGCGTATCGGGTTCGTGGCCGGTGGCGCGCGGAGGGCGCCGGAGCGCGAAGGCGCATGCGGCGGGCGGGAGCGGATGCCGGGGCCGTCAACGGCGGGCAAGCGCGGCAAGTTCCTGCCAGGAGTTGGCATTGTAAAACGCACGCTCGTCGCAGAACTCGACTTCGACCGTCTTGTGGCGTGCGTACCACGCACGCACCTTGCGCTCGCCGGCCGCGAGCCCGGCCGCGAGGTCGTCGGCGAGCGACGTGCGCAGCAGCGCGAAGGTCGGCTGCGGCGAACGTGCCTGTTGCGCGTCGACGGTCACCGCCATCGCGATGTCGGCCTGCTGCGCGTCGAGCGCCGCATGCAGCCGCGCGACGAGGTCGGTCGGCAAATAGGGCGTATCGCACGGCGAGCACGCGACGAGCGGTGCGCGCGCCGCGCGCATGCCGGCGAGCAGACCCGCGAGCGGGCCGGGGAAATCGGGTGTTTCGTCCGGCACGATGCGCGCGTCGAACGGCGCACCGAGCTCGGCATAGCGATCGATGTTGCGATTCGCGCTGATCAGCGTCTCGTCGACCTGTGGCGAGAGCCGGCGCAGCACGTGCAGCGCAAGCGGCGTACCGTCGAGCAGTTGCAGACCCTTGTCGGCGCCGTCCATGCGCGTCGCGCGCCCGCCCGCGAGCAGCAGGCCGGTGACGGAAGGCGAGGCGGAAGCGGACATCGCGGGAAATCGGGGCGGCGGGCGCGCGTCAGCCGCCGATGTACGACATTTCTACGCGCTTGCCGGCACCGTCGTGGGGCACCGCGTCGGCGGCCGCGCTGCCGCGCAGCTGCGAATAGCGGTCGGTGCGGGCCTGCCAGATGCGGGCGATCGCGGTCGCGATTTCGGCGTCGCTGGCGCCGCCGCGCACGAGGGCGCGCAGGTCATGGCCGGTCGACGCGAACAGGCACAGGTACAGCTTGCCTTCGGTCGACAACCGCGCGCGCGTGCAGTCGCCGCAAAATGCCTGTGTGACGCTCGAGATCACGCCGATTTCGCCGCTGCCGTCGGCATAGCCCCAGCGCTGCGCGGTTTCCGCCGCCGTGTGCGGCTCGAGCGGCACGAGCGGGAACTGTTCGGCGATCCGTGCGACGACGTCCGCGGACGGCAGCACTTCGGTCATGTTCCAGCCGTTCGACGTGCCGACGTCCATGTATTCGATGAAACGCAGGATCACGCCGGTGTCGCGGAAGCGCTCGGCCATCGGCAGGATCTCGCTGTCGTTGGTGCCGCGCTTCACGACCATGTTGACCTTGACCGGCGCGAGGCCCGCGGCCTGCGCGGCGAAGATGCCGTCGAGCACGTCGGCGCTCGCGAAGTCGGCGTCGTTCATACGCTTGAACAACGTATCGTCGAGCGCGTCGAGGCTGACCGTCACGCGCGTGAGGCCGGCATCCTTCAGTGCGCGCGCCTTGCGCGCGAGCAGCGAGCCATTGGTGGTCAGCGTCAGGTCGAGCGGGCGGCCGTCATGGGTCGTCAGGCGCGCGAGGCGCTCGATCAGGAATTCGAGGTTCTTGCGCAGCAGCGGTTCGCCGCCGGTGATCCGGATCTTTTCGACGCCGTGCGCGACGAACAGCCGCGCCACGCGCTCGATTTCTTCGTGCGTGAGCAGCGCGCTGTGCGGCAGGAACGGGTAGTTCTTGTCGAACACGTCTCGCGGCATGCAGTACACGCAACGGAAGTTGCAGCGGTCCGTCACCGAGATGCGCAGGTCGCGCAGCGGCCTGGCGAACGTGTCGGCCAAGGCGCCGTCGGGGGTATGCGCGACGCCGGAGATATCCGGCATCCCGCTGACGTCGGCGAGAGGAATGATGCGTCGGAACATGTTGAAAGAAGTGCGAGCCAAGCTTCTATTCTAGCCGCAAGCGGCTGGCCGGGCCGGTGGGCGGAAACCCGCAGCGCGGAAATGGAAAAGCCCGCCGGAGGCGGGCTTTTCCTGGTCGGGCGATGCGTCGCTTAATGTTGCGACGTTTCGACCTGCTGCATCGGGGTCGTGTCGACCGGGGGCAGCGCCTTGCGCTCGCGCGGAACGCGGACTGCGCGCGGCAGGCGCGACGCGGCTTCCTGAGCAGCGCGGAACTTGTCGGCGTCGGTGTTCACCCACACGAGACCGGCTTGTTCCAGCACGACATCGAGGCTCGCCGACGCTGGTGCAGCGGCCGTTTGCACGGGCGCCGGAGCAGGCGCGGCAACGGCTTCGACCGGCGCAGTTTCGACGCGAGCCGGTTCGACGGCGGCCGGAGCCGCTTCGGCTGCGACGACCGGTGCCGGTGCAGCCTGCTCGACGGGCGCGGACTGCGGCGCTTCGACGGCAGCCGGCGCGGCCGGCACTTCGAACGCATCGGTCGGCGAAACCGCGACCGGAGCCGGGGCGGCTTCCGGAGCAGCGGCCGGCGTGACCGGTGCCGCTTCGGCTGCCGGTGCGACGACGGCCGGCTCGAGCGGCTCGAGCGGCGCGACCGGCGTCGCTTCGACGCGAACCGGTGCCTGTTGCGGCTCGGCTGCGACCGGTGCGGCCGCTTCGGCAACGACTGCGCCTGCTGCGGCGACGGCTGCCACCGCGACCGGTGCGGCCGTATGAGCCGGCTCGACCGCGCTCGGGGTTTCCGTCGTCACGGCCTGCACGGCGGCTTCGCCGTCCGCGCCTTGCTCGGCGTGGTCGACGACTGCGCCTTCGTCCTCGCGCTCGCGACGACCGCCACGGCGACCGCGGCGGCGGCGGCGACGTTCCTCGCCGTCACGTGCGCCGGCTTCCGCGTCGGCTGCGACATCGGCGCCCGGCAGGGCGACGGCTGCAGTCTGGTCGGCTGCCGCTTCCGGATGGTTCTCGCCACGGGTGACGGTTTCGAGCGTCGCCGCGTGTTGCGTCGGCTTGCGGCGCTCTCCGCGCTCGCGACGTTCGCCGCGTTCCTGGCGCTCGCCGCGGCCGGCTGCCTCGACGGCTTCCGGCTGCTCGGTGCGCTCGCGCGGTTCGCGGTTCTCGCGCGGTTCACGCGGTTCACGGCTCTCACGCGGCTCACGCGGTTCGCGGCCTTCGCGCGGGCCACGGCCCTCGCGACTTTCGCGACCCTCACGGCTTTCGCGCGGCTCACGGCCTTCACGCGGTTCGCGACCTTCGCGCGGTTCACGCGGCTCGCGCCCTTCCTTGCCTTCGCGTTCCAGGCGTTGCGACTGGCCACGGCCTGCCGCTGCCTGATCGCGACCGCCCTGAGCCTGCTGGGCGCCGCCGCGACGATTGCGGTTGCGATCGCCGCCGCGCTGCTCGGTCTTCTCGGTCCGCTCGCGGGCCGGACGGGCTGCCTGCTCCTTGGCCGGTGCCGGTGCGACCGGCGCGGGTGCCGGAGCCGGCGACATGCCGAACAGACCCTTCAGCCAGCCGATGAAGCCGCCGCTCGCCGCGGCGACCGGTGCGGGCGCCGCAACCGGTTCGACCGGGCGCTGCGGTGCCGGGCTCGGTGCCGGACGCTCGGGCGTGATGCCCTTGACCGCGGCTTCCTGCTTCGGCTTCACGTCGGCCGCACGCTTGCTGTAGCCGGTTTCCGACTCCAGTTCGCGGGCGGCTTCTTCCGCCATCTTCCAGGACGCACGCGGATCGTCGAGGCGCGCGTCGTCATGGCGCAGGCGCTCGAGCTTGTAGTGCGGCGTATCGAGGTGCTTGTTCGGGATCAGCACGATGCCGACCTTGAAGCGCGACTCGATCTTGTTGATTTCCTGACGCTTTTCGTTGAGCAGGAAGGCGGTCACCTCGACCGGCACCTGGCAGTGGATCGCCGCGGTGTTTTCCTTCATCGCTTCTTCCTGAATGATCCGCAGGACCTGCAGCGCGGACGATTCGGTATCGCGGATGTGGCCGGTGCCGTTACAGCGCGGGCACGTCACGTGGCTGCCTTCCGACAGGGCCGGACGCAGGCGCTGGCGCGACAGTTCCATCAGGCCGAAGCGGGAGATCTTGCCCATCTGCACGCGCGCACGGTCGTGCTTGAGCGCATCCTTCAGGCGTTGCTCGACCTCGCGCTGGCTCTTCGCCGACTCCATGTCGATGAAGTCGATCACGATCAGGCCGCCGAGGTCACGCAGGCGCAGCTGGCGGGCCACTTCGTCCGCCGCTTCGAGGTTCGTGCGGGTCGCCGTTTCCTCGATGTCCGCGCCTTTGGTCGCACGCGCCGAGTTGACGTCGATCGCGACGAGCGCTTCGGTGTGGTCGATCACGATCGCGCCGCCGGACGGCAGCGGCACCGTGCGCGAATACGCGGTCTCGATCTGGTGCTCGATCTGGAAGCGCGAGAAGAGCGGCACGTCGTCGTGGTAACGCTTCACCTTCGACACGTTGTCCGGCATCACGATGTCCATGAACGCACGGGCTTGATCGTAGATCTCGGTCGTGTCGATCAGGATTTCGCCGATATCGGGCTGGAAATAGTCCCGGATCGCGCGGATCACGAGGCTCGATTCCAGATAGATCAGCATCGGCTGGCCGGAATTGCCGCTTTGCGATGCCGCTTCGATCGCGCGCCACAGCTGCAGCAGGTAGTTCAGGTCCCACTGCAGTTCCTCGGCGCTGCGGCCGATGCCCGCGGTGCGGGCGATCATGCTCATGCCGTCCGGAATCTGAAGCTGCGCCATGGTTTCGCGCAGTTCCTGCCGCTCGTCGCCTTCGATCCGGCGCGATACGCCGCCGCCGCGAGGGTTGTTCGGCATCAGCACGAGGTAGCGGCCGGCGAGCGAGATGAAGGTCGTGAGGGCGGCGCCCTTGTTGCCGCGCTCTTCCTTCTCGACCTGAACGATCAGCTCCTGGCCTTCGCGCAGGGCATCCTGGATGCGCGCGGAGCGCATGTCGATGCCTTCCTTGAAGTACTGGCGGGCGACTTCCTTGAACGGCAGGAAGCCGTGGCGGTCTTCGCCGTAGTTGACGAAGCACGCTTCGAGCGACGGCTCGATGCGGGTCACGACACCTTTGTAGATATTGCCCTTGCGCTGTTCGCGCCCGGCTGTCTCGATGTCGATGTCGATGAGCTTTTGCCCATCGACGATGGCGACGCGCAGCTCCTCCTGCTGCGTCGCATTGAACAGCATGCGTTTCATGAACGACTCCAGGCGGCTCTGCTGCCGGCGCCTCGCGGTTGTCAGTCGCGAGGGCGGGAACGACGGCAGGCCGCGCCTTGTTGTGTTGTCACGGGCACGCTGGAGCGGGAAGGATGGCGGGGAGAATTGCCTGAAGAGGCGCTTGGGCCCGAAAGACGGGGCCGGCGGCCAAAGGGCACCTGCGAACACGGCTTCAAAGCACGGCGTCCACACACCGCACGCTGCGAAAGCGCGCTAAGCCTGAGACCGGGGCACTGCCACGGGGCGCGCGCAATGCGTCGCGCGCGCCGACGGGCGGCAGATGCTGCGGCTTGGGCCGCAGCGGGGAGTATCGAATCCAGCCCGACTTTCCCGCCTGGGGTGTACTTCCCTGGTTTGACGTCGCCAAGCCCCGCACGCTTCGCGGGGCCAAATCGGGCGCAACGCCGTATTTTCGCAACCGGCAGCCTGCGGACGTACTTCACGCCGTCGGGCTGCCGATCAAATTCTTTTCAACCAACTTTCCGTTACCGCGGCGCCTTGCCGACCGAATCCGCCTGTGGGCGCGATCCTTGCCGACGGGCGGCGCCGTGCGTGCAACTTGCTGCATCTCTTTGATCAGGGGCGAGCAGCAGACCCCCGGCGCAAGTAAAATAGCGGTTTGCGCTTGCGCCTTGCCCGATTCCGTCGGGGCCGGCCTGTCAGGCCACCCTCAACGTCCGGCTGGGCAAAATTATATTCAGTATGAATGAGTTAGGCAAAATATCCCAGAATTCAGTCGCAAGCGGCCAGGTATCGATGATCCAGATCGACGAAAACTCGGCCGGTCAGCGGATCGACAACTTCCTGTTGCGCGTCTGTAAAGGCGTGCCCAAAAGCCATATTTACCGGATCCTGCGCAGCGGCGAAGTGCGCGTGAACAAGGGTCGGGTCGACGCCCAGTATCGCCTCGCGTTCGGCGACATCGTCCGCGTGCCGCCCGTGCGGGTGGCGGCGGCCGACCTCGCGCGCGCCGACACGCCGATCGTGCCGCCCGCGCAGTTCGAGGTGCTGTACGAAGACGATGCGATGCTCGTCATCAACAAGCCGGCCGGCGTCGCCGTGCACGGCGGCAGCGGCGTCGCGTTCGGCGTGATCGAGCAGATGCGCCAGGCGCGTCCGCGCGCGAAGTTCCTCGAACTCGTGCATCGGCTCGACCGCGAGACCTCCGGGATCCTGATGCTCGCGAAGAAGCGCTCGGCGCTCGTCGGCCTGCACGAGCAGATCCGCGAGAACCGCATGGACAAGCGTTATTTTGCGTGCGGACACGGAGAGTGGCAGTCCGACTGGGGCCGCCGCCGTGCGGTGAAGGCGCCGCTGTTCAAGTATTCGACCCCGGAAGGGGAGCGGCGCGTGCGCGTGCAGGACGACGGCCTGCCGTCGCACACGGTGTTCAACCTGATCGAGCGCTGGCCGGACTACGCGCTGGTCGAGGCGGAACTCAAAACGGGTCGGACCCATCAGATCCGTGTGCACCTCGCGCATCTCGGCCTGCCGATCGTCGGCGACGCCAAGTATGGCGACTTCGCACTGAACAAGGCGCTGGCGCGCGCGAACGCGCAGCCGTCGCTCAAACGGATGTTCCTGCATGCGCACCGGCTGAAGCTCGCGCATCCGCTGACCGGCGAGGCGCTGCAGTTCGACGCGCCGCTGCCGGACGAATGCCGGCGCTTCCTCGATCAACTCCGCGCTCTGCGCGATACCGCCTGACTCGCATGGCCCGACAGCAATTTGACCTGATCGTCTTCGACTGGGACGGCACGCTGATGGATTCGACTGCGCACATCGCGCACAGCATCCAGGCCGCGTGCCGCGATCTCGGCCTGCCCACGCCGTCGGACGAGGCGTCCCGCTATGTGATCGGCCTCGGCCTGCGCGATGCGCTCCAGATCACTGCGCCGACCCTCGATCCGTCCGACTATCCGCGGCTGGCCGAACGTTATCGCCATCACTACCTGCTGGACGACCAGCGCATCGAACTGTTCGCCGGCGTGCGCGAACTGCTCGCGGAATTGCGCGATACGGGTTACCTGCTCGCGGTCGCGACCGGCAAGGGCCGTGTCGGGCTGAACCGCGTGCTCGACCAGTCGAAGCTGACGAGCCTGTTCGATGCGACGCGCTGCGCGGACGAAACATTCTCGAAGCCGCACCCGGCGATGCTGCACGAGCTGTCGCGCGAATTGGGGCAGGATCTTGCGCGTACCGTGATGATCGGCGACACCACGCACGACCTGCAGATGGCCGCCAGTGCCGGGGCCGCCGGCATCGGCGTCGCGTACGGCGCGCACACGGCCGATGCGCTGGCCGCATTGACGCCGCGCTTCGTCGCGCCGGACGTCGGCGCGCTGGCGGCGTGGCTGCGGGAGCACGCATGAGCACGACGCCGGACGCCGTGCGCGTGTGTGCATCGGACGCGCTGGCCGACGGCGGCGCCGGCGTGCGCGTCGACGCGTCGCTGCGCGGCGAGCAGGCGGTCGTGTTCTTCGTGCGTTACGAAGGTCGCGCGTACGGCTACCTGAACCGCTGCGCGCACGTGCCGATGGAGCTCGACTGGGCCGAAGGGCAGTTCTTCGAGTCGTCGGGCCTGTACCTGATGTGCGCGACGCACGGCGCGATCTACGCGCCGGATACCGGCAAGTGTGTCGGCGGCCCGTGCCGCGGCGGTCGTCTGCGGCCGGTCGAAGTCGACGAGCGCGACACGCCGGACGGGCGTGCGGTATTCTGGGTGCCGGATGCCGACCTGGGGCCCGCCGCTCCGCCTCCTTCCGCCACGACCGACTGAAGACATTACTGCATGGCCGACCAACCGAACATCCCCGATTCCTCGTCCCGTCCCGACAGCCGCGAACCGAACTGGGAGCGTGCGGCGCTCGAGCGGATCGCGCTCGCGGCCGTCAAGGAACAGCGCGCGGCGCGGCGCTGGAAGATCTTCTTCCGCTTCGCGTTCCTCGGCGTATTCGTGCTGTTCGCGTTCGCGCTGATCGATTTCTCGAGCGACTCGAAGTTCTCGTCGAGCGGGCGCCACACGGCGCTCGTGACGATCGACGGCGAGATCGCGGCGGGCACCAACGCGAACGCCGACGACATCAATACGGCGCTGGATGCCGCTTTCGACGACAGCGGCACGGCCGGCGTCGTGCTGCGGATCAACAGCCCGGGCGGCAGCCCGGTGCAGGCAGGGATGGTCTACGACGAGATCCGCCGGCTCCGCACGAAGTATCCGGACAAGCCGTTGTACGTCGTCGTGACCGACATGTGCGCATCGGGCGGCTATTACATTGCGTCCGCCGCCGACAAGATCTTCGTCGACAAGGCGAGTATCGTCGGCTCGATCGGCGTGCTGATGGACGGGTTCGGCTTCACGGGCCTGATGGGCAAGCTGGGCGTCGATCGCCGCCTGCACACGTCGGGCGAAAACAAGGGCTTCTACGACCCGTTCTCGCCCGAGACGCCGAAGATGGATGCCCATGCGCAGGCGCTGCTCGACCAGGTCCATGCGCAGTTCATCAAGGCCGTGAAGGATGGCCGCGGCAAGCGGCTGCACGAAACGCCCGATATGTTCTCGGGTCTGTTCTGGACCGGCGAGAAGAGCGTCGAACTCGGGCTCGCCGACGGCTACGGCACGACCGACACGGTCGCGCGCGACGTGCTGAAGGCGCCGGATCTCGTCGACTACACGGTGAAGGAAAGCCTGACGAATCGCGTTGCGCGCAAGTTCGGCGCGGCGGTCGGCGGTGCCGCGATGAAGGCGCTGACCACCGGCGGCGCGTCGTTCAGCTTGCGCTGAGCGGCAGCCGGCCGGCGCCGCGGCGAGCGGGGCGGGGCGCCCCGTGCCGCGAGGCTGTTGCCGGCGCCGATCTCAGTTCGCGAGCAGCAGGAAGATGGCGGGGCGCTTGTGCAGATTCGGCGCAGGCGCCTTTTTCCAGTCGGCCACCGTACGGCTGGCGATCGTCTCGGTCTCGAGGGTCAGATCGGCCGCGACGCAGATCTGCGTCGACGGCGCGCAGGTCGCGACGAGCGTGTCGAGCATCGCGTGGTTCCGGTACGGTGTCTCGATGAAGATCTGCGTCTGGCGCGCCTTGCGCGACAACTGCTCGAGTTCGCGCAGGCGTTTCGCGCGCGCGGCCGCATCGACCGGCAGATAGCCGTTGAACGCGAAACTCTGGCCGTTCAGGCCGGATGCCATCAGCGCGAGCAGGATCGAACTCGGCCCGACGAGCGGCACGACCTTCACGCCGCGCTCGTGCGCCCGGCGGACCAGCAGCGCGCCAGGATCGGCAACGGCGGGGCAGCCGGCCTCGGATACGAGCCCGGCGTCCGCGCCCGCCAGTACCGGTGCGAGCAGCCGGTCGATCTCGCCGGCCGGCGTATTGACGTTCAGTTCCCGGATCTCGATTTCCTGGATCGGCCGCGTCGTGCCGATCTTCTTCAGGAACGCGCGGGTCGTTTTCGCGTTTTCGCCGATGTAATAGCCGAGCGTGCCGGCGCGCGCCTGCACGGCCGCGGGCAGCACGGCGGCGAGCATCGATGCGTCGCCTTCACCGAGGGTGTTCGGGACGAGATAGAGCGTGCCGGCCGTCATGCGCGGTCTCCCTGGGTGGCAAAGAGCGGATAGCCCGCGGCGCGCAGCATCCGCGTGAGCGCGATCAGCGGCAGGCCGACGAGCGCTGTCGGGTCGTTGGAGTCGATGGCATCCAGCAGCGCGATGCCGAGGCCTTCGGATTTCGCGCTGCCGGCGACGTCGTACGGCGTTTCCGCACGCAAGTATGCGTCGAGTTCGGCTTCGGGCAGCGAGCGGAAGCGCACGTGCGTGACGACGTCCTCGCTCCAGGTTTCACCCGTGCGGCTGTCGTACAGGCTGAGCGCACTGTGGAATTCGACGTCGCGGCCCTGCATCGACAGGAGCTGCGCGAGCGCGCGCTCGTGCGTGCCGGGCTTGCCG
Source organism: Burkholderia sp. RF7-non_BP4 (assembly GCF_001521935.1). Lineage (NCBI taxonomy): Bacteria > Pseudomonadati > Pseudomonadota > Betaproteobacteria > Burkholderiales > Burkholderiaceae > Burkholderia > Burkholderia sp. RF7-non_BP4. The sequence goes on along the minus strand of NZ_LOTA01000001.1, from coordinate 307,590 downwards.
ATCTGGTGGCCGTCGAACGTCGCGACCTGGTCCGACCCGATCACGAGCACGCCGTCCGGCGCGTCGATCGTCGCGGCGACCGCGCGCGCCTTCGCGCCGGCGAGGCGCAGCGCGGTCGCGGCCGGCGTTTCGCCTGCGAGCGGGGTTTCGTCGAGGTCGGGCGACATCACGTCGAACGGCACGCCGAGGCGCTCGAGGAGCGTGCGGCGGTAGCGGGAACTGGAGGCGAGAATCAGCCGCGGCGGGCGGCAAACGGTATCCGGCATGGTCGATTGGGGCGATGAGTCGTCAGGTGTGGCGCGGTGTTGCGAGGGCGCAAGCATAAGTGATTGACCGCAAAAGGTAAAACAGGTATGCTTTCCCGCTTTTCGTCGGCAGGCTTTCGCAGTGGTGGCGCCTGCCGGGTCTTCGGAAGTAAAGTACGTAATCGTACGCGGCGTAGATCGCGCACGTGCGCGGCGCCGAATGTGCGGCGCCAGCAAGCCGGATCCCGCAAGTCAGCCTGTAGGCAGGAGCGCAACATGAACACTTCTTCTGGCAAACCTGCGGCGTCGCTTGATCCGCACGCGGTCGACCTGTTCGAATTCGCCCGCAGCGGGCGGCAGGCAGCGGGTGCCGTGCGCCTGTCGCAGCTGCCGCGCATGCTGAACGAAGTGCCGGTGGACGCGCCCGATCGCGACACGGTCTTCACGTGGCAGGCCGAAGGGTTCACCCAGAAGGAGTTGCAGGACGACGGCGCCGATGGGCAGCAGCCGTATCTGCGCCTCGCGGTGCACGGCCATGCGTGGCTCACGTGCCAGCGCTGCATGACCCCGTACGACCAGACGTTCGACGTCGACATGACGTACCGGGTCGTTGCGACCGAAGAAGAAGCTGAAGAATTTCCGCTCGACGACGATGAAGCCGATGTGATCGTGGGCTCACGCCAGTTCGATCTCGTCGACTTGATCGAAGAGGAGTTGCTGCTTTCGTTGCCGCTCGTGCCCAAGCACGAGGTTTGCCCGGCAGTTCACGAAAGCCTCGTGTCGGGTGCGAGCGGTCCTTCGGAAGACGCGGACGACGAGTCCGCCGAAGACGGGGACGAAGGCAAACGGCCGAATCCGTTCGCGGCGCTGGAAGCGCTGAAGAAGGACGGGGACGGCGGCAAGAAACACTAAGCAGTTGTGGCGCGGGAAGGCGTAAGGGCTTTGGGCCAGGGTAGTTAAGCGCCGGATCGGGCTGTGTTAGAATCCGGAAAATTATTTAGGAGTTAGTCATGGCAGTCCAGCAAAACAAGAAGTCGCCGTCGAAGCGCGGCATGCATCGTTCGCACGATTTCCTGACGGCAGCGCCGCTGGCAGTCGAGCCGAGCACGGGTGAAGTGCATCTGCGTCACCACGTCAGCCCGAACGGCTACTATCGCGGCAAGAAAGTCGTCAAGACGAAGAACGACTAAGCGTCAAGTCACGCGTTGCGCGCTACGATCGCCGTTCGCGTGACAACTGGTTCGCTTGACACTTTCCTGGCTCAACAAAAAGGCGGCATTCAACTGCCGCTTTTTTGTGCCTGAAATTCGTCGCATTCCATGACCGTAAAGCTCACAATCGATTGCATGGGAGGCGACCACGGCCCGTCCGTGACCGTTCCCGCGGCAGTCAAGTTCGTCCGCGCGCATCCCGATGCGCACCTGATGCTCGTCGGCATCGAAAGCGCGATCCGCGCTCAGCTGAAAAAGCTGAAAGCCCTCGACGATCCCGCGCTGACCATCGTGCCCGCCACCGAAGTCGTGGCGATGGACGACCCTGTCGAAGTGGCGCTGCGCAAGAAGAAGGATTCTTCGATGCGTGTCGCGCTCAACCACGTCAAGGAAGGCGCGGCCCAGGCCTGTATCTCCGCCGGCAACACCGGCGCGCTGATGGCCGTTTCCCGTTATGTGCTCAAGACGCTGCCCGGCATCGAGCGGCCTGCGATCGCGTTCGCGCTGCCGAACCCGACCGGCTACACGATGATGCTGGACCTCGGCGCGAACGTCGACTGCGAGCCGCAGCATCTGCTGCAGTTCGCGGAGATGGGGCACGCGCTCGTCGCCGCGCTCGAAGGCAAGGAGCGTCCGACGATCGGTCTGCTGAACATCGGCGAAGAGGTCATCAAGGGCAACGAGACGATCAAGCGCGCAGGTGAACTGCTGCGCGCCAGCACGCTGAATTTCCGCGGCAACGTCGAAGGCAACGACATCTACAAGGGCACGGTCGACGTGATCGTCTGCGACGGCTTCGTCGGCAACGTCGCGCTCAAGACGTCCGAAGGGCTCGCGCAGATGCTGTCCGACATCATCCGCGAGGAGTTCGGCCGTTCGCTGATGTCGAAGCTGATGGCGCTGCTTGCGCTGCCGGTGCTGATGCGTTTCAAGAAGCGCGTCGATCACCGCCAGTACAACGGTGCGGCGCTGCTGGGGCTGAAGAGCCTCGTGATCAAAAGCCACGGTTCGGCCGATGCCTACGCGTTTGAGTGGGCGATCAAACGCGGGTATGATGCCGTCAAAAACGGCGTGCTGGAGCGCCTCGCGCGCGCGATGGCGGACAATTCGGTGTCGCTCGGCGACGGCGAACACGACGCGGGCGGCGCGGGCCAGACGAGCCCGGCCGCAGGCCATCACGCCGAACCTTCCGCTGCGCAATCCTCTAAAGCATAAATGGCCCAATCGACTCTCTATTCCCGCGTGCTCGGCACGGGCAGCTACCTGCCGCCCGACCGCGTCACGAACCAGCAGCTCGCCGATCGACTCGCGAAGGAAGGCATCGAGACGAGCGATGAGTGGATCGTTGCGCGCACGGGCATCCATGCGCGTCACTTCGCCGCACCGAACGTCACGACGAGCGATCTCGCGCTCGAAGCGTCGCGTCGTGCGATCGAGGCGGCCGACATCGATCCGCAGTCGATCGACCTGATCATCGTCGCGACTTCGACCCCCGATTTCGTGTTCCCCAGCACGGCGTGCCTGCTGCAGAACAAGCTCGGTATCAAGAACGGCGGCGCGGCATTCGACGTGCAGGCGGTGTGCTCGGGCTTCGCGTATGCGATGGCGACGGCCGACAGCTTCATCCGCAGCGGCCAGCACCGCACGGCGCTCATCGTCGGCGCGGAGACGTTCTCGCGCATTCTCGATTTCAAGGACCGTACGACCTGCGTGCTGTTCGGCGACGGCGCGGGCGCGGTGATCCTGTCCGCATCGGAAGAGCCGGGCGTGCTCGGCAGCGCGCTGCACGCGGACGGCAGCTATTCGAACATCCTCTGCACGCCGGGCAACGTCAATCGCGGCGTGATCGACGGCAGCGCGTTCCTGTACATGGACGGGCAGGCCGTGTTCAAGCTCGCGGTCAACGTGCTCGAAAAGGTCGCGATCGAGGCGCTCGCCAAGGCGAATCTCGCGCCCGAGCAGGTCGACTGGCTGATCCCGCACCAGGCCAACATCCGCATCATGACCAGCACCTGCCGCAAGCTCGGCCTGCCGCAGGAGCGCATGGTGGTGACGGTCGACCAGCACGGCAACACGTCGGCTGCGTCGATCCCGCTGGCACTCGACGCCGCAGTGCGCGACGGCCGCATCCAGCGCGGTCAGCACGTGCTGATCGAAGGCGTCGGCGGCGGCTTCACGTGGGGCGCATCCGTCTTCCGCTACTGATCCGCGGCGCGCAATTGCTGCGCGCGGATCCCGAACCGGCGCGCCGTTCGCGCGCGCCGTCCGAATCGATTCAATTGGGGACGATATGAAATTTGCATTCGTTTTTCCGGGGCAGGGCTCGCAGTCGGTCGGCATGCTCAACGCATTCGCCGATCTGGCCGTCGTGCGCGAGACGCTCCAGGAAGCATCCGATGCACTCAATCAGGATCTCGGCAAGCTGATCGCCGAAGGTCCGGCCGAAGAACTGAATCTGACCACCAACACGCAGCCCGTGATGCTGACGGCCGCCTACGCGTGCTATCGCGCATGGCAGCAGGCCGGCGGCCCGGCACCGTCGATCGTCGCGGGCCACAGCCTCGGCGAATACACGGCGCTCGTCGCCGCGGGTGCGATCGCGTTCAAGGACGCGGTGCCGCTCGTGCGCTTCCGCGCGCAGGCGATGCAGACGGCCGTGCCGGTCGGCGAGGGTGGCATGGCCGCGATCCTGGGTCTCGATGACGACACGGTGCGCGCGGTGTGCGCCGAAGCCGCGCAAGCGGGCGTCGTCGAAGCCGTGAACTTCAACGCGCCGGCGCAGGTCGTGATCGCGGGCGCGAAGGCGGCCGTCGAGAAGGCCTGCGAGATCGCGAAGGCGAAGGGCGCGAAGCGCGCGTTGCCGCTGCCGGTGTCGGCGCCGTTCCATTCGTCGCTGCTCAAGCCGGCGTCGGACCAGCTGCGCGACTATCTCGCGAACGTCGACGTGAAGGCGCCCCAGATTCCGGTCGTCAACAACATCGACGTCGCGGTGGTCAGCGATCCGGCCGCGATCAAGGACGCGCTGGTGCGCCAGGCCGCGGGCCCGGTGCGCTGGGTCGAATGCGTGCAGCACATCGCGGGCACGGGCGTCACGCACGTGATCGAGTGCGGTCCGGGCAAGGTGCTGGCAGGGCTGACGAAGCGCATCGACGGCAGCCTGGTCGGCGCATCGGTGTTCGATCCGGCTTCGCTCGACGAAGCACTGAAGCTGGCGACCGCCTGACGCGGCGCCTTTCCTCAAGAGACGGATATTCGATTCATGGAAAAGACTCTCGATAAACAGGTCGCGATCGTGACCGGCGCATCGCGCGGCATCGGCCGGGCGATCGCGCTCGAACTCGCGCGCCAGGGCGCGACGGTGATCGGCACGGCGACGAGCGAATCGGGCGCCGCCGCGATTACTGCAGGGTTCGCGGAAGCGGGCGTGACGGGCCGCGGCGCGGTGCTGAACGTCAACGACGCGGCGGCGGCCGAAGCGCTGATCGACGCGACCGTGAAGGAATTCGGCGCGCTTCACGTGCTCGTCAACAACGCCGGCATCACGCAGGACCAGCTCGCGATGCGGATGAAGGACGAGGACTGGGACGCGGTGATCGACACCAACCTGAAGTCGGTGTTCCGCCTGTCGCGTGCGGTGCTGCGTCCGATGATGAAGGCCCGCGGCGGCCGCATCATCAACATCACGTCGGTGGTCGGCTCGGCCGGCAACCCGGGCCAGGCCAACTACGCGGCCGCGAAGGCCGGCGTCGCGGGCATGACGCGTGCGCTCGCGCGCGAGATCGGCAGCCGCGGCATCACGGTGAACTGCGTCGCGCCGGGCTTCATCGACACCGACATGACGAAGACGCTGCCGGAAGAACAGCAGGCCGCGCTCAAGACCCAGATTCCACTTGGCCGCCTCGGCAGCCCGGAAGACATCGCCCATGCCGTCGCGTTCCTCGCATCGCCGCAGGCCGGTTACATCACCGGCACGACGCTGCACGTGAACGGCGGCATGTACATGTCGTAACGATTTTCGTTTACCATCCGCGCCGTATCCCGTTTTTCAGGCGGATCGGCGCTTGATCGACCATCAAGCCAACGCGCGTTTTGGCGTCAGCAAACCTGATAAAATGCGCGCACTTGTAAATCTGAACTTTCCCTCGGAGGGGTAATGGATAACATCGAACAACGTGTCAAGAAGATCGTCGCTGAGCAACTGGGCGTCGCAGAAGCCGAGATCAAGAACGAAGCATCGTTCGTGAACGATCTGGGCGCGGACTCGCTCGACACGGTCGAACTGGTGATGGCGCTCGAAGACGAGTTCGGCATGGAAATCCCGGACGAAGAAGCAGAGAAGATCACGACCGTTCAGCAAGCGATCGACTACGCTCGCGCAAACGTCAAGGCGTAAGCGCCTTTCGCGCTTATCTGCCACGTCGCCGCGATCTTCGCGTTTGACGCGCCATCCTGCCGGCAACCGCGCCGGACGGACTAACAGCCACAGGGCTCGCAGGGCTGGTTCCTGTGGCCACTGTGGCTTTTGTTTTTGTCATCCAATGGAAAAGAGGTTACCGTGAGCCGCCGTCGTGTTGTCGTTACAGGCCTGGGGCTGATTTCGCCCGTTGGCAATAATGTTGCCGACGGCTGGGCCAATCTCGTCGCCGGCAAGTCCGGCATCGCCACCGTCACGAAGTTCGATCCGTCGAACCTCGCCTGCCATTTCGCCGGCGAGGTGAAGGGTTTCAGCGCCGAGGAATACATTCCGGCGAAGGAAGCCCGCAACATGGATACGTTCATCCATTACGGCATCGCAGCCGGCGTCCAGGCAATCCGGGACAGCGGCCTCGAAGTGAACGAAGCCAATGCGGAACGCATCGGCGTGCTGGTCGGCTCCGGCATCGGCGGCCTGCCGATGATCGAAGACACGCACCAGACCTACGTCGATCGCGGCGCGCGCCGGATCTCGCCGTTCTTCGTGCCGGGTTCGATCATCAACATGATCTCGGGTCACCTGAGCATCATGTTCGGCCTGAAGGGCCCGAACCTCGCGGCCGTGACGGCCTGCACGACCGGTCTGCACAGCATCGGCCTCGCGGCACGCCTGATCCAGGCCGGCGACGCCGACGTGATGGTCGCGGGCGGCGCCGAATCGACGGTGTCGCCGCTCGGCATCGGCGGCTTCGCGGCCGCGCGTGCGCTGTCGACCCGCAACGGCGATCCGGCCACGGCGTCCCGTCCGTGGGACAAGGATCGCGACGGTTTCGTGCTGGGCGAGGGCGCGGGCGTGATGGTGCTCGAGGAGTACGAGGCGGCGAAGGCGCGCGGCGCGAAGATCTATGCGGAAGTCTCCGGCTTCGGCATGACGGGCGATGCGTACCACATGACCGCGCCGAACATGGACGGTCCGCGCCGCTGCATGGTTGCGGCGCTGCGCGACGCTGGCGTGAACGCGGACGAGGTCCAGTACCTGAACGCGCACGGCACATCGACGCAGCTCGGCGACAAGAACGAGTCCGACGCGGTGAAGGCGGCATTCGGCGAGCACGCGTACAAGCTCGTCGTGAACTCGACGAAGTCGATGACGGGCCACCTGCTGGGTGGCGCGGGCGGCCTCGAGTCGGTGTTCACGGTGCTGGCGCTGCACAACAACGTGTCGCCGCCGACCATCAACATCTTCAACCAGGACCCCGAGTGCGATCTCGATTACTGCGCGAACACCGCGCGTGACATGAAGATCGACGTTGCCGTGAAGAACAACTTCGGCTTCGGCGGTACCAACGGCACGCTGGTGTTCAAGCGCGTCTGACGCTGAATCGCTTGACGAGTCCATTCGATGCTCCGGCCGGGCGTCCGCAGCGCTTTGCGTTGCGGGCCTCGGCCGTGTCGTATGTCGTGCTGGCCGTGTTCGTCGCGGCGGCTGCCGTGTCCGCGTACCTGTTCTGGGCGCCGCGGGCCGGTGCCGCAGCCGGCGCGTGCGTGTCCGCGGCGACGGCAGCGCTGCTTGCCATGTGTGCCGCACGGGCCTGTGCCCGTCGGCTGCCGGCCGAGTTGCGGATCGATGCATTCGGGGAGGTTGCGGCGTTTGGCCGCACCGGGCGCTTGCTGGCCCGGGGCCGCGTGACCGGCCATGCGCACTGGAGCAGCCTGCTGCTCGTGCTGTCGGTCGGGCAGGGCGCACGGCGTGCCCGGCCGCTGCTGATCCCGGCCGATGCGCTCGACGCCGCGTCGTTCAGCGCGCTGTCCGTGCTGGCGCGTACCGCGGGCACGGCGGGGCGGGCGTGACGGTGGCGCAGTTACCGACCGTAACCAGCGGCCGGCGCCGGAACGCTACAATAACGCTCCGCGTTGCATCCCTAGTTAACGGATTTGTCAGGTGAGTGAAAAAGAAATCGATCAGGCTCTGGTCGAGCGCGTACAGAAAGGCGACAAGGCGGCGTTCGAACTCCTGGTCTCCAAATACCACCGCAAGATCATTCGGCTGATCTCGCGCCTCGTGCGGGATCCCGCCGAGGTCGAGGATGTGGCCCAGGACGCGTTCATCAAGGCGTATCGTGCGCTGCCGCAATTTCGCGGCGAGTCGGCGTTCTACACGTGGTTGTACCGGATTGCCGTCAATACGGCGAAGAACTACCTTGCGACGCAGGGCCGCCGGGCGCCGACCTCCACCGAGGCCGATGCCGAGGAAGCGGAAACTTTCTCCGACGCAGACCAACTAAGGGATATCAACACGCCTGAGTCGATGTTGATGAGCAAGCAGATTGCCGAGACGGTCAACGCTGCAATGGCCGTCCTGCCCGAGGAACTGCGCCAGGCGATCACGCTGCGCGAGATCGAGGGCCTGAGCTACGAAGAGATCGCGGAAATGATGGATTGTCCGATCGGGACGGTCCGGTCGCGGATCTTCCGGGCGCGCGAGGCAATCGCTGCGAAATTGCGTCCGCTGCTCGATACGCCCGAAGGCAAGCGCTGGTAAGCGCGACGGGCGCAACGACGCGGGTCGGGGTCTAGTTACGGATAGAGTCGTGAAGTCACGACGGGGTGTGTGCAAGATGGGGAGCATCATGGGGTCGGTCAATACGCAGTCGCAAGCGTGCTCGCGCGGCGAGCGCCTTTCCGCTCTGGTCGACGGTGAACTGTTCGACGGCCCGGATCACGGGCAGTTTCTGGCTGAGCTCGACCGCGCGGATCGCGCTGCGTGGGCCCATTACCACCTGATCGGCGATGCGCTGCGCTCGGACGAGCTCGCGCTGTCGCCCGCGCTGAGCGTCGCGTTCACCGCGCGCATGTCGGCTGCGCTGGAAAGCGAGCCGCACCTGCTCGCGCCGGCCGCCGCGCCGGTCGCGCGCAAGCTGCTGTCGCTGCGCCGGCGTGTCGTGCCCGCGTTCGCGGTGGCCGCCGCGGCCGCCACGCTGACGTGGATCGTCGTCCCGCAGATGCAGACGGCCGGTGCGCCGGGCGCCGTCCAGGTCGCGTCGACAGGCGCACCGCAGAACGGCAACCTGCAGCGCGTGACGGTTGCGCAGGCATCGGCGCAGCCGGGCCTGCAGGACGTCAACATCATCCGCGACGCAAGTCTCGACCAATACCTTGAAGCGCATCAGCAATTCGCGCAGCAGCCCGTCGTCACGGGCTCGATGCCGCTGATCCGCGCTGCCGTGACCACCACGCCAGGCCAATAAACCCGATGCGGACATTGCAGTTGAATCACGCCATCTCCGGATGGAAGCGGCTGCCGGCCCTCCTGCTTTGCGCAGCCGCCCTGTTGTCCGTTCAATCCCTCCCAGCCAGCGCCCAGCAACCGGACGATCCCGTCGCGACCCGCAAGGGTGCGGCGGATTGGCTCGATCGCATCCAGCAGGCGGCGCAGCAGCAGAGCTACGAGGGTACGTTCGTCTACCAGCGCGGCGGGTATGTCCAGTCGTCGCGCATCGCGCACGTGGCGTCCCGCGACGGCGAGTTCGAGCGGATCGAGTCGCTCGACGGCAAGCCGCGCAAGGTTCTGCGGCACAACGACGAGTTGTACACGTTCGTCCCCGAGCGCAAGTTGTGCGTGGTCGAGCGCCGCCAGACGCGCGATTCGTTCCCTGCACTGCTCGGCGCGGGCGGCGAGCACGTGATGTCCGTTTATGACGCGAAGCTGCTCGGCAAGGACCGGGTGGCCGGGGTCGACGCGCAAGTGGTCGAACTCGTGCCGAAGGATGCGTACCGGTTCACGTACAAGCTGTGGGCCGACACCCGCACCGGGCTGCTGCTGCGTTCGCAGACGCTCGATGCGAGCGATCACGTGCTCGAGCAGGTCGCGTTTTCGCAAGTGCAGACGGGCGGCACGGTCGGCGACAAATCCGCGATCGCGGCCGGCATGCGCAACCTGAGCGGCTGGACGGTCGTTCGCCCGCCGGTCGCGACGGTCGACATGGAAGCGCAGGGCTGGCAGATCGCACCGACCATCGCCGGCTTCCGGAAAATTCGCGAGGTGCGCCGGCCGATGGCCGCGCGCGACGCCGGCGATCCGCCGATTCCGGTCGATCAGGCCGTCTTCACCGACGGCCTCGCGACGATCTCCGTCTTCATCGAGCCGGCCGAAAAGAACACGCGCAAGGAAGGGGCGGGCAGCACCGGCGCGACCCACGTGCTCGTGAAGCGTCGCGGCGACTACTGGATCACCGTGCTCGGCGAAGTGCCGCCGGCCACCTTGCAGCAGTTCGCGTCTGCCATAGAATACAAGGCTTCGTGCGACGCGAGTCGCATCGACTGTCGGCGTTAAGCCGACCACAGAGTGACCTTTGGTCACTATTTTTGAGAGGGGGAACTGACAGCCGTACGTTGGAACCCTCTATAGACGAAAAGCGGTCGCAGTTGGCCGTCTATCGTATTGCATTAGCCCGATTACCATCGGGTTCCGCCTAGTTAGCGGCGTCAACTCCGCTGACAAGGCGGATTGGTGTTTGCAATTTTCCCCGTAGCTTCCGGATGCGGGGTTGTGTTTACAGTCGAGCGAGAGTTCGGCGTGTCATTGTTCGGCCTCCTGGCAGCAATGGGAGGTAGTGAACCTGCTGTACGACCAGCAGTAACCTAGGAGGACATGCGTCACTGGTAACGGTGGGGTGTGAAGCTTCTCTGACAATGTAGCCCCTAGAAGTATCGGGCAGGTATCGGTCGCGAGGCCGCTACTTGGAGACTCCAAGCAGCAAAGGGGTCAAGGAGCTAGGTTGACTGAGATGGCCAACGTAAGTGAACTGCTGACAAACCTCGTCAGTATTGCGATGCCAAAGCTGCTGTTAGGCATCAACCAAAATGGTGTGCGGTCGGATAACCCGCTGGAGTATCGGGTTACGTCGTCATCGGACCGCCGGGGGAGAGGCAGGGCCTAATTCAGTCGTGTGACATGCCGGGAACGCGGTAAGCCCGTATGGTCGCCAGCGCAGTCGGCTGGCAGGCGAACCGCAAGGGACGCTGTTGATTGTGCGGGTATGGGAGGACGGAAAAAGCGAATGTCGGGCTGTAATGGCTCGGATAGGGATTGAAACATCATCCCACGCGAAAGCGGGCAGACTTCCGTCTGGTCTACCGTCGCAAGACGGCTGACTAACCCTCAGGCTGAGGTGTGATTGCTGGTGGCTTCTTAGTCATCAGTGTTTCTTTTTCATCCCTTGTGGGAGCAAAACGCTCCCGCAAGGGGACGTGTTGCTCTCCGCAAAGGGATTCACTTCTCGGAGCAGGAGAGCAGCATGAAAGTATCTACCCGTGAGGGCGGATCTGCGCTTTCCCACGCGCTGAACCACTGGCACGACGTCGATTGGCGTCGCGTGGAACGGAACGTGAGAGGGATGCAGATTCGAATTGCGAAGGCGACGCGGGAAGGCAACTGGCGCAAGGTGAAAACCCTGCAAAGGATGCTGACTCGCACGTTGTCCGCAAAGCTGTATGCGGTACGACGTGTTACGCAAAACCAAGGTGCACGAACGGCTGGGGTCGATCGTGAGGTATGGGACTCGCCTGAGAGCCGATGGGAAGCCATCGGCAAGTTGAAGCGGCGCGGATACAAGCCTCTGCCATTAAGGAGAGTCTTTATCCCCAAGGCCAATGGAAAGTTACGCCCTCTGGGCATACCGACCATGCGGGATAGGGCGATGCAAGCCCTGTACTTGCTGGCGTTGGAGCCGGTGTCGGAATCGACGAGCGACCCGAACTCATATGGGTTTCGGATTAATCGCTCAACGGCTGACGCCATGTCGCAGATATTTGTCTCTTTGTCCAAAAAGGCCTCGGCCCAATGGATTCTGGAGGCAGACATCAAAGGCTGCTTCGACTACATCAATCACGACTGGCTGATGACCCACGTCCCAATGGACAAGGAGATCTTGCGGAAGTGGTTGAAGGCTGGCCTGATCCACGAAGGTCGGCTACAGGCGACTGAGGCTGGTACGCCGCAGGGAGGCATCATTTCCCCGACGCTGGCTAATGTGACGCTGAACGGGCTGGAACGTGACTTGATGCTGCATCTGAATGCGACATTAGGGGTGCGGACGGCCCAAAAGCTGAAAGTAAATGTGGTGCGATACGCGGACGACTTTGTTATAACCGGCGCATCGAAAGAAGTGCTGGAGGACAAGGTCAGACCTTGGGTAGAAGGATTCCTTGCACAACGAGGACTGCAACTTTCCGAGGAAAAGACGCGGATTGTCCAGATTGACGAAGGCTTCGATTTCCTTGGGTGGAATTTCCGGAAGTACTCGGGAAAGCTGCTCATCAAACCTAGCAAGAAGAACGTGCAGACGTTCTACCGCAAGGTGGCGGAAGCGATCAGCGGCAATAAGACGGTAAAGCAGGAGGAGTTGATCCGACTGCTAAACCCGATGCTACGCGGGTGGGCGCAATACCACTGCCCCGTAGTAGCTAAGCAGGCGTACAGCCGTTTGGAGCATCTGATATTCCAGAGACTCTGGCGGTGGTCGAAGAGGCGGCACCCGCAGAAAGGTGCCGACTGGGTGCGAAGGAAGTACTTCCACTCGGTTGACAACCGGCGGTGGGTGTTTGCCTCCCGGACTGTACGGGAAGACGGCAGTGTTGGGCTACTTGAGCTGTACCAGATCAGCGGCACGGTCATCAAGCGGCACAAGAAGGTGAAGGGGGACTTCAATCCCTTTGATCCGAGTTGGGAGCAGTACAGCGAACAACTACGACAGGAGCGCATGGCAGATTCGATGCGCTACCGGCGACAGTGGGTCACGCTGTACATGACGCAGTGCGGGCTGTGTGCGCATTGCGGATGTGCTCTGACGGACGAAACGGGTTGGCACGACCACCATCTGGAGTATCGGATGCATGGCGGAACCGACGCGCTCTCCAACAGAGTGCTGCTGCACCCACACTGCCACCAGCAGGTGCACGTTGGTAGAATTGCTGTAACTAAGCCGGTCCAGCAATAGCTAGGACTTTGTTTGTAGGCTCGAGCCGTATGCGGGGAAACTCGCACGTACGGTTCCTAGGGGGCCCTCTCTCCGCAAGGAGAGGGGGCTACCCTACCAAGTAACGCTACGGCTTCCGACATGACGAAACTCACGCTGCGCAAAGTGCTCGCGGCGGCGGTGCTGTTTGCCTGCCTGCCGCTCGCCCCGCAAACCGCGGCCGCTGTCACGCCTCCAGCAGCCAGCCTTCCCGACTTCGCCGATCTGGTCGAGAAGGTCGGGCCGGCTGTCGTGAACATCCGGACCACCGCGAACGTGCCGACGCCCGGGCCGCGCGGCGTGCTCCCGCCGGGCTTTGACAACGGCGACATGTCGGAATTCTTCCGGCGCTTCTTCGGCATTCCGCTGCCGCAGGCGCCCGGCAACGGTGGCGGCAACGGCAATGGCAGCCCGAAGAACGCGCCGGCGCCGGACAATCCGCCCGACACCGAGCAGAACCGCGGCGTCGGTTCGGGCTTCATCGTGTCGGCGGATGGCTACGTGATGACCAACGCGCACGTCGTCGACGACGCGGACACCATCTACGTGACGCTGACCGACAAGCGCGAATTCAAGGCGAAACTGGTCGGCGTCGACGACCGTACGGACGTCGCGGTCGTCAAGATCCAGGCGTCGAACTTGCCGGTCGTCGCGATCGGCGATTCGAACAAGGTGCGCGTCGGCGAGTGGGTCGTCGCGATCGGCTCGCCGTTCGGCCTCGACAACACCGTGACGGCCGGCATCGTGAGTTCGAAGAGCCGCAACACGGGCGATTACCTGCCGTTCATCCAGACCGACGTCGCGGTGAACCCCGGCAACTCGGGCGGCCCGCTGATCAACATGCAGGGCGAGGTGATCGGCATCAACTCGCAGATCTACAGCCGCACCGGCGGTTTCATGGGCATTTCGTTCGCGATCCCGATCGACGAGGCGATGCGCGTGGCAGACCAGCTGAAGGCGACCGGCAAGGTCACGCGCGGCCGCATTGCGGTGGCGATCGGCGAAGTGACGAAGGAGGTGGCCGATTCGATCGGGCTGCCGAAGGCGGAGGGCGCGCTCGTCAGCAGCGTCGAGCCGGGCGGTCCGGCCGACAAGGCGGGCATCCAGCCGGGTGACATCATCCTGAAGTTCAACAGCCGGTCGGTCGATACGGCGTCGGATCTGCCGCGCATGGTCGGCGACACGAAGCCGGGCACCAAGGCGACCGTCAGCGTGTGGCGCAAGGGTCAGGCGCGTGATGTGCCGATCACGATCGCCGAGACGCCGGCGGAGACGACGGCGAAGGCCGAGCAGCGCAAGAATGTGCCGCAGAAGCCGCGCCCGGCCAATTCACTCGGCTTGACGGTCAGCGACCTTTCGGCTGACCAGCTGAAGTCGCTGAAGCTGAAGAACGGCGTGCAGATCGACGGCGTCGACGGCCCGGCGGCCCGGGCGGGCCTGCAGCGCGGCGACATCGTGCTGCGCGTCGGCGACACCGACATCACGAGCGCGAAGCAGTTCGCCGACGTGACCGCGCAGCTCGATCCGCAGAAGGCGGTCGCGGTGCTCGTGCGGCGCGGCGACAATACGCAGTTCGTGCCGGTGCGCCCGCGCCCGATCCAGAAGTAACGCGCCGATGTTCACGCTCTACGGCCGCGGCTGGTGCCACCTGTGCGACGACATGCGTGATGCGCTGGCGCCGGTGGCGGCCGAATTCGGCGTTGCCGTCGGCTACGTCGACATCGATGCCGATCCGGCACTCGTCGCCCGTTACGACGAGGACGTGCCGGTGCTGTTGCTGGACGGCACGGAAGTGTGCCGCCACCGGTTCGACGAGGCGAGGGTGCGCGGCGCGCTGACGACGCGGCGCTGAACCTGGCCCCGTCGCCGGCCGCGCCCTGCGCGGGGTGCCGGTGCGAGTCCGCCCGCCAAGGCCTCCGGCAGGCCGTCCTGACGGGGCGTCCGCGACCAGGCGTCCCAAATTACCGCCCGGCAAAGGCCTTTTCGGCTAAAATAAGCCGTTTTTTCACCGACTTACAAGGCGTGCTCCGCAGTCGTCGAGCGCGCCTTTTTCGCTTGATCGGCACTGAATGGATCATATTCGCAATTTCTCGATCATCGCGCACATCGACCATGGCAAGTCGACGCTCGCGGATCGCATCATCCAGGTATGCGGCGGCCTCGCCGACCGTGAAATGGAAGCGCAGGTGCTCGACTCGATGGATATCGAGCGCGAACGCGGCATCACGATCAAGGCGCAGACGGCGGCATTGTCCTATCGCGCCCGCGACGGCAAGGTTTACAACCTCAACCTGATCGATACGCCGGGGCACGTCGACTTCTCGTACGAAGTCAGCCGTTCGCTGTCCGCGTGCGAAGGTGCGCTGCTCGTGGTCGACGCGAGCCAGGGCGTCGAGGCGCAGACGGTCGCGAACTGCTACACGGCGATCGAGCTCGGCGTCGAGGTCGTGCCGGTGCTGAACAAGATCGACCTGCCGGCCGCGAACCCCGAGAACGCGATCGAGGAGATCGAGGACGTGATCGGCATCGACGCGACCGACGCGACGCGCTGCAGCGCGAAGACGGGGCTCGGCGTCGAGGACGTGCTCGAAGCGCTGATCGCGAAAGTGCCGCCGCCGAAGGGCGATCCGGCCGCGCCGCTGCAGGCGCTGATCATCGACTCGTGGTTCGACAACTACGTCGGCGTCGTGATGCTCGTGCGCATCGTCAACGGCACGCTGCGTCCGAAGGACAAGATCAAGATGATGGCGACCGGCGCGCAGTATCCGGTCGAGCACGTCGGCGTGTTCACGCCGAAGTCGCGCAATCTCGAATCGCTGTCGGCCGGGCAGGTCGGCTTCATCATCGCCGGCATCAAGGAACTGACCGCCGCGAAGGTCGGCGATACCGTCACGCACGCGACCAAGGCCGCCGCCGAGCCGCTGCCGGGCTTCAAGGAAGTGAAGCCGCAGGTGTTCGCGGGCCTCTATCCGGTCGAGGCGAACCAGTACGACGCGCTGCGCGAATCGCTCGAGAAACTGAAGCTCAACGATGCGTCGCTGCAGTACGAGCCGGAAGTCTCGCAGGCACTCGGTTTCGGTTTCCGCTGCGGCTTCCTCGGGTTGCTGCACATGGAAATCGTGCAGGAGCGGCTCGAGCGCGAGTTCGACATGGACCTCATCACGACCGCACCGACGGTCGTCTACGAGGTCGTGCAGAGCGACGGCTCGACGATCATGGTCGAGAACCCGGCGAAGATGCCGGAGCCCGGCCGCATCGCGGAAGTCCGCGAGCCGATCGTCACGGTGAACCTGTACATGCCGCAGGACTACGTCGGTTCCGTGATCACGCTGTGCGAGCAGAAGCGCGGCTCGCAGATCAACATGCAGTATCACGGCCGCCAGGTGCAGTTGACGTACGAAATCCCGATGGCCGAAATCGTGCTCGACTTCTTCGACCGCCTGAAGTCGGTGTCGCGCGGCTATGCATCGATGGACTACGAGTTCAAGGAATACCGTTCGTCGGACGTCGTGAAGGTCGACATGCTGATCAACGGCGACAAGGTCGATGCGCTGTCGATCATCGTGCACCGCTCGCAGTCGCAGTATCGCGGCCGGGAAGTGGCCGCGAAGATGCGCGAGATCATTCCGCGCCAGATGTACGACGTGGCGATCCAGGCGGCGATCGGTGCGCACATCGTCGCGCGCGAGAACATCAAGGCACTTCGCAAGAACGTGCTCGCGAAGTGCTACGGCGGCGACATCACGCGAAAGAAGAAACTGCTCGAGAAGCAGAAAGAAGGTAAGAAACGCATGAAGCAGGTGGGTTCGGTCGAGATCCCGCAGGAGGCGTTCCTCGCGATCTTGCGCGTCGAAGACAAATAACAGGACTGATCCTTTTATGAATTTTGCGCTGATTCTTTTTGTGCTCGTCGTCGTGACGGGCGTAGCGTGGGTGTTGGACAAACTGGTTTTCCTGCCGCGGCGACGCAAGGCGGCCGACGCGGCGATCGAGGAGTTCGATCGCCAGCAGTCGCGTATCGACAAGCGTTTTGCGGACGAAAACGCGGGGCAGACGCGTTCGAAGCTGCGTGACGAAAAACTGCGCCAGCCGTGGTGGCTCGAGTACACCGCAAGCTTCTTCCCGGTGATCCTGGCCGTGTTCGTCGTGCGTTCGTTCGTCGTCGAGCCGTTCAAGATCCCGTCGGGCTCGATGGTGCCGACGCTGCTGGTCGGCGACTTCATCCTCGTCAACAAGTTCGAATACGGCCTGCGCATGCCGATCACGAACACGAAGATCACGCAGGGCAGCCCGCTGTCGCGCGGCGACGTCGTCGTGTTCCGTTATCCGAAGGACGAGTCGGTCGATTACATCAAGCGCGTGATCGGCCTGCCGGGCGACACGGTCGCTTACCAGGACAAGCAACTGACGATCAACGGCCAGCCGGTGCCCGAAACGCCGCTGCCGGATTTCTTCGACGACGAGCGCCAGAACTATGCGAAGCAGTTCGAGGAGACGATCGGCACGAAGAAGAATGCGATCCTCAACAATCCCGCCGTGCCGCCGTTCGTGATGGGCGCCTACGATTATCCGTATCGCGACAACTGCACGTACAACAGCCGCGGCGTGATCTGCAAGGTGCCGCCGGGCCACTACTTCATGATGGGCGACAACCGCGACAACAGCGCGGACAGCCGCTACTGGGGTTTCGTGCCGGACAACAACATCGTCGGCCGCGCGTTCTTCATCTGGATGAACTTCGGCGACCTGAAGCGCATCGGTTCCTTCAACTGATCGCGTTCGACTCGCACGCAATACGCGACGCACGGGCCGCGTCGCGTATTGCCGAACTACTTTAAGAACCGGCGGTAACACCGCCTCGTCACGCCTTTTCGCGTCCGGCCGTGCCGTTTCGGCCCGACCGGCGCCCGCGTTATACTCCTGCACATGCCCCTATCCCAGTTGGAAAGCCGGCTGCGCTATGAATTTCGCAATGCGGAATTGTTGCGCCAGGCTTTGACCCATCGCAGTCACAGTGCCACGCACAACGAACGGCTCGAGTTTCTCGGCGATTCCGTTCTGAATTGCGCGGTGGCCGCCCTTTTGTTCCAGCGTTTCAGCAAGCTGGACGAAGGCGACCTGTCGCGCGTGCGCGCCAATCTCGTCAAGCAGCAGTCGCTCTACGAAATCGCTCAGGCCCTGAATATTTCGGAAGGGCTGCGGCTGGGCGAGGGCGAATTGCGCAGCGGCGGCTTCCGTCGCCCATCGATCCTCGCGGACGCGTTCGAAGCCATCATCGGGGCGGTATTCCTCGATGGCGGCTTCGAAGCCGCCCAAGGGGTCATCAAGCGCCTCTATATCCCGATTCTCGACCACATCGACCCGCGCACGCTCGGCAAGGATGCGAAGACGCTGCTGCAGGAATACCTGCAGGGGCACAAGATCGCGCTGCCGACCTATACGGTCGTCGCGACGCATGGTGCGGCGCACAATCAGCAGTTCGAGGTCGAATGCACGGTGCCGAAGCTCGACGTGAAGGTGTCGGGCTCCGGTGCGAGCCGGCGGGCGGCCGAGCAGGCTGCCGCGAAGAAGGCGCTCGACGAGGTGCTGGCGGCTGCGCCGATGCTGGCCGCGAAGCCGAAGCGTTCGAAGAACGCACGCGGGTCGAAGCACGTCGAGCCTGAAATCGTGCCGGGCGTGAAGGGCGTGCAGGAAGCACTGGACCTGCGTTCGCCGGAACGGAAGGAGCGTGCGGCGGCGCGCGATGCGAAGGCGGCGGCTGCCGCGGCGGCAGCGACCGACGCCGGCGCGCACCAGACCGAGCGGCCGGCGCAGGCGCCGATGGCAGCGATTCGCGCGGCGCATGTGGAAACGGCCGCTGACAAGGCCGACCGGCCCACGAAGCCGACGGCCGACAAGCCTGCCGAGAAGGCGCCCGAGAAGCCGTCGGATCGCAACGAAGCCGGCTCGCGCGCGGCGGACAAGCCCGCGGAAGCCGCACCCCGTGCAGCCGACAAGCAGGCCGGCCAGGCGGCCGATCCGGCCGCGTCGACCGACAAGCCTGCTGCCGGTTCCGACGCCGCGTCGCGTGCGGCGTCGCGCACCCGCGACACCGCGGCGCCCGGCACCGAGACGCCGCAGGGCGGCGCAAGCCTCGCTGCCGCGCAGGCGCGCGTGGCCGATGCCGACCACTGAATTGCCCCTCGATCGTGCCGCGCGCCGCGCGGCCGTTTCCGAACCTGTCTCCCAAACGATATGAACACTCCCGCTCCTACCGGTTTCCGTTGCGGCATGATCGCGATCGTGGGCCGCCCGAACGTCGGCAAGTCGACGTTGATGAACGCACTCGTCGGCCAGAAGATCAGCATCACGTCGCGGAAGGCGCAAACGACCCGCCATCGCATCACCGGCATCAACACGTTCGACGACGCGCAATTCGTGTTCGTCGACACGCCGGGCTTCCAGACCCGCCACAGCACCGCGCTGAACCGCTCGCTGAACCGCGCGGTCACGTCGACGCTCACGTCGGTCGACGTGATCCTGTTCGTGATCGAGGCCGGCCGCTTCGGGCCCGACGACCAGAAGGTGCTCGATCTGATCCCGCCCGGCATGCCGACGCTGCTGATCGCGAACAAGATCGACCGCGTGGCCGACAAGGCGACGCTGTTCCCGTTCATGCAGAAGGTGAGCGAGCTGCGCGAATTCACCGAACTCGTGCCGCTGTCGGCGCAGCGGCCGGAAGACATCAAGCGCCTGCTGGACACGATCAAGCCGTACCTGCCGGAAGGCGAGCCGATCTACGGCGAGGACGAACTGACCGACCGCAGCTCGCGCTTCCTCGCGGCCGAAATCCTGCGCGAGAAGGTGTTCCGCTGGACCGGTGACGAACTGCCATACACGAGCACCGTGCTGATCGACAAGTTCGAGGAGGAAGGGCGCCTGAAGCGTATCTTCGCGACGATCCTCGTCGAGCGCGATTCGCACAAGGCGATGGTGATCGGCAAGAAGGGCGAGAAGCTCAAGCAGATCAGCACCGAGGCGCGGATGGACATGGAGAAGCTGTTCGACGGCCCCGTGTATCTCGAGACCTTCGTGAAGGTGAAGAGCGGGTGGGCCGACAACGAGGCGGGGCTGCGCGCCTATGGGTACGAATGACGCGCTGACGTCGACCGAAGACGCGGTGACCGCAGGCGCGAACGACGCGCCGTTGCCGGCTCCGCCCGAACCGCCGCGTCGCAAGGCGCGGCGCGCGACGTCTCGCACGTCCGATTTCCGCGTCGCCGAGCAGCCGGCGTTCGTGCTGCACAGCTATCCGTACCGGGAAACGAGCCTGATCATCGACGTGCTCACGCGCGATCACGGCCGCCTCGCGCTCGTCGCGAAGGGCGCGAAGCGCCCGCACTCCGCGCTGCGCGGCGTGCTGCAGACGTTCCAGCCGCTGCTGCTGTCCTGGTCGGGCAAATCCGAAGTACGCACGCTGACGGGTGCCGAGTGGGTCGGCGGGATGCTGCCGCTCGGCGGCGACGGGCTGCTGTGCGGCTTCTACGCGAACGAGCTGCTCGTGAAATTCTGCGCGCGCGAGGATCCGCAGCCGCCGCTCTTCAATCATTACGTGCTCACCCTCACGCGCCTTGCGCACGGCGAACCCGCGGTGCAGGTGCTGCGTTCGTTCGAGCGCGTGCTGCTGCGCGAGACCGGCTATGCGATGGCGCTGAACCGCACGGTCGCGCGCCGTGCGGTCGAACCGGATCGCCGCTACGTGTTCGATCCCGAGCGCGGCGTGCGCAATGCGGACGACGACGTACCGTCGCACTGGCCGGTGATTACCGGACAGACGTTGCTCGACATGGAGCAGGACGATTACCATCGAGCCCAGACGGTCGCGCAAAGCAAGACGCTGATGCGCTTCCTGCTGAACACCTATCTCGGCGGTACGCCGCTTGCCACGCGTCAGATCCTGATCGACCTGCAAAACCTATGAGTTTCTTCCTGACAACGCCCACCGCCATCGACCTCGGCGTGAACATCGACCACGTCGCGACGCTGCGCAACGCGCGCGGCACGACCTATCCCGATCCGATCCGCGCGGCGCTCGCCGCCGAAGAGGCCGGTGCGGACGCGATCACGCTGCACCTGCGCGAGGACCGCCGCCACATCGTCGACGCCGACGTGCGCAAGCTGCGCCCGCTGCTGAAGACGCGGATGAACCTCGAATGCGCGGTGACGGCCGAGATGCTCGACATCGCATGCGAAGTGCGTCCGCACGACGCGTGCCTCGTGCCGGAGAAGCGCGAGGAACTGACGACCGAAGGCGGTCTCGACGTTGCCGGCCGCTTCGAGGCCGTGCGTGCGGCATGCAGGCAGCTCGCCGACGCCGGTGTGCGCGTGTCGCTGTTCATCGATCCGGACGAGACGCAGATCCGCGCCGCGCATGAAGCCGGCGCACCGGTGGTCGAGCTGCATACCGGCCGCTACGCCGATGCGCACGACGAGGCCGAGCAGCAGCGCGAATACGAGCGCATCGTCGCGGGCGTGCAGGCCGGCGCGCAACTGGGCCTCAAGGTCAACGCCGGCCACGGCCTGCATTACACGAACGTGCAGCAGATCGCCGCGATCGACGGCATCGTCGAACTGAACATCGGCCACGCGATCGTCGCGCACGCGATCTTCGCCGGCTGGGACAACGCGGTGCGCGAGATGAAGGCGATCATGGTCGCCGCACGGGTCGCCGCGCTGCACGGCGGCGCGCGCTGACGATGCGTTGCGTGCGCGCGCGCTTCGCTCATCGCCCGGCATCGTCCGCGCATCACGGCGGGCGCTGAGATGGCGATCTACGGCATCGGCACCGACATCGTCCAGGTGAGCCGCATCGCGGCCGTGCTCGAGCGCACGGGCGGCCGGTTCGCCGAGAAGGTGCTCGGCCCCGACGAGCTGCGCGTGTTCCATGCGCGCCGTGCGCGCTCGGAGGCGCGCGGCATCGCGTTTCTCGCGACGCGCTTTTCCGCGAAGGAAGCGTTCTCGAAGGCGATCGGGCTCGGCATGCACTGGCCGATGACGTGGCGCGCGCTGCAGACCCTCAACCAGCGCAGCGGCGAACCGTACGTCGTCGCGTCGGGCGAGCTGGCCGACTGGCTCGCCGCGCGCGGCATCACGGCGCGCGTGACGGTCAGCGACGAACGCGACTACGCGGTGTCATTCGTGGTCGCCGAGGCCGATGCCGCGCCGCCGCTTGCACCCGCACCTGTTTCCCGAACCACTCCCTGACGGACTTCCCGATTCGATGAAAACGACTCCCGGCCCGGTCATGCTCGACGTCGTCGGCACGGCCCTGTCGCGCGACGACGCGCGGCGCCTTGCGCATCCGAACACCGGCGGCGTGATCCTGTTCGCACGGCATTTCCAGAACCGCGCGCAACTGACCGCGCTGACCGATTCGATTCGCGCGGTGCGCGAGGACATCCTGATCGCCGTCGATCATGAAGGCGGCCGCGTGCAGCGGTTCCGCACCGACGGATTCACCGTGCTGCCGGCGATGCGCCGACTCGGCGAGCTGTGGGACCGCGACGTGCTGCTCGCGACGAAGGTCGCGACGGCGGTCGGCTACATCCTGGCCGCCGAACTGCGCGCATGCGGGATCGACATGAGCTTCACGCCGGTGCTCGATCTCGACTACGGGCATTCGAAGGTGATCGGCGATCGCGCGTTTCATCGCGACCCGCGCGTCGTCACGCTGCTCGCGAAGAGCCTGAACCACGGGCTGTCGCTCGCGGGCATGGCGAACTGCGGCAAGCATTTTCCGGGGCACGGCTTCGCGGAAGCCGATTCGCACGTCGCGCTGCCGACCGACGACCGGCCGCTCGACGCGATCCTCAAGCAGGACGTCGCCCCGTACGATTGGCTTGGCCTGTCGCTGTCCGCGGTGATCCCCGCGCACGTGATCTACACGCAGGTCGACAAGCGGCCCGCGGGTTTCTCGCGCGTGTGGCTGCAGGACATCCTGCGCGGGCAGCTCGGCTTTACGGGCGCGATCTTCAGCGACGACCTGTCGATGGAGGCGGCACGCGAAGGCGGCACGCTCACGCAGGCGGCCGACGCGGCGCTCGCCGCCGGCTGCGACATGGTGCTCGTCTGCAACCAGCCGGACGCGGCCGAAGTCGTGCTGAACGGGCTGAAGGCGCAGGCGTCGGCCGAGTCGGTGCGGCGCATCAAGCGGATGCGGGCGCGCGGCAAGCCGCTCAAGTGGGACAAGCTGATCGCGCAACCCGAGTATCTGCAGGCGCAGGCGCTGCTCGGCAGCGCGCTGGCGTAAGCGGAGAAGGGCGGCGCGGTGTCGCCTTTCCCGTTGTCGTTGTCGAAAGCAAAAAGCCGCGCTTGTGCGCGGCTTTTTGCTTTTCTATCGACGCGGGGCGAGGTGCAGGGCGACATGGCCTCGTGCAACTAACCGTCAACCCCCGTCAGCGCCCCGAACAACTGTGGCGCGGTCAGTTGACCTTCATCCGCTGCAGCTTGTTGTACAGCGTCTTGGGGCTGATGCCGAGCAGCGTCGCCGCGCGATGGCGCGTGCCGCCGACCGCGTCGAGCGTCGCGCGGATCAGCAGGTCCTCGACGTCGGACAGCGGGGTGCCGACCTTGATCTGCACGCTGCTGCCGTTCAGCGCGGCGCCGGCCGCGAAGCTCGCTTCGCCCGCGCGCAGCGTTTCGATGAAATCGCCGGACGCGTCATAGGCGAAACGCACGCGCTCCTGCAATTCGCGCACGTTGCCGGGCCATTCGTAGGACAGGCATTCGCGCACGAAGCCCGGTGCCGCGCGCTTGTCGGTCGTGCTGCGGCCGGTGGCGCGCGCTTCGCGGTTGAGTTCGTCGATCAGCGCGTCCGCGATGGCGAGTGCATCGCCGTCGCGCTCGCGCAGCGGCGGCATCGTGATCGATGCCGCGTCGAGACGCAGCCACAGATCCTCGCGCAGCGTGCCGTTCGCGACCGCCTCGCGGGCCGGGCGGCGCGTGGTCGCGATCAGCCGGAAGTCGCTCGCGATCGAGCTCGTGCCGCCGATCCGCATGAAGTTCTGCGAGTCGAGCGCATGCAGCAGCGCCTCCTGCAGCACGAGCGGCAGTGCGGTGATCTCGTCGAGGAACAGCGTGCCGCCGCCCGCTTGTTCGAACAGGCCCGATTCGCGCCGCTCGGCGCCGTCGAACGCGCCGCGTTCATGGCCGAACAGCACGCTGTCGAGCGACGCGCCGTGACGCCCGGCATGCGCGATCGTGCGGCAGTCGAACGACACGAACGGCCCCTTGCGGCGCCGGCTCAGGTCGTGCAGCGTGCGCGCGGCCAGCTTCTTGCCGGTGCCGGCTTCGCCCGTGAACAGCACGGCCGTTTCGGTGCCGGCGTTGTGCTCGATCATGTCGTATACGTGCTGCATTGCCTCGCTGCGGCCCACCAGCGCGCCGAAACGGCCCAGGTGGCGCAGCGACGCGCGCAGCGTCCGCACTTCGTCGATCAGTTCGTAGGGACGCGGAATCCGGGCCAGCAGGCTGCGCAGGCGCGGAATGTTGATCGGCTTCAGCAGGTAATCCCAGATGCCGTGACGCAGGCCTTCGATCGCGCTCTCGACCGTCGCGTTGCCCGTCAACACGATCACCGGCAGCGAGCCGTTCGGCTGCTGCTGCGGCAGATGCTGGAGCAGGTCGAATCCGCTGCCGTCCGGCAGGTTCAGGTCGACCAGGACGACATCGGGAATCGAGCGGCCGAGCGCCGTGCGTGCCTCGGCGAGCGACGTGGCCGTGTCGACCGAGAAGCCGTCCGCGGCGAGCAGTGCGGTCAGGCCGGACAGACTGTTGGGATCGTCTTCGACAATCAGGGCGTGTGGCATGGTGGACGCGAGTCGAGTCAAGAGAGGCGGGCTGTCGGCCATCGAGCCGGCCGCAGCCGCATGTCAGATTAAAAACTGATTTTATGCCCCGCTGAACACCTGACGTGCATTATTTCTTTGTCGCTATAAAACAGTTACCGATGATACAAATTGAATACCTTTAATGCTGGATTTTGTGTTGCCCATGGTGCCGACGCATCGATGCTGTTGGCGGCAGACAAACAAAAAGCGCCCCGAAGGGCGCTTTGTTCGATCCGGAAATCGCGGGCGATTACGCGCGGCTGCGATATTCGTTCGTGCGCGTATCGATTTCGATCTTGTCGCCGGTGTTGCAGAACAGCGGCACTTGCAGTTCGAAGCCCGTTGCGAGCTTGGCGTTCTTCAGCACCTTGCCCGACGACGTGTCGCCCTTGACGGCCGGTTCCGTGTAGGTGATCTCGCGAACCAGGATCGTCGGCAGTTCGACCGAGATCGCCTTCTCGTTGTAGAACACGACTTCGCACGCCATGCCGTCTTCGAGGTAGTTCAGCGCTTCGCCCATCATTTCCGCTTCGACTTCGTACTGGTTGTAGTCGGCGTCCATGAACACGTACATCGGATCGGCGAAGTACGAATACGTCACTTCCTTGCGGTCGAGCACGACGACGTCGAACTTGTCGTCAGCCTTGTAGACCGATTCCTGGCCTGCGTTCGTCAGCAGGTTCTTCATCTTCATCTTGACGACGGCGGCGTTACGGCCCGACTTGTTGTATTCCGTCTTTGCGATGACCCATGCGTCGCTGCCGATCTGCACGACGTTGCCTACGCGGAGTTCCTGTGCGGTCTTCATAAAAAACTGTCCTGATCCAATCAAATAAATAGGTGCCTGAGCGTTGCACAACGGCTGACGGCGCAAGCGGGGGGCGTTCCGGTGGGTGCCAAGAGCCCCAAACGCGAGCGCTTGCGTGGTCAGCCGTCGGATAACCGCTTATTTTAACTGAGATTTTGCGTATTCCGCCAGCTTTCCGGCGAGATCGCCGACGCCCGCCAGCGCGTCGGCCCAGCATGCCGCGTTGGCGTCCAGCGCGGCACGATGTTGCAGCAAATCGGCCCAATCGGGCGTGCCGCCGCCGTTCCATGCGTGCCAGAAACGCTCGAGCGCCGCGCGCGGCGCGTCGGCGAGGCCGGCCGACAGGTGCGCGAGCGCGGCGTCGAGCTTCGGCAGGTGCGCGTCGTCGGCCTGCGGGTAGATGTGCCACACGAACGGCTTGCGCGCCCATTGCGCGCGGACGAACGAGTCCTCGCCGCGCACGAAGTTGATGTCGGCCGCCCATAGCAGCGGGTCATAGTCGGCCTGCGGGACGAACGCGAGCCCGTAAGCGGTCAGGTTGCCGGCGGTCGCGCGCGCGCCGGCGCCGAACGATTCGACCCCGAAGAAACGGGCGACGGCCGGCGATATGCGGCCGACGGGCACGAGCGCGACGACGGGCGACGGGCCGTCGCGCCACTGCGCGAGCAGCGCGTCGACGGCCGGATTTTCATAGGCGAAGAGGCTGACGACGGTCGTGCCCGGCGCCGGCGGCGCGTCGCCGGTCGCCTGCCGCCACCAGGCGGCGCGCGCTGCCGCGTCGGCTTCGAAGGCCGTGCGGCGCGCGTCGAGGTCGCGTTCCTTCAGCACGCCGCCCGTGCCGGCCGACAAACCCGGGAAGAAGAACGTCTTCAGCAGCGGGTAGCGTGGATGCGGCGATGGCCGCAAATGGAAATCCGCGACCCAGTCCTCGGCGCTCAGGTATTCGAGATTGATCCACACGGGGCGGCGCGCGCGGCGCGCCATCGCCGCGAGATACGCGCCGGGCAGCTCGCACGCGAACGCCTCGATCACGACGTCGGCGATCTCCAGCGCATCGCCGACTTCCGCATGCCAGTGTTCGATCACGATGCCGTCGAGCGTCTGCCGCCCGGCATCGGGATCGACCTCCGGCAGCAGCCGCGCGAACGTGCGCAGATCGTCGATGAAGAGCCGCACCTGCCAGCCATGCTCGTGTGCGAGCTGGCGCGCGAGGCGCCAGCACACGCCGATGTCGCCGAAGTTGTCGATCACGGTGCAGAAGAGGTCGCACGCGATCGGTTCGTCGGGTGCGAGCGGCGCAGGGGAGGCGGGGGCGGTGCGGGGCATCGAAGCGGGCCGGTGAATGCTCTAAACTGGCGATTCTAATGGACCCGTTCCGCGCCACAAGGCACCCGGATCACGCATGACATCCCCAGAAGCCGCCGACATCCCGTTCGAACCCAAGAAGATCCTCGCGCAGTTGCCGCACATGCCGGGCGTCTACCGCTACTACGACACGGCGGGCGCCGTGCTTTACGTCGGCAAGGCGCGCGACCTGAAGAAGCGCGTATCGAGCTATTTCACGAAGACGCAGCTGTCGCCGCGCATCGCGATGATGGTCACGCGCATCGCGCGCATCGAGACGACCGTCACGCGCTCGGAGGCCGAGGCGCTGCTGCTCGAGAACAACCTGATCAAGGCGCTCACGCCGCGCTACAACATCCTGTTTCGCGACGACAAGTCGTATCCGTACCTGAAACTCACCGCGCACCGCTTTCCGCGCATGGCGTACTACCGCGGCTCGGTCGACAAGCAGAACCAGTATTTCGGGCCGTTCCCGAGTGCATGGGCCGTGCGCGAGAGCATCCAGATCCTGCAGCGCGTGTTCCAGCTGCGCACCTGCGAGGATTCGGTCTTCAACAACCGCACGCGGCCATGCCTGCTGCATCAGATCGGGCGCTGCACGGCGCCGTGCGTCGGCGCGATTTCCGAGGACGATTACGCGATCGACGTGTCGAATGCCGCGCGGTTTCTGCTCGGCCGGCAGTCGGAAGTGATGAAGGAGCTCGAGCAGAAGATGCACGCGTTTGCCGCCGACCTGAAGTTCGAGCAGGCGGCCGCCGTGCGCAACCAGATGAGTTCGCTCGCGACGGTGCTGCACCAGCAGGCGATCGAGGTCGGCAGCGACAGCGACGTCGACATCCTGGCGGTCGTCGCGCAGGGCGGGCGCGTGTGCGTGAACTTGGCGATGGTGCGCGGCGGCCGGCATCTCGGCGACAAGGCCTATTTCCCGACGCACGTCGAAAGTGCGCTGACGCTTGCCGAAGGCGGGCTCGGCGACGAAGCCGAGGCGGCGGACGCTGCCGACGAAACCGCCGCAGCATTGCCCGACGGGCCTGCGGAAGATGCTGCCGCCGTGCGCGACGCGGGGGCGTCGGTGGAGGCCGAGGTGCTCGATGCGTTCATCGCGCAGCATTATCTCGGCAACCGCGTGCCGCCCGTGCTGGTCGTGAGCCACGCGCCCGCGAGCCGCGACCTGCTCGAACTGCTGTCCGAGCAGGCCGGTCACAAGGTCTCGCTGGTGCGGCAGCCGCAGGGGCAGCGGCGCGCGTGGCTGTCGATGGCCGAGCAGAACGCGCAGATCGCGCTCGCACGTTTGCTGTCCGAGCAGGGCTCGCAGCAGGCGCGCACGCGCGCGCTCGCGGAGACGCTCAGCTTCGAAGGCGACGATCTTGCAACGCTGCGGATCGAATGTTTCGACATCAGCCACACGATGGGCGAGGCGACGCAGGCGTCGTGCGTCGTCTATCACCATCACAAGATGCAGTCGGGCGAGTACCGTCGCTACAACATCACCGGCATCACGCCGGGCGACGATTACGCGGCCATGCGGCAGGTGCTGACGCGTCGCTACGAGAAGATGGTCGAGCAGGCCGCGCAGGCGGCGTCCGCCGACGACGCGGCCGGCATCGACGGCGAATCGACGCGCAAGGCCGAGGCATCGAGCCTGCTGCCGAACATCGTGCTGATCGACGGCGGCAAAGGGCAGGTCGAGATCGCGCGACAGGTGTTCACCGAACTCGGGCTCGACACGTCGATGCTGGTTGGTGTCGCGAAGGGCGAAGGGCGCAAGGTGGGCCTCGAGACGCTCGTGTTCGCGGACGGCCGCGCGCCGCTCGAACTCGGCAAGGAGAGCGCCGCGCTGATGCTCGTCGCACAGATCCGCGACGAGGCGCACCGTTTTGCGATCACCGGGATGCGCGCGAAGCGGGCGAAGGCGCGCCAGACCTCGCGGCTCGAGGAGCTCGAAGGGGTCGGTGCGAAACGCCGGCAGCGACTGCTCGCGCGGTTCGGCGGGCTGCGCGGTGTGGTGGCCGCGAGCGTCGAGGAACTGGCGAGCGTCGACGGCATCTCGCACGCACTCGCCGAGCAGATCTACAAGCAGCTTCACTGAAGCGGCCGTGCGGCCGGCGGCCCCAGCGCGCGATCTCGCGTTCTTGTGGCAGGCCGGTCGACACGGCACAATTGCGAATCCTTTACTGACCCGCATGCCATGCCGTTCAATTTCCCGATTTTCCTGACGTGGGTACGGATCGTGCTGATCCCGCTCGTCGTCGGCGTGTTCTATCTGCCGGACACGGTGATGGGCGGCGCGCACCGCAACCTCGCGGCGGCGGCGATCTTCATCCTCGCCGCGTTGACCGACTGGTTCGACGGGTTTCTTGCCCGCAAGTGGAACCAGACGTCGTCGTTCGGCGCGTTCCTCGATCCGGTCGCGGACAAGCTGATGGTGACGGCCGCGCTGCTGATCCTCGTGCAGATTTCGCGGGTCGATGCGGCGATCGCGCTCGTGATCGTCGGCCGCGAGATCGCGATCTCGGCGCTGCGCGAATGGATGGCACAGATCGGTGCGTCGAAGAGCGTCGCGGTGAACCAGCTCGGCAAGTTCAAGACCGCGTGCCAGATGGTCGCGATCCCGATGCTGCTGTACTACGGCCCGCTGCCGCTCGGCATCGCGACGATCGACACGCGCGTGTGGGGCGAGTGGCTGATGTACCTCGCGGCGGTGCTGACGATCTGGTCGATGCTGTACTACATGAAGCT
Organism: Burkholderia sp. RF7-non_BP4; assembly: GCF_001521935.1. Lineage (NCBI taxonomy): Bacteria > Pseudomonadati > Pseudomonadota > Betaproteobacteria > Burkholderiales > Burkholderiaceae > Burkholderia > Burkholderia sp. RF7-non_BP4. Next base: position 277,947 of record NZ_LOTA01000001.1, on the reverse strand, counting down.
TGCATGGCCGCAGATTCGCGAGCGCGGCGGCGCGTGACCGGCCCCGCACGGGCGGTTGCGCAGGTTTTTGGAAAAAGGGCTGGAAAAGCCCTTGACACACGAATGTGCCTTCGACATAATCTCGCTTCTCCGCTGCACGACGAAGTAAGTGTGTGACGGGGAAGCAGTAGCGCAGCAATACGCGGGAGTAGCTCAGTTGGTAGAGCGCAACCTTGCCAAGGTTGAGGTCGCGAGTTCGAGACTCGTCTCCCGCTCCAGATTTTTTCTGGCAGCGTGTTGTACGGCAAAGCGCTGCAGATGCAGGACACATGCGGGAGTAGCTCAGTTGGTAGAGCGCAACCTTGCCAAGGTTGAGGTCGCGAGTTCGAGACTCGTCTCCCGCTCCAGATTTTTCTGGCAGCGTGTTGTACGGCAAAGCGCTGCAGGTGCAGGACAATGCGGGAGTAGCTCAGTTGGTAGAGCGCAACCTTGCCAAGGTTGAGGTCGCGAGTTCGAGACTCGTCTCCCGCTCCAAGTAATGGGGAAGCCACGCTTCCCTTTTTATTTGATGGACTGATGGTCCTCGAATAAAAATCTGTCGCTTGCCTCCACGGCATACGGACAGTCCGCTTTTGGCGCGATAGCAAAGCGGTTATGCAGCGGCCTGCAAAGCCGTTTAGGCCGGTTCGACTCCGGCTCGCGCCTCCAAGTAGGAAAAGAAAAGCCCCGCTTCGGCGGGGCTTTTCTTTTTTCCGCGTGTCATTCACGCATCTATTCCACCGGATACGATTAGCGTCACTCACTCGCACTTCGACATGCGCTTGTCGTCGAAGTCGTAAATCGCGAGCAGATGCTAGCCCTTGCCGTTCAGGATCGGCAGTGTGATCGTCCGCCGACCGACACCTGTTTGCGGATTTCCGATTCGAGATCCAACGGCGTGTCGACGCCGTTCTCCTGCACGCGTCACCATGAGCGTGCCGAACATTCGGCGATGTCGGTCAGCCGTCGACCGGCCGTGCCGGCGTGTCGAGCCTCAGTTGGTAGAACGCCGCATCGAGCCAGCGGCCGAACTTGAAACCCGCTTCGGTGATCGTGCCCGAGTGCACGAAGCCGAGCCGCGTATGCAGCGCGACGCTGCCGCCGTTGGTCGCGTCGATGCAGCCGACCAGCACATGCACGTCGGCCTCGCGCGCACGTCGGATCAACTCGCGCAGCAGCAACTCGCCGAGCCCGCGGCCGCGATGGTCGCGGTGGACGTAGACGCTGTGCTCGACCGTGTACTTGAACGCCGGGAACGCGCGGAACGTACCCCAGCTCGCGAAGCCGACCAGCGTGCCCGATTCGTCGACCGCGCCGACGACCGGAAACCCGCCGGCACGCTTCGTCGCGAACCACGTGACCATCGCTTCCGGTGGGCGAGGCCGGTAGTCGTACAGCGCGGTGGAGTTCACGATCGCGTCGTTCAGGATCTCGAGAATGGCCGCGGCATGCTCGGCCTCGCTGCAATCGATCAGGCGCACGTCGCCGCGCGGTGTCGGGGAATTCATACGGGCTCCTGCGCCTGTCGGCCTTGAACGGATGACACATTCCGCGCGCCGACGGCGGCGGGGGCATCGCAGATCGCGACGACATAGCGCGCGACGTGCGACGACGGGTTGCTGAAAACCAGCGGCTGATCGACGCGCATGGCCAGACAGTCGCCTTCGTGCAGTTCGTGAAGCTGGTCGCCGAACGTGACGTCGACGCGCCCGCGGACGACCCACACCTGTTGATGCAGCGCGCTTTCGCGCCCGCCGGAGTCGTACGCGACGCGCGCGCCGGGCGGGAAATCGATCTCGACGAGCTGGATCGGCGACGGCCAGCCGGGCGGCGACAGATTGCGCCGCACGTACCCGGACGCCGGATCGCGCCATTCCGCCTGCTGTGCGCGCCGCACCAGCGGCTGCGCGGGTGCGTCGTCGCGATCGCCGGCGAACAGCCCGGCCAGCGACACGCCGAGACCGGCCGCGAGCTTGTCGAGCACGACGGCCGTCGGGCTCGCCGACGCACGCTCGATGAGCGAGATCATCGAACGGCTGACGCCGGAACGCGCAGCGAGCGCATCGAGCGTGTAGCCTCGTAGCGTGCGCAGGTCGCGCACGCGCCGGGCGATGCGTTCGTTGATGCCGGTGTCGTCGGCGGGGGTGGCGGTTGATTCTTGCATGATGGATTGATTTTCCAGCAAGCTGGAATTCGATGTCAACGGAATTGCTGCTGTCCCGGATCGAGGATTCGCCGGCGGCCAGGCGCTTGCCCGGCGATCGGAGCGAGCGTAATATACGAAACGGCTATATTTCGTTTAATTAGAGACATATGGGAATCATCAAGATATCCGAGCACATGCACGAACGGCTGCGCTCGACCAGTACCGCGCTGAGCCGTTCGATCAATGCACAGGCGGAGCACTGGCTGCGCGTCGGGATGCTCGCGGAGCTCAATCCGTCGCTGTCCTACGGCGATATCTGCCGGATGCTGATCGAGACCGAAGCACGCGGCGGCGACGCCGGGCCGACGGAGTCGGTCGCCCACGGCATCGAGCAGGTGGCGTGATGGCGAGACGCGAAATCCCGATCCGCGGTGCCGCGGAAATCGCCAGGTCGCGCGAGGCCGCGAAGCTCGCATCCCAGGTGCTGACGATGATCACCGAGCACGTGAAGCCGGGCGTCACCACCGACGAACTGGACGCGCGCTGCCGCGAATACATCGTCGACGAGCTCGGCGCGATCCCGGCGAACATCGGCTACCACGGTTATCCGAAAACCCTGTGCACGTCGGTCAACCACGTGGTCTGTCACGGCATTCCGTCGTCGCGGCCGATGCGCGACGGCGACATCGTGAATCTCGACATCGCGGTGATCAAGGACGGCTGGTTCGGCGACACGAGCCGCATGTACTTCGTCGGCGAGCCGGGCGAACTGGCGCGGCGCCTCGTCGCGACGACCTACGAGGCGATGCATGCGGGCATCCGCGCGGTTCGTCCGGGCGCGACGCTCGGCGACGTCGGCTACGCGATCCAGCAGGTCGCGCATCGCGAAGGGTTCAGCGTGGTCCGCGAGTATTGCGGGCACGGGATCGGCGACGTGTATCACGACGAGCCGCAGGTGCTGCACTACGGCCGCCCGGGCACCGGCGTGCCGCTGCGGCCGGGGATGATCTTCACGATCGAGCCGATGCTGAATGCGGGCAAGCGCGACACGCGCGTGCTGGCCGACGGCTGGACGGTCGTCACGAAGGACCACTCGCTGTCCGCTCAATGGGAGCACATGGTCGTCGTGACGGAGCAGGGCTTCGAGATCCTGTCGGACGATGTGACGCCGCCGGCGTTCGCGGCGCTGTCCGGCACGCACGCGGCCTGACGTGCGGCGAGCCGCACGCAGCGGCGCAATGAAAAGGCCCCATGACGGGGCCTTTTTCGTTTGGCGTCGCGCGGCTCAACCGCGCGCCTTCTGCCATGCGTGTTCGACGAACACGCGGCAGAGCGCTTCCATCCCGTTGCGGTCCTCGTCGTCGAAGCGCGCGGCAACGGGGCTGTCGACGTCCCACACGCCGATCAGCGTGCCGTCGGCGGCCACCAGCGGCACGACGATTTCCGATTCCGACGCGGCATCGCAGGCGATATGGCCGGGGAATTCGTGCACGTCGCGCACGACCTGCGTCTCGCGGGTCTGCGCGGCGGTGCCGCACACGCCCTTGCCGAGCGCGATCCGCACGCACGCGGGCTTGCCCTGGAACGGGCCGACCACGAGTTCCGTCCCGTCGAAGAAATAGAAGCCGGCCCAGTTCAGGCGGTCGAGCGAGTGATAGACGAGCGCGGAGAAGTTCGCGGCGTTCGCGATCAGGTCGCGTTCCGTTTCGACGAGCGCGCGTGCCTGCTCGACGAGCGTCGCATAGAGGTCGGCCTTGGAGGCGTGAGGGTCGGTGGACAGCGTGAACATGGCTGAAATGCGAAAAGGGTTGTGGGCAGCGGGGTTGTGAAAAGCGCGATGCGCGTCCCGCAGTCTACGGCACGCGCGGCCTGTTTGCAGCGCGTGGTTCGCGGGCGCCGCCGCTCAGTCAGGTTCGAGTTCGGCGAACCGCTCGGCCAGGAAATCGAGCAGCGCGCGCACCGCGGGCAGCAGCCCGCGCCGCGACGCGAACACCGCGTGCACGATCTCGCGGCGCGGTGCCCAGTCCGGCAGCACGGTCGCCAGTTCGCCGCGCGCGACTTGGTCGCGCACCATCATCGTCGGCAACTGCACGATGCCGACGCCCGCGACGGCCGCCGCGCGCAGCGCGAGCATGCCGCCCGTCACGAGCCGCGGCTGGTGGTGGATTTCCGCCTGCGCGCCGTCGGGGCCGCGCAGCCGCCACACGTGCGTGGCCTGCGGCACGCCGTGATCGAGGCTCGGCAAGCGGGTCAGGTCGGCGGGGACGGCCGGCACGCCCCGCTCGCGCAGCAACGCGGGGCTCGCGACGAGGCACTGCCCGCGCTCGGCCAGCGCGCGCAGGGCGAGATCGCTGTCCTCGAGCGGCGGCGGGCGCACGCGGATCGCGACGTCGATCCCTTCGCCGACGACGTCGACGCGCCGGTTGGTCGCTTCCAGGTGAATTTCCACGCGCGGGCACGCGACCATGAACGCGGCGATCATCGCGCCGACCAGCGAATCGAGCAGCACGACCGGGCAGCTGACCCGCACGATGCCGCGCGGCTCCTCGTGCAGCAGCGCGATCGCCTCGTCGGCGGCGTCGGCTTCGACGAGCATCGCGCGGCAATGCGCGTAATAGGTCTGGCCGACGTCGGTGACAGTGAAGCGGCGTGTCGAGCGCTGGATCAGCCGCATTCCGAGCCGCGCTTCGAGCAGCGCGATGCGGCGGCTCAGCTTCGATTTCGGCATGTTCAGCGCGCGTCCGGCCGGCGCGAAGCCGCCGTGCTCGACCACCTGCACGAAGTAATAGAGATCGTTCAGATCCCGTCCGTTATCGTTCATGAAATGGAACGCTGAGTGCGATTTTGGCAGTCTACCGGATCGATCGTTCCACCTCTATATTCCTCCTCAGGATGCGAAACACGTGTTTCGCCGCAATTCGGAGAAGGCAAATGAAGAAAATCCAGGGTGTGTACAGTGCGCCGCGCGGTCATTGGGTCGGCGACGGTTTCCCGGTGCGTTCGATGTTCAGCTATCAGTCTCACGGCATGCACCTGAGCCCGTTCCTGCTGCTCGACTACGCCGGTCCTGCGAACTTCGAGCCGGCTTCGGCGCCGCGCGGGGTGGGCCAGCACCCGCACCGCGGGTTCGAAACGGTGACGATCGTCTATGACGGCGAAGTCGCGCACCGCGACTCGACCGGCGCGGGCGGGGTGATCGGCCCGGGCGACGTGCAGTGGATGACGGCCGCGAGCGGGATCCTGCATGAGGAATTCCACTCGGAAGCGTTCACGAAGCGCGGCGGCCCGCTCGAGATGGTGCAGCTGTGGGTGAATCTGCCCGCCGCCGACAAGATGGGTGCGCCCGGTTATCAGACGCTTCTGGACGCGGACATCCCGGTGGTCGAATTGCCGGACGGCGCAGGTCGCGCGCGGATCATCGCGGGCGAGTTCGACGGGCGGCGCGGCCCGGCGCGCACGCACACGCCGATCGACGTGTGGGACGTGCGGCTTGCAGCAGGCGGCCGTGCACGGTTCCCGATCGCCGAAGGGCGGACGCTCGCGGTGGTCGTGCTGAGCGGGACGTTGCTGGTGAACGGCGAGACGGTCGCCCGCGAGGCGCAGTTCGTGCAACTGAGCCGCGACGGCCGCGACGTCGAGATCGAAGCGAACGGCGACGCCAAGCTGCTGATTCTGAGCGGCGAGCCGATCGATGAGCCGGTCGTCGGTTACGGGCCGTTCGTGATGAACTCGCAAGAGGAAATCCGGACCGCGATCGACGATTTCAACAGCGGCCGCTTCGGCCAGATGCCGGCGTGACGGACAGGCCCCGCGCAACGCGGGGCTTTTTTTCACGCGCGGAGCGGCGGCACGCGTGCCGCGTGCGCTTCGAGGCATAATCGACGGTTGCCGCGCGCCGGCCGGCGCGCTTGAATCAGGACCGACCATGAATGCTTCCGCACCTGCCGCCTCCGCGCGCGCCGACGATCTCGACTGGCACTGGAAATCCTTCGACGCGCTGACGGCGCGTGAACTCTATTCGATTCTCGACGCGCGCAGCGCCGTGTTCGTCGTCGAGCAGAACTGCGTGTATCGCGATATCGACGGTGCGGATCAGGCCGCGTGGCACCTGGCCGCGTACGATCCGGCGGGCCGTCTCGCCGGCTATCTGCGCGTGCTGCTGCCGGATGCGCAGCACACCGACGTGCGCATCGGCCGCGTGCTGACGACCGCACCGTTTCGCGGCGCGGGCCTCGGTAACGCGCTGCTGTCGCGCGCGCTCGAGCACATCCGCGCGCAGTGGCCGGATGCGCAGGTGAGCCTGCATGCACAGGCCCATCTGCAGCGCTTCTATGGGGCATTCGGTTTCACGCCGAGCTCGGACGTGCACGACGAGGACGGCATCCCGCACGTGTGGATGACCAGCGCGCGCGGCTGACGCGCCGCGCCGTCAGTGGGCGGCGCGCGTCACCGGCGGGTTTTGCGTGCGCCGGGCGGCCGCCCGCTCGTCGATCAGGCGGCCGCGCGCCGATAGCCGAAGCCAGTGCCGCAGCGCGATCAGCGCGCCGATCACGCTCATCATCGAACCCGGGATCCACAGCAGCAGGCCGCCGATCTGCTGGTCGCGCAGCGGGCTGAGCCACGTGAAGGCGCGTCCACAGATCGAATAGATCGGATACAGCTCGTGCGGCGTGAAGAAGATCAGCGCGCCGAGCGCGATCTGCGGCGGGATCGCCGCGACGACGATCAGGATCCGGCGGCCCGGCGACAGCCGCGCGGGCGGCGCGGGACGCGGATCGACGACGAGCCACCAGAACAGCAACCCGTCGATCACCATGCTCCAGTTCATCACGCGATACAGGCGCCAGTCGAGCATCGCGATGAAGTGGATCGGCGACAGCAGCCAGAAATAGATCAGCCCGACGAACAGCACGACCGCGACGACCGGATGGAACACCACGTCGAGCGTCGCGCGCACGGGCGCCCAGGCGAGCGCGGGGCGCACGAAGCGCTGCCGCCAGCGAAACGGGATGCCCGCGCGGATCGCTGCGCCCGGGTAGGCCAGCGCGATGAAGAACGGCCCGAGGTGATGCAGCACGAGATGCTGCGCGCGGTGCAGGAAGAATTCGTGCTCGAAGAAGTAGTCGAGCCGCGTATGCAGCGCGATGTAGAGCGCCGTCAGCCCGAGCCAGAACGAGAACTGCCGCAGCGGCGACACTTTCGCCTTCTTCACGCCGCGCGCGAACATCACGGCGGCCGTCAGCACCGCGATGACCACGGTCGGCGACGGTTCCCACGGATCGAGCCAGTACAGGACGTTCATCGCGCGCGCATCACTTCGCCTGGGCCGGCGACTTCACGGCGAACGGCGTGTCGATCGTCTCGCCGTCGGAGAACTTCAGGCGCAGGCGCACGGTGTCGCCGGGTTTGATCGCGTGCCTGGGTTCTTCGAGCATGAAGTGATAGCCGCCCGGCGCGATGTCGACCTTGCCGCGCGCGGGGATCGTCAGCTTGTCGACCATTTCCATCTTCTGCGTCGAGCCGTTCGACACCGTCTGGTGCAGCATCGCCATCCCGTAGTCGGGGCTGTCGACGTCGACGAGATCGACCGGCTTGTCGCCCGTGTTGACGAGCGTCACGTAGCCGCCCGCGGGCAGCTTGTTCGGCAGCCAGCGCACCCATGCGTTGTGCGCGGAGATCGCGCCGGCGGCATACGCGTGCGCGCCGGTGCACAGCGCGGCGAGGAGGGCGAACGTCTTGAGGGTCGTGTTCATGTCGGAGTTCAGGTGGTGGGGACGGTGTCGATGATCCGGCGCACATCGGCGGCGATGGCGTCGGGCGAGTCGCGGTCGGTCGCGAGCAGGCGCGCGCGACCGTTTGCGTCGAAGATGTAGACGGCCGAGCTGTGCGTCACCTCGTAGCCGCCGGACGGATCGCGTTTTTCCATCTGGTATGCGACGCGATAGCGCTTCGCGAGCGATTCGATCTGGCCGTCGGTGCCGGTCAGGCCGCGCGCATGCGCGGCGTCGAACGCGGCGACGTACGACTGCATCGCTTGCGGCGTGTCGCGTGCCGGATCGACCGAGACGAACAGGATGCGCACGTCGTTCGCCTGGGGGCCGAGCTTCGCGAGCACTTCCATCAGCCGTGCCATCGTTTCGGGGCAAACGTCCGGGCAGTGCGTATAGCCGAAGTAGACGAGCGCGACGCGGCCGCGAAACGCGGTCGCGTCGATCGCGCGGCCATCGCCGCCGGTGAGCGTGAACGACAGGTCGGGCAGGTGGCCCGTGACGTTGGTCAGGTGCCAGTTCGGCTCGTCGTGCGTGCATGCGGCGAGCGCGACGGCGGCGCTCAGCGCCGCGGCCGTGCGGACGAAGCGGGTCAGACTGAAGAGGCGCCGGTGCGGCGCGGGACGGGCAGACGACATCCTGGGGCTCGATCGGACGGAACGGTCGTCGGCCGGCGCGGCGCCATGCGTCGCGCGGCCGGCGGTTGCCGACTGTAGCGCAATTCCCGCGCCTGCGTCCTTTCGAAACCCGTACGGCACGGGCGAGCGGGGCAATATGTCGCAGTTGACGCGGAGGGCCGCGCGAGGCTCGTGCCCCACCGGTTTCGCCCATCTCGCCACGCAGGCGCGGTAAGATGCGCACAATTCCATTCTCGCAGCGGCGGCCCCGCGTTTGCAGGCCGCTCCTCAGACCATCGAATCGATGCAATCCGTTCCGGCTTCCTTGTCCCTGACCGATACCGCGTTCTTTTTCGACTTCGACGGCACGCTCGTCGAGCTGGCGCCGACGCCCGACAGCATTCACGTGCCGCCGTCGCTGCTGACGCTGCTCGATGAACTGCGGCGTCGCACGCACGGTGCGGTCGCCGTCGTGTCGGGTCGCGGCATCGACAATCTCGACACGTTCCTGAACATGCCGGACCTGCCGATCGCGGGCCTGCACGGCGCCGAACGTCGCGATGCGAACGGCGACACGCAGCGTATCGGCTTCAACGACGAGCGGCTGCTGCGCATCGAGCGCGAACTCGCGGCCGTCGTCGACCGTCATCCGGGCATGCTGCTCGAAATCAAGGGCGCGGCCGTCGCGCTGCACTACCGCAACGCGCCCGAGCGCGAGCCGGCCGCGCGCGCAGCGGCCGAGCGCCTCGTCGCCGAATATGCGGATGCGTACGTGCTGCAGCCCGGCAAGATGGTATTCGAGATCAAGCCGAAGGGCGTCGACAAGGGGCGCGCGCTGGCCGCGTTTCTCGACGAGCCGCCGTTCGCGGGCCGCATGCCGCTGTTCGCGGGCGACGACCTGACCGACGAGAAGGGCTTCGCGGTGGTCAACGCGCGCGGCGGTGTGTCGATCAAGGTCGGCGCGGGCGAGACGTCGGCCCGTACGCGGCTCGACTCGGTCGACGCGCTGCACGAGCAGATCGCCCGCTGGCTTGGCGCGGAGCAGCAGGGCGCATGAGTCGGCTCATCATCGTTTCGAACCGCGTCGCCCCGATTTCGGAAGGCGAGCCGGCGGCGGGCGGCCTCGCGATCGGCGTGTACGACGCGCTGAAGGAGACGGGCGGCATGTGGTTCGGCTGGAGCGGCGAGGTGGTCGCGTCCGGTGCGCCGCAGATCCGCATCGAGGAGCGCGGCCCCGTGACGTTCGCGACCGTCGGGCTGTCGCGCCGCGATTACGACCAGTACTACCGAGGCTTCTCGAACGCGACGCTGTGGCCCGCGTTTCATTACCGCGCCGACCTGATCCAGTACGACCGCCACGAGTTCGAGGGCTACAGCCGCGTGAACGTCTGGCTCGCGCAGCAGCTCGTGCCGCTGCTGCAGGACGACGACGTGATCTGGGTGCACGACTATCACCTGATCCCGTTCGCGCGTGCGCTGCGTGCGGCCGGCGTGAAGAACCGCATCGGCTTTTTCCTGCACATTCCGTTTCCGGCCGCGCAGGTGCTCGTCAACGTGCCGCCGCATCGCGAGCTCGTCGAGTCGCTGTGCGCGTTCGACCTGCTCGGCTTCCAGACCGATCCGGACCTGCGCGCATTCTGCGACTACATCGAGTTCGAGGCGGGCGGCGAAGTGGCGCGCGAAGGGCATACGGTGCGCGTCAGCGCGTTCGGCAACACGCTGCGTGCGGCCGCCTATCCGATCGGCGTGTATCCGGACGAGATCGCGTCGCTCGCGCAGGCCGGCGAGAACGGCAAGGCCGCGCGCATGGCCACGTCGCTGCGCGGGCGCCAACTGATCATGAGCGTCGACCGGCTCGATTATTCGAAGGGGCTCGTCGAGCGGTTCCGCGCGTTCGAGAAACTGCTGGAGCACCAGGCGTCGATCCGCAACCGCGTGTCGTTCCTGCAGATCGCACCGTCGACGCGCGCCGACCTGCGCGCGTACCAGGACATCCGCCTGCAGCTCGAAGCGGAGTCGGGGCGCATCAACGGCCGCTACGCGGAGCTCGACTGGGCGCCGATCCTCTACATTCACCGCCAGTACGACAGGCAGGTGCTGGCCGCGCTGTATCGCCTCGCGCGCGTGGGCTTCGTGACGCCGCTGCGCGACGGCATGAATCTCGTCGCGAAGGAGTACGTGTCCGCGCAGAATCCGGAGGATCCGGGCGTGCTCGTGCTGTCGCGTTTCGCGGGCGCGGCGCGCGAGCTGACGGGCGCGCTGATCGTCAATCCGATCGACATCGACGGGATGGCCGACGCGCTGTCGCAGGCGCTGACGATGCCGCTCGCCGAGCGGCGCGCGCGCTATGCGGACATGATCGCGCAGCTGCGCGAGAACAACGTGTCGGTGTGGCGCGACAACTTCCTGCGCGACCTGCAGCGCGTGTAATCCGCGCGCGGCGAAGGTAGTGCGACGCCATGAAAAAAGCCGCCGTGCGCGAAGCACGGCGGCTTTTTTTGTCGGCTGCGCGGCGCTGTGTCAGGCCACGCGTTCGCCGGTCGGTGCGGTGCCGTCGGGCGCGTGATGGCGGCCGTGCTGCTTCGCGAGCAGGTCGCGGTACAGGCCCGGACGGTTGCGCAGCACGTCGGGGCTGCCGTCGTCGATCACCTTGCCGTTGCTCATCACGATGATCCGGTCGAAGTTGCGCAGCGTCGACAGCCGGTGCGCGATCGCGATCACCGTGCGGCCGACCATCAGGCGGTCGAGCGCGCTCTGGATCGCTTCCTCGGATGCGCTGTCGAGCGCGGACGTCGCTTCGTCGAGCAGCAGGATCGGCGCGTTCTTCAGGATCGCGCGGGCGATCGCGATGCGCTGGCGCTGGCCGCCCGACAGCTTCACGCCGCGGTCGCCGACGATCGTGTCATAGCCTTCCGGCATCGCCTCGATGAATTCCGAACAGCGGGCGTCGCGCGCGGCGGCGAGCACTTCGTCGCGGGTCGCTTCGGGTCGGCCGTATGCGATGTTGTCGTAGATGGTCCGGTGCAGCAGCGAGATGTCCTGCGGCACGAGCGCGATCGCGTGCCGCAGGCTGTCCTGCGTGATCGCTTTCACGTCCTGCCCGTCGACCTTCACGGCGCCGTCCTGCGTGTCGTAGAAGCGCTGCAGCAGCGCGAGCACGGTCGACTTGCCGGCGCCCGACTTGCCGATCAGGCCGACGCGCTGGCCCGGTTCGATATGGAGATCGAAGTGATCGAGGATCGCGCGGCGGTGCGGATATGCGAACGTCACGCGTTCGAAATCGACGCGCCCGCCCTTGGCCGACAGCGGTTGCGCGTCGGAGCGGTCCGGCATCCCGTGCGGCTCGAGCAGCGTCTTTACGGCTTCGGACAGGCGTGCCACGTGCTGCGTGACGTCGACGAGCGCGACTGCCAGATCGCGCGTGCCGTGCAGGATCGTGAAGCCGAGCGAGCTGACGAGCACGATGTCGCCTGAGGTTGCGCGGCCCTGGTCCCACAGCCACAGCGCCCAGCCGAGCAGGCCGGCGGACAGCATCGCGGTGATCACCGCGTGCAGCAGGCGCAGCTTCTCGAGATAGAGCAGGCTTTGCTGGCGCGCGTCCATCTCGGCCTTCACCGTCGCGCCGAAGCGCTTCTGTTCGCGCAGCGTCATGCCGAATGCGCGCACGAGGCCCATGTTGCCGATCACGTCGACGAGCTCGCCGTCGACCGCGGCGGCCTTCGACGCGAACGCGTGATGGCGCGCGGAACCGCGCCCGGCGAGCTTGAACAGCACGATCGAGAGCACAGCCGAACAGCCGAGCAGGCCGGCGGCCATCAGCGGGTTCACGACGATGATCATCAGGATCGCGCCCATCACCGCGATGCACGGCGGCAGCACGTTCCACGCCATCGTGTTCTCGGACGTATAGACGGCGTTCGACGTGGCGGTGATGCGGCTCGCGAGCGTGCCCGGCTGCTTTTCCGAGTAGTACGTCGGCGAGTGGCCGATCAGGTACTGGAACAGGTCGCGCCGCAGGTCGCCGGTAACCGCGACGAACGTGTGCGCGGCGACCCAGCCGCCGACGCGCCACAGCAGGTTGTCGGCCGCGATCAGCCCGACGAGCAGCGCGAACGCGCTCCACAACGGGCCCGGATGATGACGCCCGGTCGCGAGCACGTCGATCAGGTGTTTGATCGCGTATTGCGAGCCGAGCGCGCAGCCGACGGCGGCCACCACGCTGCAGAGCACGACCAGGTGCGCGACGGGATGCAGGCGGATGTAGCGGAACAGGAACGCGATCGGCCGATGCGCGTAGCTCGACAGCTTCGCGTTGTGGGCGTTGCGCTGGGCAGGGGTGAGAGATTCCAAAATATGCGTGCGGTGATTCGGTGATTGAGCTGATCGATGGATCGCAGCCCACGGTCGCCCGGACTGAATAATCCGGCATTGTAAACAAGGCCGTGCATTGCGCTGCGCGAATCTTGCCTTGGTCAGGGGCGCGCGATCAATTTTGAGATAAAATCCGGCATCCTGTCCTGCCGCATGCGCCGGAATCGCGATGCCGGCGGCGAGGGATGACTCGGAACGCCAAAAGGGCCTTCCACTCTAGAACGGACGCCCAAGTCCGCGGGTTGCAAAGTGTTGCACCTTTGTAACAAAGTAAAGTGTTTGAAATGTTGTGCGCCGTATCGGGATTAACCCTAGATAATCGGCTCCGGGTTCGATTCCAGGTTTTTACGAACCCCTGTCAACGGGTCTTCGTTTCAAACGTTCTATGCCTGTCGCGTCGCCGACGCTCCTTGAGCAGCGCGGGTTCGACGCCCCCGGCAGGCTGATTCGTCCGACTTTCGGACGACATGCATCCAGCCCGGACCGCCGGCAGGTTGCCGACCCATACCTGGTTTTTAGCCGATTTTTTAGGAGTTACGCATGCGAATCGCCCAAATCGCTCCGTTGCACGAAGCGGTGCCCCCGAAACTGTACGGTGGTACCGAGCGAGTGGTGTCCTACCTCACCGAAGCTCTCGTCGAGATGGGGCATGACGTCACGCTCTTCGCGAGCGGCGATTCGCAAACGTCGGCGAAGCTCGAAGCGTGCTGGCCGCAGGCGCTGCGTCTCGACCCGACGATCCGCGACGTGATGGCTCCGCACATGCTGCTCCTCGAGCAGGTGCGCCGCCGTGCGGAAGAGTTCGACGTCCTGCACTGCCACATCGACTACTACCCGTTCTCGCTGTTCTCGCGCCAGCCGGTCCCGCATCTGACGACGATGCACGGCCGTCTCGACCTGCCGGAACTGCAGCCGATCTTCAACGCGTTCAGCGACGTGCCGGTCGTGTCGATCTCCGACAACCAGCGCATCCCGCTGCCGCAGGCGAACTGGCTGTCGACCGTGTATCACGGCCTGCCGGAAAACCTGCTGACGCCGATCCCGAACGTGAAGCCGAGCTACCTCGCGTTCCTCGGCCGCATCTCGCCGGAGAAGCGCGTCGACACCGCGATTCGCATCGCCGAGCAGGCCGGCCTGCCGATCAAGATCGCCGCGAAGCTCGACAAGGCCGACCGCGCGTACTACGAAGAGAAGATCAAGCCGCTGTTCGCGCTGCCGCACGTCGAGTACATCGGCGAAATCAGCGAGTCGGAAAAGACCGAATTCCTGGGCAACGCGCACGCGCTGCTGTTCCCGATCGACTGGCCGGAGCCGTTCGGCCTGGTGATGATCGAGGCGATGGCCTGCGGCACGCCGGTGATCGCATTCAAGCGCGGTTCGGTGCCGGAAGTGATCGAAAACGGCGTGTCGGGCTTCGTCGTCGAAGACGAACTGTCGGCCGTCGCGGCGCTCAAGCGCCTCGATACGCTGCCGCGCGAGAAGGTGCGCGCCGCGTTCGAAGCACGTTTCTCGTCGAAGGTGATGGCGCAGAACTACGTGAAGGGCTACGAGGAACTGCTGCGCCAGAAGCGCCGCACGGTGCTGCGCGAAGTCAACGCAAGCTGATGCCGGCGCGCCGGCCGCACTGCGGCTGAGGCCGTCATCGACGCCCCGTCCGGGTCCCCGGCGGGGCGTTGTCACATCTGCGGCGCCGATCTGTTGTATTCTCGCCGCGCCCGGCGCCGCGAACGGCCCCGGAAGCGGTCCGGCACGCCATCCGGCCGTCTGTCCAGACGGTAATGTCCCTATAATGGCCGTGCCGCGAAATCCGGCCCCGCACGAACATCGAGAGGAGAGCAGTCTTGGCGAGATCGAAAACCACGCGCGCAGCGCCGGCCCCCGGCGCCGGCGTGATCTTCGCGTTGCGCGCGATCGGTCTCGTGCTGCTCGCGCGCTGGCTGTTCTCGATGTCCCAGATGGGCTATCGCGCGTCGCTGTCGGCGATGGTGTCGTCGCCATGGGCGTTCGTCTATCTCGTGCTGATCTTCCTGCTGCTCGCGCTGCCGGGCGCCGTCGCGCGCGCCGAGCGGCCGTTCCATCCGCTGCCGCAGTGGCTGCGACAGGCGCTGCGGGTCTTCGCGCTGATCGGTTTCCTGTTCGCCGTGTGGTCCATCGGCGCGTTCGCGTGGGCGGCCGGCTGGCGCCGTGCGCTGCACGCGGTGACGGCGACGAACGGCTGGCTCGTCGCCGCGCCGGCGCTGTATGCGGCGATCGTGTGGATGTGCCGCCCGCGGCCGCTGTGGCGCACCAACGTGGCCGCGCGCCGCTTCGCGGTCGGCCGCTACGCGATCTCGCTCGATACGCTCACGCGTACCGCGATCGTCTGGATGGAGAGCCGCAAGGTCGGCCAGTACGACGCGCGTGAACTGTCGGTCCGCTGGCCCGGCCGGAGCACGACCGCCGAAGCCGAGCAGGGTGCGCAGGCGGCCGCCGTGCCGCCGCGTCGCGGCAGCCTGTTTCGGCGGCCGAAGGTGGAACTGCTGTGGGATTCGCCGGCGGCCGTCGGTCATAACCGGCAGATCGTGATGCGCGCGCCGCTCGCG
This sequence comes from Burkholderia sp. RF7-non_BP4, assembly GCF_001521935.1. Classification (NCBI taxonomy): domain Bacteria; kingdom Pseudomonadati; phylum Pseudomonadota; class Betaproteobacteria; order Burkholderiales; family Burkholderiaceae; genus Burkholderia; species Burkholderia sp. RF7-non_BP4. The sequence continues at coordinate 262,445 of NZ_LOTA01000001.1, read as the reverse complement.
ACCGAGGGCGACCGCGTGGCGGTGCTCGCGCTCGACGCCGCGCTCAAGCAGATCGTCTGACAAGGCCTGCGCGGCGCGCGGGCGACAAGGAGGCGCAATGATCGTTCGCTGGTTGCTGGCAGCCGTTCACCTGATGGCGTTCGGCGTCGCGTTCGCCGCGATCGCGGGGCGCAACCGCGCGCTGCGCCGGGTCATCGCGTCGGCGCAGGCCGCCGACCTCCCGGGCGTGTTCAAGGCCGACGCGGCCTGGGGATTGTCCGCGCTGGTGCTGATCGCGACGGGACTCACGCGCGCGTTCGGCGGTTTCGAGAAGGGCGCCGCGTATTACCTTCACGAGCCGCTCTTTCACCTCAAGATGACCGCGCTCGTGCTGATTCTGCTGCTCGAGATCGTGCCGATGCTCGGGCTGATCCGCTGGCGCATCGCCGCGCGGCAGCAGCAGATGCCCGATCTGGGCCGCGCACGCACCTACGTGCGGATCGGCCACTGGCAGGCCGTGCTCGTCATGGTCATCGTGTTCGCCGCGTCGGGAATGGCGCGGGGGATCGGGGCGGCCGCCTAGGCCTGACCGGGCGGACCCGCCGCCCGGCTCGTCCGGTGCTCAGCGCACCAGGCAGGGGCGCTTGTTGTTGAACGTCCACCCCGGAATCAGATACTGCATCGCGGCTGCATCGTCGCGCGCGCCGAGCCCGTGCTGCTTGTACAGCTCGTGCGCGACCGCGACCGCATCCATGTCGATGTCGATGCCGAGACCCGGACGCTTCGGCACTTCCACGAGCCCGTTCTCGATCTTCAGCGGCTCGCGCGTCAGCCGTTCGCCGTCCTGCCAGATCCAGTGCGTGTCGATCGCGGTGACCTGACCGGGCGCGGCGGCCGCGACGTGCGTGAACATCGCGAGCGACACGTCGAAGTGGTTGTTCGAATGCGAGCCCCACGTGAGGCCCCAGTCGCGGCACATCTGCGCGACGCGCACCGAGCCCTGCATCGTCCAGAAGTGCGGGTCGGCGAGCGGGATGTCGACCGCCTGCAGCTGCACCGCGTGGCCCATCTGCCGCCAGTCGGTCGCGATCATGTTGGTCGCCGTCGGCAGCCCGGTCGAGCGGCGGAACTCGGCCATCACCTCGCGGCCCGAGTAGCCGTTTTCCGCACCGCACGGATCTTCCGCATACGCGAGCACGTGATGCAGGTCGCGGCACAGCCGCACGGCCTCGTCGAGCGACCACGCGCCGTTCGGATCGAGCGTCACGCGTGCTTCGGGGAAGCGCTCGGCGAGCGCCGTCACGGCTTCGACCTCGCGTGCGCCTTCGAACACGCCGCCCTTCAGCTTGAAATCGTTGAACCCGTAGCGCGCATGCGCGGCTTCGGCGAGGCGCACGACCGCCTCGGGCGTCAGCGCGGCCTCGTCGCGTACGCGCGTCCAGTCGTCGGTCGCGCCGCGGCCGTCGCGGTAGGGCAGCGTGGTTTGCGTGCGATCGCCGACGTAGAACAGGTAGCCGAGCATCTCGACGCGCTCGCGCTGCTGTCCCTCGCCGAGCAGGGCGGCCACGGGTACGCCGAGATGCTGGCCGAGCAGGTCGAGCAGCGCGGCCTCGAGCGCGGTGACCGCGTGGATCGTGGTGCGCAGGTCGAAGGTCTGCAGGCCGCGGCCGCTCGCGTCGCGGTCGGCAAAGGTGCGCCGCACGTCGTTGAGCACCGCATGGTAGTTGCCGACCGGCTGACCGACGACGAGCGCGCGCGCATCCTCGAGCGTGCGGCGGATGCTTTCGCCGCCCGGGACCTCGCCGACGCCGGTGCGGCCCGCGCTGTCCTTCAGGATCACGAGGTTGCGGGTGAAGAACGGGCCGTGCGCACCGCTCAGGTTGAGCAGCATGCTGTCGTGGCCGGCGACCGGAATGGCTTGCAGGTCGACGATGCGCGGCGTGTCGTGGGAAGGCGAGGCAGTGACGGCGTTCATGGCGGCGATGGCGAAAGTGTGGGCAATGCCGTGCGGCAAAAGCTTTGCCGCGCGCGGCGGGAGGTGCGATCATTCGACAACCGACGTGCGCGGCGCGCAAGCCCCGCATGTCGACAGCAACCCGAAAGGGTGAGGGCGACCCGCACGATGCCGGTGTCGCGGCAGACCGGAACAAGCGCGGATGCGCGCTTCGGTCGACCGTGAAACCGGGCGCCGGCAGCCGCGCAGAAGCGCGAATGTCGGCCGATCGCGAACCACGGGACCTGGCAGGTGCTTGTACGCCGGCCTCGGTCGACAGGAGATCCGTGGCTCGATCATCAGTCGTCGGATGACTTGTGACGCAGTATAATGAATCATCGGCGTTCGCTCAAACCCCGCGTAAACCCTCGGCTCACATTACGATCATTCAAAAAGGAACCGGCCTCATGTCCGTGCCAACGCTTCCCGCAGCGCCGCGCCGTCGCGCACGCAGCCTCGCACAAGATGTCGTCGACGCGCTGACCGCGCAGATCGAAAACGGCACGCTGCGTCCCGGCGACAAGCTGCCGACCGAAACCGAAGTCATGGCGGCGCAGGGCGTCAGCCGCACGGTCGTGCGCGAAGCGATCTCGCGGATGCAGGCGAGCGGCCTCATCGAGACGCGCCACGGCATCGGCAGCTTCGTGCTCGAACCGACGCGCCGCCAGACGCTCGGCATCGATCCCGCGACCATCACGACGCTGCGCGACGTGCTTGCCGTGCTCGAGCTGCGCATCAGCCTCGAAAGCGAATGCGCGAGCCTCGCGGCGCAGCGCGCGAACGATACCGATCTCGCCGCGCTGCGGCGCGCGCTCGACGCGATCGCGTCGGGGGCGGGCGGCGGCCGCGACACGGCCCAGCTCGATTTCCAGTTCCACCTGCAGATCGCGCAGTCCACCGGCAACCGCTATTTCGTCGACATCATGACGCAACTTGGCGCGTCGATCATTCCGCGCACGCGCGTGAATTCGGCGCGCTTCGCCGGTGACGACCTCGAGCGCTATGTCGGCCGGCTCAATCACGAGCATGAAGACATTTACGAGGCGATCGCGCGTCACGACCCGGAAGCCGCGCGTGCCGCGATGCGCACGCACCTGACCAACAGCCGCGAGCGGCTGCGCCGCGCGCACGAGGCGGCCGAAGCGGAACGCGATACGCAGGCCAGCTGACGAGACGGCCCGCGCATTGCCGCGGGCGACGGCGAATATCGCCGAAATAACATCAGTCATCGTATAAGATCGGCGCGATTGCGCCGATCGTTTTATTGCCGGCTACCCATCCGTCGGTATCCGCATCGCGCGTGTGAAGGCGGGGCGGCGTTCCCGCCACCGCCCGCGTCCCGGCGGCCTGGCTGTCCAGGCCGCCCATCCCGCTCGATCAGCCTCCCTTCGTCACGATGGTCTTCCACGCACCGCTCTTCACCTGATACAGCGTCGACATCCCGCTCTTCAGCGAGCCGTCGCTCGCGAACGAGATGCGGCCGGTGACACCTTCGAAGTCGACTTTCTTCAACGCCGGGCGATAGACCTTCGGATCGGTCGAGTTGACCGCCTGCATCGCCTTGATCGCCGCCCACGCCGCGTCGTAGCCGAACTGCGCATACGACAGCACGTCGACGCCGAAGCGCTTCTTGAACCGCTGCTCGAAATCCTTGCCCTGCGGCAGCTCGTCGAGCGGTCGTCCGTATTCCCACGCCATCGCGCCTTCCGCGGCCGGGCCGGCGATCTTGATGAACTCGTTGTCCTTCACGCCGCCGCCGCCGACGAACTGCGCGTTCAGCCCGAGCTGGCGCATCTGCTTGATGAAGTTCGCGGCGAGCGAATCGAGACCGCCGAAGAAGATCAGATCGGGGTTCTTGCCCTTCAGGCTCGTGATCTGCGCGCGGAAGTCGACCGCCTGGTTGCTGGTGAACTCGCGGCCGATGATGTTGCCGCCGGCCGCCTTGACGGCCTTCTCGAACTCGTCGGCCTCGCCCTGGCCGAACGCGGTGCGGTCGTCGATGATCGCGATGCGCTTCGCCTTGGTCACGTCCACGGCGTACTTGCCCGCGTTGCCGGCGTTCTGGCCGTCGGTCGCGATCACCATGAACATGTTCGCGAGCCCGCGCGACGTGAGCGTCGGATTGGTCGCGGCCGGGTCGATCACCGGGATGCCGGCCTTGTCGTAGACCACCGACGCCGGAATCGTCGTGCCCGAGTTGAAGTGGCCGACCACCACCGACACGTTCTGGTCGACGAGCGCCTGGGCCGCCTGCACGCCGATGCGCGGGTCGGCCTGGTCGTCCTGCACGACGAGGTTGAAGTGCGCGGGCTTGCCGGCAATCTGGATCTTCTGCGCGGCCGCATCGTCGAGCGCGAGCTGCACGCCGTTCTGGAGATCCTTGCCGTAACCGGCGTTCACGCCGGTGAGCGGCGCGGCGAAGCCGACCTTGACGTCGGTCGAGTCGGCCGCCTGAGCGGCCTGTTGCGAGAGGAGAGCTACCGCGGATACGACCGATACCGACAACAGGGAATGACGCAATTTCATGTTCGTTCCTCTTGTTCTTACACCAGCGGGTGGATACCGCACGCAGCCGGCGGGCCGGGCGCGTGCGACGGGCGGGCGGTTCGACCGCTTCTCGGAATCGGGCGGGGAGGTCGGCATGCTGATGCTTCCCGGAAGAATCTCCCGTCAGGCTCTGCGAGGAGCCCCGATCGCCTCGATATATAGGTCGCCGATATGTGCGGGTCTTGGGAATTTGCCGCGCATTCGGTGCGGATTTGCGCATAGCTTCCACGCGAGCGCGGATGGCCGGTATCGGGAGTTTCCCGTCGCGAGCGCGACAGGCGGGGAGGCGGGCGGCGGTGTGGAGTGAGAACACGGCGCGGCCCGCCGGGGCCGCGCCGCGTCATGAGAGCCGTCAGTCGGACAGCGCGTCCGATGCGGCTTCGGCGTCGTCGTGCGCCGCGGTCGTGCGGATGGCCGGGTCGCTGGTGCTCGGGCGGCCGGTCTCGACGTGGCCCGCGAAGCGGCGCTGGAAGCCGAGCGGCTTGCCGTCGCTGACGGTCAGGTCGTACCAGCCGTTGCTGCCGCGCAGGTCCCAGTAGTCGTCGACGTGCGTGCCCGGCTTGAGGTCGAACTCACGCGCGTGGCCGTGGCCGTAGGCGTTCGTCACCTTGAGCCGCACGGCTTTGTGGCCGCGGTTCATCAGGCGCAGCGTGATGTTGCCGTTCGCGACGTCGTAGCCGTAGATCACCTCGGGGTTGACGCTCGCCGGGCCGACCGCCAACGCGGCGGGGCTGCGGAAGTGGCAATAGAAGCCGTTCGGGCCGTACACGTCGAGATCGTACAGGCCGAGCGACGGCGCCGGGCTCCACGTGTCGGAAAGCCGCTTGCCGGCGTCGACCGTGTAGGTCCACGGGCCGTCGACGCGATTGCGCGCCTGAACCTGGAATGCCGCGCCCGCGGTGCCGGTGTTCGCGAAGGTCAGCCGGAACTGGCCGCTCGCATTGTCGATCCGGCCGTGCACGAACAGTTCATACGGCAGCGCGCGCGCCGGACGCAGGCCGGCCTCCTGCTTCGGCAGATGCTGGACGACCGGCGGCACCGGGATGTAGTCGGGGTGACGGTTGCGGTCGGGCGGCGCGTAGCCGCTCGTGTCCGGGAGCTGCGGCCAGCTTGCATCGGGCGTCGCGAAGTCGAACGCGGACGTCAGGTTGCCGCACACCGTGCGGCGCCACGGCGACACGTTCGCCGCGGTGACCGCGTATTGCGCGCCGAAGCGCGCTTCGATGAATTGCAGCAGCGACGTGTGATCGAAGGTCTGCGAACAGACCCAGCCGCCCTTGGTCCACGGCGACACCACCAGCATCGGCACGCGCGGCCCGAGCCCGTACGGGCCGGCCATGTGCGACGCGTCGCCGGCGAACACCTCGTTGGTCGTCGCGACCGTCGACAGCCCGTTGTCGCGCGACTGCGGCGCGAACGGCGGCTGCACGTGGTCGAAGAAGCCGTCGTTTTCGTCGTACGTGATGAAGAGCGCGGTCTTGCTCCACACGTCCGGATTCGACACGAGCGCCTTCAGCACCTGCTCGATGTACCACGCGCCGTAGTTGGCCGGCCAGTTCGGGTGCTCCGAATAGGCTTCCGGCGCGCAAATCCACGACACCTGCGGCAGCGTGCCGTTCTTCACATCCTGCTGCAGCACGTCGAACAGCGTGCCGCCGGCGCTGATGTTGGTGCCGGTGCGCGCCTTTTCGTACAGCGGCGTGCCGGGCAGCGCGCTGCGGTACTGGTTGAAGTAGAGCAGCGCGTTGTCGCCGTAGTTGCCGATGTACGGGTTCTGCGTCCAGCCCCACGAGCCGTTCGCGTCGAGCCCCGTGCCGACGTCCTGGTAGATCTTCCACGACACGCCGGCCTGCTCGAGCACTTCCGGATAAGTCGTCCAGCCGTAGCCCTTTTCCTCGTTGCCGAGCACCGGGCCGCCGCCCGTGCCGTCGTTGCCGACGTAGCCGGTCCACATGTAATAGCGGTTCGGGTCGGTCGAGCTCGGGATCGCGCAGTGGTACGCGTCGCAGATCGTGAACGCGTCTGCGAGCTGATAGTGGAACGGGATGTCGTCGCGCTTCAGGTACGCCATCGTCGTGGTGCCCTTGTTCGGCACCCACTGGTCGTAGCGGCCCTTGTTCCACGCGGCGTGCATGTCCTGCCAGCCGTGCGGCAGGTCCTGCAGGAACTGCAGGCCGAGCTTGTCGGCGCCCGGGTGGAACGGCAGCAGCTCGGCCGGGCCGACCGGCTGGTGGAACACCGACTTGCCGTTCGCGAGGCGCAGCGGGCGCGGGTCGCCGAAGCCGCGGACACCGCGCATCGTGCCGAAGTAATGGTCGAACGAGCGATTCTCCTGCATCAGGATCACGATGTGTTCGATGTCGCGGATCGTGCCGGTACGGCGGTTCGCGGGAATGGCGAGCGCATCGCGGATCACGGGCGGGAAGAGGTTCAGCGCGGCGGCGCCGGCAGTGCCGGCGGCGACGCGCAGGAAGTCACGACGGTTCGATCGGGTCATGGTCGTTATCGTGCGTTAAAGGGGGAGCCGGTTGGCGGGACATGCGGGAAATAACGGGCGCGTCCGCGGCGCAGGATGCGGCTGCGCCAGTCGTGCCGCCGCGAGCATAGCGAGTATTCGGTGTCATTCATGTGAAGTCCGGAAACGTTTGCACGCGCGGCATTGAACGGACAACGGCCGACGGTCGTGATGCAAGGGAAGCGGGGATGCGGACAGCGGGAAAGCGGACAGCAGAACGGCAGAACGGCAGAACGGCAGAACGGCAGAACGGCAGAACGGCAGAACGGCAGAACGGCAGAACGGCAGAACAGCAGAACAGCAGATCGCGCGCGCCGGCGACGCGGATGCGGCGGCCTCAGGCGTCCGTCACCCACGCGCCGAACCATTCGCTCGGGCGCGCGATTTCATCCTGCGCGGCGACGAGTTCGAGCTCGTAGCGGCGCGCGTCGTAGGTCGCCTTCACGACCGCGTGCACGGCCGCGAGCGTGTGCTCGAACGCGGCGCGCACCGAGTCGCCGCGCAGCCGGCGTGCGACGAAGATGGCGCTGGTGAGGTCGCCGACGCCGACCGGATGGCGCGGAAACGCATACAGCGGGCGCTGGCCGATCCACGCTTCGGTCTCGGTGACGGCGAGCATGTTGAAGCGGTCGGCCGGGCTGTTGCGGTCGTGCAGGTGCTTGACGAGGATGATCTTCGGGCCGCGGCGGATCAGCGCGCGGCAGGCGTCGACGGCTTCGGCGACGGTCTCGATGCGCCGCCCGGCGAGCTTCTGCAGCTCGGTGTGGTTCGGCGACATGCCGTCCGCGAGCGCCGGCATCTCCTGGACGATGAATTCCTCGACGCCGGGTTCGGGCCGGATGCCGCCCGTCTGGCCCAGCGCCGGATCGCAGAAGTACCACGCGTTCGGATTCATCGCCTTCACCGTGCGCACGATCTCGACCGTCGCGCGCGCCTGCGCCGGCGAGCCGACGAAGCCGGACAGCACCGCGTCGCAGCGCTTGAGCGCGCCGATCGCGGCGACCCCGTCGACGAGCTGCTCCATCTTCGCGGCGTCGATCGCGCTGCCGGCCCAGTGGCCGTACTGCATGTGATTCGACAGCTGGACGGTGTTGAGCGGCCAGACGTTGACGCCGAGGCGCTGCATCGGGAACACGGCCGCGCTGTTGCCGGCGTGTCCGTAGATGACGTGCGACTGAATGCTGAGGACGTTTTTCATGAGCGTTCGCCTGCAGGCGTTTCAGGGTCACGTCACACGATACCCGAGATCGTCGCGTGCGCGGAAGTCGCGCGGTCATCGAGTGTTGCGCGCCGTCGTCAGCCCGACCGCGTAGAATCGCGGGGCGCGCAGCCGCCTGGCTGCCCGCGTGCATTTCCCTTTACCGTGATCGCCATGCCTTCGATTTGCAAGATGTTGTCCCTCGCGCGCGCCGCCGTGCTCGGCGCGGGTGTCGCTGCCGCATGCGCGACGCCAGCCGCGGCCGCCGTCCCGGCGCCGGCCGGTAACGACGGGCCCGTGTACGGCCCCCGCCTGGAAGGCTTCGCCTATCCGGAGCCGGTGCACCGCTACGCGTTCGTGTCCCAGCGCGAAACCCTCGAGATGATGTACATGGACGTGCAGCCGGCGCACCCGAACGGCCGCACCGTCGTGCTGCTGCACGGGAAGAACTTCTGCGCGGCGACGTGGGAGGACACGATCGGCGTGCTGAGCCGCGCCGGCTATCGCGTAATCGCGCCGGACCAGATCGGCTTCTGCAAATCGTCGAAGCCCGAGCGTTACCAGTTCAGCTTCCAGCAGCTCGCGCGCAACACGCATGCGCTGCTCGAGTCGATCGGCGTGAAGTCGGCGACGATCGTCGGCCATTCGACGGGCGGGATGCTCGCGATGCGCTACGCGCTGATGTACCCGAAGGCGACCGAGCAGCTCGTGCTGGTGAACCCGATCGGCCTCGAGGACTGGAAGGCGCTCGGCGTGCCGCCGCTGTCGGTCGACTACTGGTATGCACGCGAGCAGAAGACGACGGCGGACGGCATTCGCCGCTACGAGCAGGCGACCTACTACGCGGGCAAGTGGGCGCCGTCCTACGAGCGCTGGGTGCAGATGCTCGCCGGCATGTATCGCGGCCCGGGCCGCGACGCGGTCGCGTGGGACTCCGCGCTGATCTACGACATGATCCTCACGCAGCCGGTGGTCTACGAACTCGGCGCGATCCGCGTGCCGACGCTGCTGCTGATCGGCGACAAGGACACGACCGCGATCGGCAAGGACGTGGCGCCGCCCGAGGTGCACGCGAAGCTCGGCCGTTACCCGGAGCTCGCGAAACGCACGCAGGCGGCGATTCCCGGCGCGCAGCTCGTCGAATTCCCGGCGCTCGGGCACGCGCCGCAGATCCAGGACCCGGACGCGTTCCACAAGGCGCTGCTCGAAGGCATGGCGGCGGTGCACCCGCAGTGACGCCTGCACGGGCGCACCCGCCCGGTCAGCGGGTTTCGTTCGCGAGTTCGTCGCGGATCTGTGCCGCCAGTTCGAACGAGCGCACCCGCGCGGCGTGATCGTGGATCTGCGCGGTGATGATGACCTCGTCCGCGCCCGTTTGCGCGATCCGGTCGCGCAGCTTGTCGCGCACCGTGTCGCGCGAGCCGACGGCCGCGAACGACAGCGCGTGAGCGACGTTCGCGAGTTCGAACTCGCTCGCCTCGAGCGTGTCGACGGGCGGCGGCAGCTTGCCCGGCGTGCCGCGGCGCAGGTTGATGAACTGCTGCTGAAGCGATGTGAAGAGGCGCCGCGCCTCGTCGTCGGTATCGGCCGCGAACACGTTGACCCCGACCATCGCATGCGGTTTCGGCCACGCGGCCGACGGCCGGTACTGCGCGCGATAAAGCTCGAGCGCGCGCATCAGGTAGTCCGGCGCGAAGTGCGACGCGAATGCGAACGGCAGCCCGAGCATCGCGGCGAGCTGCGCGCTGAAGAGGCTCGAACCCAGCAGCCACACGGGCACGTCCAGCCCCGCGCCGGGCACCGCGCGCACGCGCTGGCCGGGCACCGGTTCCGCGAAGTAGCGCTGCAGCTCGGCGACGTCGTCCGGAAACGCGTCGGCGCTGCCGATCAGGTCGCGGCGCAGCGCGCGCGACGTGGTCTGGTCGGTGCCGGGCGCGCGGCCGAGCCCGAGGTCGATGCGCCCCGGATACAGCGACGCGAGCGTGCCGAACTGCTCGGCGATCACGAGCGGCGCATGGTTCGGCAGCATGATCCCGCCCGAGCCGACGCGGATCGTCTTCGTCGCGCCCGCCACATGACCGATCACGACGGCGGTCGCCGCGCTCGCGATGCCCGGCATGTTGTGATGTTCGGCGAGCCAGTAGCGCCGGTAACCGAGACGCTCCGCGTGCTGCGCGAGATCGACGGTGTTGCGGAACGCCTGGGCGGCGTCGGCGCCGACGGGAATGGGGGCGAGATCGAGTACGGAAAACGGAATCATCGGGTGACCTTCGAAGGGGAGGGGCGCGGTGATGCGCATGCGCAACAGATGCCGACGATTTTGCCAAAGGGTTCCGGAACGCGCTGGCGACGCGGGGATACCCATGAGCCTTTCAGGGGTGCAAGGTAAGGTCCGGCGATTGTTGCAGAAATCAACCTAATCTCAGAATAATTACCAATCTTTACGGCGATTGGGCATGTCTTCGCATCGACGCACAAAATTCCACGAAACGTTTGATTTTCAAGACTGCAATATGCCTGCAAAGCGCTTACGCTAACGTGAACGAGGTGGTATCGGAATGGTTCGTCGGCCGCACAGCTTTGCCGAAATTGCACCAGTCCGTTTCGCGACGCGTCCGAGCGCGGGGCGGCGCGGGCTGATAAAATCCGGCGCCTGCCCATGTTGTGCCGATGGCAGCCATTCGAATCTTCCCGCATCCCGTCCCGGGCATCGCGCGAGGATATGCCACGCGAAGCCGGGCATGGCCGCCTTCGGGGACCGGGCCGTGCCTCCCCTTTACACAGACGCTGCTGGAACAAGGAGTCGGGTCGTGCCCGCGTTCGTTGCTGTCGGAATATCCAATCACGTTCAACCCGGTTCGATCGATCGGCAGGGCGCGCGCGTTGCCGGAGAGCGTCGCGCATGACGCCGGCCGTCACGTTGCTGGACTGGCTCCTGACGGTGTTTACGCTGGCCGCGGCCGGCTATGCGCTCGTTGCCGCGTTCGCGCCGCGTCCGCGCACGCCGCGCACCGCCGCGCGCGACGGCTTCGAGCCCGTCAGCGTGCTCAAGCCGCTGTGCGGCGCGGAGCCGCACCTGTACGAGAACCTCGCGACGTTCTGCGAGCAGCGCCACCCGCGCCATGAAGTGCTGTTCGGGGTCGCGTCGGCGGCCGATCCGGCCATCGCCGTGGTCGAGCGGCTGCGCGCCGATTATCCGGAATGCGACATCACGCTCGTGATCGACGCGCGCGTGCACGGCAAGAACCTGAAGGTCAGCAACCTGATCAATCTGGCGGAGCGCGCGAAGTACGGCCGCATCGTGATCGCGGACAGCGACATCGCGGTGCAGCCGGATTATCTGGAGCGCGTGACGGCGCCGCTCGCCGACGCGTCGGTCGGGGTCGTCACGTGCCTGTATCATGCGCGCAGCGTCGGCGGGTTCTGGACGCGGATCGGCGCGCAGTTCGTCGATGCCTGGTTCGCGCCGTCGGTACGGATCACGCACCTCGGCCGCTCGAGCCGCTTCGGCTTCGGCGCGACGCTCGCGCTGACGCGCGACACGCTCGACCGGATCGGCGGCTTCGTCGCACTGAAGGACGAACTGGCCGACGATTTCTGGCTCGCCGAGCTGCCGCGCCGCCTCGGGCGGCGTACCGTGCTGTCCGAGGTCGAGGTTGCGACCGACGTGATCGAGCCGTCGTTCGGGCCGCTCTGGCACCGCGAGACGCGCTGGCTGCGTACGATCCGTTCGCTGAATCCGGCCGGCTTCGCGTTCCTGTTCATCACGTTCACCGTACCGTGGCTCGCGATCGGCGCGGCACTGGCACTGCGTCTCGACGGCACCGTCGCCGGCACGCTGGCGGGTGGCGCGGCCGTCGTCGGCGCGTTCGGGCGGCTCGTGCTGCACGCGCGCGGCGAGGACGGCTGGCGCGCGTTCTGGCGCGATCTGCCGCTCGTCGCGGTGCGCGACACGCTGCTCGCGCTCGAATGGCTCGCGGCCGCGTTCGGCACGCACGTCGTGTGGCGTGGCGCGAGGATGACGGTCGTCGGCGGCGAACGCGCGACGGCGGCAGTGGAAGGCGGGGACGGCCGCTGAGGTGTGTTCCCCGACGGAGCCGGCCATGCGCCCGGCCCCGATCGAATCCGGCCCGAAGGCCGAGACGCGCCGCGCGGCAACGCCGCGCGACGCGACATGACAGAGAGGCGGGCGCCGGCAGGGCGGCCCGCGGTTGATTGACTGAATCGTTGAAACGAATCGAACTATGCAGGCTACCGGAGCATTCATGAAAACGCTGTTCTTGCAGGCCCCTTCGTATGACGGCTTCGACGGCGGAGCCGGCTCGCGCTACCAGGCGAAGCGCGAAATCCGTTCCTTCTGGTACCCGACGTGGCTCGCGCAGCCGGCCGCGCTCGTGCCGGGCAGCCGCGTCGTCGACGCGCCGGCCGACGGCCTGTCGGTCGAAGAGACGCTGAAGATCGCCAACGACTACGACCTCGTGATCATCCACACGAGCACGCCGTCGTTCCCGACCGACGCGATGTTCGCGCAGGATCTCAAGAAGATGAAGCCGTCGATGCTGGTCGGCATGGTGGGCGCGAAGGTGATGGTCGATCCGCACAACTCGCTCACGGCGAGCGAGGCGATCGACTTCGTGTGCCGCGAGGAATTCGACTACACCTGCAAGGAAATCGCCGAAGGCAAGCCGTTCCCCGAGATCAAGGGCTTGAGCTGGCGCGCGAAGGACGGCTCGATCGAGCACAACGAAGCGCGTCCGATCCTCGAGAACATGGACGAACTGCCGTTCGTCGCGCCCGTCTACAAGCGCGACCTGAAGATCGACAACTACTTCATCGGCTACCTGAATTACCCGTACGTGTCGATCTATACGGGCCGCGGCTGCAAGTCGCGCTGCACGTTCTGCCTGTGGCCGCAGACGGTCAGCGGCCATCGCTACCGCACGCGCTCGGTCGAGAACGTGCTCGCCGAAGCGAAGTGGATCCGCGACAACATGCCGGAAGTGAAGGAACTGATGTTCGATGACGACACCTTCACCGACGACCTGCCGCGCGCCGAAGCCATCGCCATCGGTCTGGGCAAGCTCGGCATGACGTGGTCGTGCAACGCGAAGGCGAACGTGCCGTACAAGACGCTGAAGGTCATGAAGGAAAACGGCCTGCGCCTGCTGCTGGTCGGCTTCGAATCCGGCGACGACCAGATCCTCGTGAACATCAAGAAGGGCGTGCGCACCGATTTCGCGCGCCGCTTCAGCGCGGACTGCAAGAAGCTCGGCATCAAGATCCACGGCACCTTCATTCTCGGCCTGCCGGGCGAGACGCAGGAAACCATCAAGAAGACGATCGAGTACGCGAAGGAAATCAATCCGCATACGATCCAGGTGTCGCTCGCCGCGCCGTATCCGGGCACGACGCTCTACAAGCAGGCCGTGGAAAACGGCTGGATGGAAGAGAACAAGACCATCAACCTGGTGAGCAAGGAAGGCGTGCAGCTGGCGGCGATCGGCTATGCGCACCTGTCGCGCGACGAGATCTATCACCACCTCGAGCAGTTCTATCGCCAGTTCTACTTCCGTCCGTCGAAGATCTGGGAGATCGTCCGCGAGATGCTGACGAGCTGGGACATGATGAAGCGCCGTCTGCGCGAAGGCGTCGAGTTCTTCCGCTTCCTGCGCGCGCACGAGGCCTGATTCGTGACGACGCAGCGGGCGGCGCGGGCGCTGATCTTCACCGCGGACGACTTCGGGCTGCACCCGCGCGTCAACGCGGCGGTCGAGCGCGCGCATCGCGATGGCGTGCTGAACGCCGCGAGCCTGATGGTCGGTGCGCCCGCGGCGCAGGATGCGATCGAACGCGCGCGGCGGCTGCCGTCGCTCGCGGTCGGCCTGCACCTCGTTCTCGCGGACGGGCCGGCCACGCTGCCCGCGCATGAAATTCCCGCGCTCGTCGGCCCCGACGCGCGGTTCGGCGACGCGATGGCGAAGGACGGCTGCCGCTTCTTCTTCCTGCCGCACGTGCGTGCGCAGCTGCGCCGCGAGATCCGCGCGCAGTTCGAGGCGTTCGCGGCGAGCGGCCTGCCGCTCGACCACGTGAACGCGCACAAGCATTTCCACCTGCATCCGACCGTGCTGTCGATGATCATCGAGATCGGCCGCGATTACGGGCTGCGCGCGGTGCGGCTGCCGTACGAAACGCGCGCGCCCGCGCTGCTCAAGCCGTGGATCGCGCTGGTGCGCGCGCGGCTCGACCGCGCGGGGCTCGCGCATAACGACTATGTGGTCGGGATCGAGCATACGGGCGCGATGGACGAGGCCGTGCTGCTCGACGCGATCGCGGCGCTGCCGCCCGGCGTCGGCGAGATCTACTGTCATCCGGCGGAAGCGGGCGACGGCCCGATCACGCCGACGATGGCCGACTACCGCCCGGTCGACGAACTGGACGCGCTGCTGTCGCCGCGCGTCGCGGCCGCGCTGAAGGCCGCGGGCGTCGCGACCGGTGGTTTTGCCGACGTGTTCGGCCAGCCGGCCGCGCGGCGCGGCACGCGAGCGTCGCGCGAAGCGGGGGCGCAGCCGTCATGACCAAGTGGATCAAATGGCTCGGCTGGCCGATCGGCATCGGGATCCTGCTCGCGCTCGGTTTGCACGAAGGTATCGGCGACGTGACGCAGATGCTCGAGCGTGCCGGTTTCGGGCTGCTGTGGCTCGTGCCGTTCCACGCGCTGCCGTTGCTGCTCGACGCGTACGCGTGGCACCAGCTGCTCGACCGGCGCGCGTCGCTGTCGTACCTGTGGTGGGTCGCGACCGTGCGCGAAGCCGTGAACCGGCTGCTGCCGGTGGTCGGGATCGGCGGCGAGCTGGTCGGGATCCGGATGGCGCGCTGGCAGGTGCCCGACGCGAGCCGCGTGACCGCGTCGGTGATCGTCGAGGTGCTGGTGACGATCGTCGTCCAGTATGCATTCGCCGCGCTCGGCCTCGTGCTGCTGCTCGCGACGACGCACGACATGGGCGGCGGCACGATCGGCCTCGCGCTGCTGCTGACGCTCCCGTTGCCGGTGCTCGGCGTCGTGCTGATGCGTCGCGGCGGGATCTTCCATGCGATCGAGCGGTTCGCCGGGCGTCTGCTCGGCGATTCGCACCGGTTGCTGCAGGGCGTCGACGGCCGCCGTCTCGATGGCGACATCGACGCGCTGATGTCACGCACGGCGCTGCTGTTCAGTGCGTTCTTCTGGCAGTTGTCCGGCTACGTGCTCGGCGCGCTCGAAATCTACTGGGCGCTCGCGCTGCTCGGCCATCCGGTATCGATCGGCGGCGCGATCGCGATCGAGGCGATGACGCAGGCCGTGCGGCATGCGGCATTCATGGTGCCGGGCGGCCTCGGCGTGCAGGAGGCGACCGTCGTGCTGCTCGCGCAGATGTTCGGCGTCGATCGCGAGACGGCGCTGTCGCTCGCGCTGGTCAAGCGCGGCCGCGAGGTGCTGTTCGGCTGCCTGGCGCTCGGTTCGTGGCAACTGGCCGAACTGGTGCGCACGCGCCGCCGGATCAAGGCGACGCCAGCCGGGGCGCGCACCCCGCAGGCACGCCGCGAGGCCGAGGTGCAAACCGAAACGATGCAGTGAACACGAGACGGGCCGCGCGCCCGTCTCGCGCTTTTGGCGTTGCACGGGTATCCTTGCCGCGTGTTTTCTCGACGCGCATTTCTTCCGATGATTTTCCGTTTCCGGCTGCTTCCCGTGACGATGCTGGCCGCCGCGCTGGCGCTGACCGGCTGCGACGACAAGCAAGGCAATCTCGACGTGCAACGTATCAGGGACTTTTTCAACGCGATCAAGCCGGCGCCGCTGCTGCTCAAGGGGCTGAAGGCCGGCGTATCGACCGAAGCCGACGTGCGCGCCACGATGGGCAAGCCCGAGACCGAGCGCGCGTTCACCGACGGCTCGAAGCGCCTCGAATATCCGCGCGGCCCGATGGGCAACCAGACCTGGTTCGTCGACCTCGACGCGAGCGGGCACTACACGGGCGCGACGCAGGTGCTGAGCGCCGAGAACTTCGCGAAGGTGCGTCCCGGAATGACCGAGGACGAAGTGCGACGCCTGCTCGGCAAGCCGGGCGACATCGCGCAGTATCCGCTGAAGCCCGAGACGGTGTGGAGCTGGCGCTGGCTCGAGGACGGCGTGAACACCGACGCATTCTTTAACGTTCATTTCGGCCCGGACGGGCTTGTCTATACGACTTCGCGCTCCGACATCCTGAAGGGGCGGTGAGACCGCCCGCGGCGCTATATCGAAAAAGCGACCGGAAAATTGCAAAAAGTCCGCTTCCCTGCATGTCATCCGACTGTCAGGAAGCGGCTTTTTTCCTTTTGAAACAGGGGCGTAGGCCTTGCCTGCAAATGGTGCGACGAATTGCTGCGACGCAGCAATCGCGTGCACTGTGATTTGAGGCAATCAATTTCGCTTGCGACTATCCGCGTCAGCCCGGCGCGGGAAGGTATGCGTGCCGGTGTTCATATCAACACTGGAGACGCGCGTGTTCCTTTACGGCTTTGGTCCTGTCCTCTGGGCCGGCACCGTGCAGACCATCGAGCTGTCGGTACTGTCGCTCGCCGCTGCGGTGGCGCTGGGGCTGATCGGCGCGGTGGCGAAGCTGTCGCACAACCGGGTGCTGCGAGCGATCGCGACCGGTTATACGACGCTGATCCGCTCGGTGCCCGATCTCGTCCTGATGCTGCTGCTGTTCTACAGCATCCAGATCTGGCTGAACCAGTTCACCGACCTCGTCGGCTGGGATCAGATCGACATCGACCCGTTCGTCGCCGGTGTGCTGACGCTCGGCTTCATCTACGGCGCGTACTTCACCGAGACGTTCCGCGGGGCGTTCCTGTCGGTGCCGCGCGGCCAGCTCGAGGCCGGTGCAGCGTACGGGATGAGCGGGATGCGCGTGTTCGTGCGGATCATGTTTCCGCAGATGATGCGTTTCGCGCTGCCCGGCATCGGCAACAACTGGCAGGTGCTCGTGAAGGCGACCGCGCTGGTGTCGATCATCGGTCTCGCGGACGTCGTGAAGGCCGCGCAGGACGCCGGCAAGAGCACGTTCAACATGTTCTTCTTCATCCTCGTCGCGGCGTTGATCTACCTCGCGATCACGACCGTTTCCAACCTCGTGCTGATCCAGCTCGAGAAGCGTTATTCCATGGGCGTGCGGCACGCAGAACTATGATCGAGATCCTCCAGGAATTCGGCCAGGCGTTCCTTTACTGGGACGGCCAGCGCCTCTCCGGCCTTGCGGTGACGCTGTGGCTGCTCGTCGCGTCGATTTCGCTCGGCTTCGTGTGCGCAGTGCCGCTCGCGGTCGCGCGCGTGTCGAAGAAGAAGTGGCTGTCGATGCCGGTGCGGTTCTACACGTACGTGTTCCGCGGCACGCCGCTCTACGTGCAGCTGCTGCTGATGTACACGGGCATGTACAGCCTCGAGTTCGTGCGGTCGCACTCGCTGCTCGACGCGTTTTTCCGCAGCGGCTTCAATTGCGCGATCCTCGCGTTCGCGCTGAACACCTGCGCGTACACCACCGAGATCTTCGCCGGCGCGATTCGCGCGATTCCGCACGGCGAGGTCGAGGCGGCGCGTGCTTACGGGATGTCGCCGTTCACGATGTACCGCCGGGTGATCCTGCCGTCGGCGCTGCGCCGCGCGCTGCCGCTGTACAGCAACGAGGTGATCCTGATGCTGCATGCGACCACCGTCGCGTTCACGGCGACCGTGCCCGACATCCTGAAGGTCGCGCGCGACGCCAATTCCGCGACCTACATGGCGTTCCAGTCGTTCGGAATCGCCGCGCTGATCTATCTTGCGGTATCGTTCGCACTCGTCGCGGCATTTCGCCGGGCGGAGCGCCACTGGCTCGCGTATCTCGCGGCCGGCCGTCATTGATTTCACTTCGAGGAGAGCCAGTTGGCCGAGATCACTCAAACGAGCGCGTCCGCTTCCGTCAAGCTTGCCGCCGTCGACATTCACAAGCGCTATGGCGATAACGAGGTGCTCAAGGGCGTGTCGCTGAACGCGAAGGCGGGCGACGTCATCAGCATCATCGGCGCGAGCGGTTCGGGCAAGAGCACGTTCCTGCGCTGCATCAATTTTCTCGAGCGGCCGAATGCGGGGCAGATCGTCGTCGACGGCGAGGCCGTGCGCACGAAGACCGACCGCGCCGGCGCGCTCGAGGTGGCCGATCACAAGCAGTTGCAACGCATCCGCACGAAGCTCGCGATGGTGTTCCAGCACTTCAATCTGTGGGCGCACATGAACGTGCTCGAGAACGTGATGGAAGCGCCGGTGCACGTGCTCGGCATTTCGAAGAAGGAAGCCGAGGAGCGGGCGCGCGAATACCTGGAGAAGGTCGGTTTGCCGCCGCGCGTCGAGAAGCAGTATCCGTCGCACCTGTCGGGTGGCCAGCAGCAGCGTGTCGCGATCGCGCGCGCGCTGGCGATGCATCCCGACGTGATGCTGTTCGACGAGCCGACTTCGGCGCTCGACCCGGAACTGGTCGGCGAAGTGCTGAAGGTGATGCAGAAGCTGGCCGAGGAAGGTCGCACGATGATCGTCGTCACGCACGAGATGGGTTTCGCGCGTAACGTGTCGAACCACGTGATGTTCCTGCATCAGGGGCGGACCGAGGAAGAGGGCGATCCGAAGGAGGTGCTGGTGCGTCCGCAGAGCGAGCGTCTGAAGCAGTTCCTGTCGGGCAGTCTCAAGTAACGCGAAAGGCGGGTTTCATACGTGGTACCGGTGTCTCGTCCCGCAGGCGCCACCCGCACGACGCAGGTGGCGATCGTTGCATTGCCGCCCGTGTCGATGTCGGGTGTGGGTCCGATCGTCGATGCATTGCATCTCGCGAACGAGATCGACGGGCGCTTGCTGTATCGCTGGCAGGTGTGTTCGTGGGACGGGCGGCCGGTGCCGCTCGCCGGCGGTGCGCAGTGGCATGCCGATGCGGCGTTCAACGATGCGATCGCGTGCGACTGGCTGATCGTCGTGTCGGAGCGGTTTCAGCAGTTTGCGGACTATCGGTTGTTTCTCGCGAGTCTCGCGCGGGTCGGGCAGCGGACGCCGGTTGTGACCGGGATTCACCACGGCGTGTGGTGGCTCGCGATGGCCGGGCAGCTTTCCGGATATCGCGTGAGCGTGAACTGGGAGACGTATCAGCAGTTCGCCGAGCAGTTCGAGCGGTCGATCGTCACGCAGCAGATCTTCGAGATCGATCGCGATCGGGCGACCTGTGCGGGCGGGCAGGCGACCGTCGATTTCATGCTGGCCATGATCGGCCGGGAACACGGGGCGGATCTGGGCGAGCGCATTGCCGATGCGCTCGGGGCCGGCACGCTGCGCAGCGGCGAGGAGCGGCAGCGGATTCCTTTCGTGACCGCGCCGGGCGAGCGGCATCCTCGGCTGAACGATGCGCTGCTGTTGATGGAAGCCAATGTCGAGGATCCCTTGACGACCGATGAGATCGCCGGGCTCGTGGGCGTTTCCCGGCGGCAGCTCGAAAGGCTTTTTCGCCAGTATCTCGGGGCGATGCCCTCGAAGTATTACCTCAATCTCCGGTTGCTCAAGGCCAGGACCCAGTTGCAGCGGACCAGCAAGTCGGTGGTTCAGGTCAGTCTCGCTTGTGGGTTCTCTTCTGCTGCGCATTTTTCTAATGCTTATCGCGAGCGGTTTGGTGTGACGCCTCGGGAGGATCGGCGAGCGTGGCTCGAGAGGCAGACCGGCGGGGGGAGTGAGCCTCGTGGGGGGGCGCTGGTCGAGCGTGGTGGCAAGGATTGAGGTTTTTTGCGGTGCGCGGTTTGTTGGCGTGAAGCACCTGGGGGCGTGTCGGTCTATTAGCGTCGCCCCTGCGCGGGGCGGCGGTTACTTTTCTTTGTCTTGCCAAAGAAAAGTAACCAAAAGAAAGGCGCTCGGATAACGCATGACCTCCCGGTGCCGTGGCCATCAAAGTGGCCCTCGCCTAAGTGTCCGCGCCAGTCAGGAGCACGGAGTGGTTCGAGCAATGGGTCTGACATCACTCATCACCCCACGGAGCGGTATACCGCCCGCTGGCTCCGTCCTCGCTTCGCTCGGCCGACAGGTCCACCCATCCCCTTTTCAACGCGGTTGGACGAATGTTTTCCAGAATCGTGGTGGGTAGCACATCGATCCAATAAATCGAATTTGTCACTGCTATGCAGCGGATGCCTCACTGATTCGGCGAACTGATCAGTGGGCGTTCCAGATGACGCGCGGGCTCATGAATTGCGGCTGAAGAACCTTGCAGCCGAGCGAAGCGAGGATGGAGCTAGCGGGCGGTATACCGCTCCGTGGGGTGGCGAGTGATGTCAGACCCATTGCTCGAACCACTCCGGGTTCCCGCCTGGCGCGGACACTTAGGCGAGGGCCACTTTGATGGCCACGGCACCGGGAGGTCATGCGTTATCCGAGCGCCTTTCTTTTGGTTACTTTTCTTTGGCAAGACAAAGAAAAGTAACCGCCGCCCCGCGCAGGGGCAACGCTAATAGACCGACACGACCTCAGGTGCTTCACGCCAACAAACCGCGCACCACCAAACGACCCCAAATAAAGCCCACAAAAAAAACCACCCCCGCCGAAAGGGCAAAATACGCCGAACCATCCGCTTCCGATAGAACCCGTCGCAAATCCGCAAGACGCTTGCGTCACCCTTACCTAAACTTGATCCTGTTGAACCCTCTTACGAAACCGAAAGGAACGACCATGACGACCTCGACCGTGACCCGCCAGACATTCGACGAAGTGATGGTGCCGGTATTCTCCCCCGCGCCGTTCGTGCCGGACCGTGCAGAGGGCTCACGCGTGTGGGACACGGCCGGCCGCGAATACGTGGATTTCGCGTGCGGCATCGCGGTGACGTCGCTGGGCCACGGCCACCCGGAACTGCTGAAGGTTCTGGACGAACAAGGCCGCAAGCTCTGGCACATCGGCAACGGCTACACGAACGAGCCGGTGCTGCGCCTCGCGAAGCGCCTCGAATCGCTGACCTTCGCCGACCGCGCGTTCTTCGCGAACTCGGGCGCCGAAGCGAACGAAGCCGCCCTGAAGCTCGCACGCCGCGTCGCATTCGACCGCCACGGCGCCGACAAATACGAAATCGTGTCGTTCGTCCAGTCGTTCCACGGCCGCACGTTCTTCACGGTCAGCGTCGGCGGCCAGCCGAAATACTCGGAAGGCTTCGGTCCGGTGCCTGAAGGCATCAAGCACCTGCCGTTCAACGACATCGAAGCCGCCAAGGCCGCGATCGGCCCGCAAACCTGCGCGGTGATCGTCGAGCCGGTGCAGGGCGAGGGCGGCGTGATCCCGGCCGATCCGGCCTTCCTGAAGGCACTGCGCGAAGCCTGCGACGCCAACGACGCACTGCTGATCTTCGACGAAGTGCAAACGGGCGTCGGCCGCACGGGCCAGTTCTACGCGTACATGGACACGGGCGTCACGCCGGACATCCTCACGACCGCGAAGGCGCTCGGCAACGGCTTCCCGATCGGCGCGATGCTGACGACGAACGAACTGGCCGCGCACTTCAAGGTCGGCGTGCACGGCACGACTTACGGCGGCAACCCGCTCGCGTCGGCGATCGCGGACAAGGTCGTCGAACTGATCGGCGACCCGGCACTCCTCGAAGGCGTGCGCGAACGCAGCGTGCGACTGAAGGGCGCGCTGGAACGCATCAACGCACGCTTCGGCATCTTCAAGGACGTCCGCGGCAAGGGCCTGCTGGTCGGCGCGGAACTCACCGCCGCATTCGACGGCCGCGCGAAGGACTTCGTCACCGCCGCCGCCGAGAACGGCCTGATCATGCTGATCGCCGGCCCGAACGTGCTGCGCTTCGTCCCGTCGCTCGTGATCCCGTTCGACCTGCTCGACGAAGGCGTGAAGCGCTTCGAGAAGGCGGTCGAGCAGGTGCTCGCGGCCCAGGAAGCCACCGCGCGCTGATCGGCGCACCCATCGCAGACAGGAACGACGATGCTATTTGTTCGCCCCGGCAAACTCACGGATCTCGATGCGCTCGCGCACATGGCGCGCACCGCGCAGCCGGTCCTGCACTCGCTGCCGCACGACCGCGCGGCGCTCGAAGCGCGCGTGGCGCTCTCCGAGGATTCGTTTCGCGCGGACGTCGATTTCGCCGGCGAGGAGTTCTACCTCTTCGTGCTCGAGGATTCGTCGACGGGCAAGCTGCTCGGCACGGCGAGCATCGTGGCCGCGGCCGGCTACTCGGAACCGTTCTACGCGTTCCGCAACGACGCACTGATCCACGCGTCGCGCGAGCTGCACGTGAACCGCAAGATCCACGCGCTCACGATGTCGCACGAGCTGACCGGCAAGAGCCGGCTGGCCGGCTTCTACGTCGATCCGTCGCTGCGCGGCGACGCGGCCGCGCACCTGATCTCGCGTGCGCGGATGATGTACATCGCCGCGAACCGCCGCCGCTTCACGCCGGAAGTGTTCACGCTGCTGCTCGGCGTGAGCGACGGCACGGGCGCATCGCCGTTCTGGGAAGCGGTGGGCCGCAAGTTCTTCGGCCGCAACTTCACCGACGTCGACATCGCGTCGGGCGGCCGCAGCCGCACGTTCATCGCGGAAGTGATGCCGGCGTATCCGCTCTACGTGCCGCTGCTGCCGGAAGCCGCGCAGCGCGTGCTCGGCGAGCCGAACGAATCGGCGCTGCTCGCGTACGACATCCATCTCGAGGAAGGCTTCGAGCCGGACCGCTTCGTCGACATCTTCGACGCGGGCCCGGTGTTGACCGCGCAGGTCGACCGCACCGCGTGCGTGAAGCATGGTGCGGAGCGCGTCGTGCGCGAGGCCGCGCACCAGCAGGGCGACGTCGCATACATGGTGTCGACCGGCAGCGGCGAATCGTTCCGCTGCGTGCTGGCCGACCTGCCGGGCGACACGGCCGATGCGCGGGGCGCCCATGCGCCGCTGGCCGGCGACGTGCGCGCAGCGCTCGATGTGAAGGAGGGTGACGTCGTGCGTTGCGTGCCGCTGCACCGCCGCGACGATGAAGACATGAAGGGAGACGCAGCATGATCGTCGTTCGGGTCGTACAAACGGGCGACGTCGACGCGCTCGTATCGCTCGCGAAGGAAACCGGGCCGGGCCTGACCACGTTCAAGCCCGATCGCGACGCGCTCGCCGCGCGCATCGAACGCACGCGCCGCACGCTCGACGGCGAGGCCGCGCCGGGCGAAGCCGGCTACTTCTTCGTGATGGAAGAATCGAAGACGGGCGACATCGCGGGCGTGTGCGGGATCGAGTCGCAGGTCGGCCTCGAGCAGCCGTTCTACAACTATCGCGTGAGCACCGTCGTGCATGCGAGCCAGGAGCTCGGCGTGTGGACGCGGATGCACGCGCTGAACATCTCGCACGACCTGACGGGCTACGCGGAAGTGTGCTCGCTGTTCCTGAGCCCGCGCTATCGCACGGGCGGCGTCGGCGGCCTGCTGTCGCGCTCGCGCTTCATGTTCATCGCGCAGTTCCGCGACCGCTTTCCGGAACGCATCTGCGCGGAGCTGCGCGGCCACTTCGACGACGACGGCACGTCGCCGTTCTGGCGTGCGGTCGGTTCGCACTTCTACCAGATCGATTTCAACGCGGCCGATTACCTCAGCTCGCACGGCCGCAAGTCGTTCCTCGCGGAACTGATGCCGCGCTATCCGGTGTACGTCGACCTGCTGCCGCAGGACGCGCAGGACGCGGTCGGCCTCACGCACCGCGACACGCTGCCGGCCCGCAAGATGCTCGAGGCGGAAGGGCTGCGCTACCAGAATCACGTCGACATCTTCGACGCGGGCCCGGTGCTCGAATGCCACGTCAACGACCTGCGCACGGTGCGCGAAAGCGTCGTCGTGCCGGTCGCGATCGGCGAGCCGGACGTCGGAGACGATGCGCCGGGCGGCCATTCGCCGAAGTCGCTCGTGTCGAATACGTCGCTCGGCGATTTCCGCGTCGGCGTCGCGCCGGGCGTGGTCGCGAATGGCGCGTTCGTGCTGTCGGCCGACGATGCCGCCGCGCTCGACGTGAAGGCCGGCGATCCGGTTCGCGTGCTGCCGCTCAAAGTCAAACAGGGATAAACGAATCATGACGGAACTCTTCATCGACGGCGCCTGGGTCGCAGGCTCGGGCCCCGTCTTCGCTTCGCGCAACCCGGGCACCGATGAGATCGCATGGCAGGGCGGCAGCGCATCGGCGGCCGACGTCGACCGCGCGGTCGCGAGCGCGCGTCGCGCATTCGCCGGCTGGTCGGCACTCGACTTCGAATCGCGCTGCGCGATCGTCAAGCGCTTCGCGGCGCTGCTCACCGAGCGCAAGGAAGCGATCGCCACCGCGATCGGCCGCGAGACGGGCAAGCCGCTGTGGGAAGCGCGCACCGAAGTCGCGGCGATGGCGGCGAAGGTCGGCATCTCGATCCAGGCCTACCAGGAACGCACCGGCGAGAAGCGCCAGGACATGGCCGACGGCGTCGCGGTGCTGCGCCATCGTCCGCACGGCGTCGTCGCGGTGTTCGGCCCGTACAACTTCCCCGGCCACTTGCCGAACGGCCATATCGTGCCGGCGCTGATCGCGGGCAACACGGTCGTGTTCAAGCCGTCGGAGCTCGCGCCGGGCGTCGCGCGCGCGACGGTCGAGGTGTGGCAGGAAGCCGGGCTGCCGGCCGGCGTGCTGAACCTCGTGCAGGGCGAGAAGGACACGGGCATCGCGCTCGCGAATCACCGGCAGATCGACGGGCTGTTCTTCACCGGCAGCTCGGACACCGGCACGCTGCTGCACAAGCAGTTCGGCGGCCGTCCTGAAATCGTGCTCGCGCTCGAGATGGGCGGCAACAACCCGCTCGTGATCGGCGAAGTCGAGGACATCGACGCGGCCGTGCATCACACGATCCAGTCGGCGTTCCTGTCGGCCGGCCAGCGCTGCACGTGCGCACGCCGCATCTTCGTGCCGCAGGGCGCGTTCGGCGACCGCTTCCTCGCACGTTTCGCCGACGTCACGTCGAAGATCACGGCCGACGTGTTCGACGCCGATCCGCAGCCGTTCATGGGCGCGGTGATCTCGGCCCGCGCGGCCGCGAAGCTCGTCGACGCGCAGTCGCGGCTGGTCGAGCAGGGCGCGAAGCCGATCATCGCGATGACGCAGCGCGATCCGCGCCTGGGTTTCGTGAACGCGTCGATCCTCGACGTGACCGGCGTGGCGAACCTGCCCGACGAAGAGCATTTCGGCCCGCTCGCGCAGATCGTCCGCTACGCGACGTTCGACGAAGCGATCGAGCGCGCGAACGACACGGCGTTCGGCCTGTCCGCCGGCCTGCTGGCCGACGACGCGAACGCATGGGACCACTTCCGCCGCACGATCCGTGCGGGGATCGTCAACTGGAACCGCCCGACCAACGGGGCATCGTCGGCCGCGCCGTTCGGCGGCACGGGCCGCTCGGGCAACCATCGGCCGAGCGCGTACTACGCGGCCGACTATTGCGCGTATCCGATGGCGTCGGTGGAAAGCGCCGAATTGACCTTGCCCGCGAGCCTGTCGCCGGGCCTGCATTTCTGATCGAGGGAACGACGATGAACGCACAAGAAGCCAATTTCGACGGACTCGTCGGCCCGACCCACAACTACGCCGGGCTGTCGTTCGGTAACGTGGCGTCGCTCAACAACGAGAAGTCGGCCGCGAACCCGAAGGCCGCCGCGAAGCAGGGGCTGCGCAAGATGAAGCAGCTCGCGGATCTCGGTTTCGCGCAAGGCGTGCTGCCGCCGCAGGAGCGCCCGTCGCTGCGCCTGTTGCGCGAGCTCGGCTTCTCCGGCAAGGACGCGGACGTGATCGCGAAGGCCGCGAAGCAGGCGCCCGAATTGCTCGCCGCGGCGAGCTCGGCGTCGGCGATGTGGACCGCGAATGCGGCCACCGTCAGCCCGTCGGCCGACACGAGCGACGGCCGCGTGCACTTCACGCCGGCCAACCTGTGCAGCAAGCTGCATCGCGCGATCGAGCACGAGGCGACGCGCCGCACGCTGTCGACGCTGTTCGCCGATCCCGCGCACTTCGCGGTGCACGAGGCGCTGACGGGCACGCCGGCACTCGGCGACGAGGGGGCCGCGAACCATACGCGCTTTTGCGCGGAATACGGCCAGCCGGGCGTCGAGTTCTTCGTGTACGGCCGCTCGGAATACCGCCGCGGCCCGGAGCCGAAGCGCTTCCCGGCGCGCCAGACCTTCGAGGCGAGCCGCGCGGTCGCGCATCGCCACGGTCTCGCCGAAACGGCGACGGTCTACGCGCAGCAGGATCCGGACGTGATCGATGCAGGCGTGTTCCACAACGACGTGATCTCGGTGGGCAACCGCGACACGCTGTTCACGCACGAGCGTGCGTTCGTCAACAAGCAGGCGATCTACGACACGCTGACGGCCACGCTCGACGCGCGCGGCGCGCGGCTGAACGTGATCGAGGTGCCCGATGCGGCCGTGAGCGTGAACGACGCGGTGACGTCGTATCTGTTCAACAGCCAGCTGCTGTCGCGCGCGGACGGCTCGCAGGTGCTCGTCGTGCCGCAGGAATGCCGCGAGAACGCGAACGTCGCCGCTTATCTGGATCGGCTTGCGGCCGGCAACGGCCCGATCCGCGACGTGCTGGTGTTCGACCTGCGCGAAAGCATGAAGAACGGCGGCGGCCCCGCGTGCCTGCGCCTGCGCGTCGTGCTGAACGAAGCCGAGCGTGCGGCCGTCACGTCGAACGTGTGGATCAACGACACGCTGTTCGCGTCGCTCGACGCGTGGATCGAAAAGCATTACCGCGATCGTCTCGCCCCGGAAGACCTCGCCGATCCGACGCTGCTCGACGAATCGCGCACGGCGCTCGACGAGCTCACGCAGATCCTGCGTGTCGGGTCGCTGTATGACTTCCAGCGCTGAGTCCCGCATGCCGGCCGCCGCGCTGCTCGACGATTTCCTCGCGTTCACGCTCGCGGGCGACGCGCCGGCCGTGACGGACGGCACGTGCGCGGACGGTGCGGTGCGCTGGCAATGGCTCGGCGACGGGCTGCTCCAGCTCGAGCCGGCGCTGGCCGACGGGGCCGGCGACGCGGCGAGCGTGCTCGTGTCGGCCGGCGTGCATGGCGACGAGACCGCGCCGATCGAGCTGCTGTCGATGCTCGTGCGCGATCTCGCGGCGGCCGCGCTGCCGCTCGCGTGCCGATTGCTCGTCGTGCTCGGCAACGTGCCGGCGATGCGCGCGGGCGAACGCTATCTCGACGACGACCTGAACCGCCTGTTCAGCGGCCGCCACACGCAAGTGCCCGCGAGCCGCGAAGCGCCGCGCGCGGTGCAGCTCGAAGCGGCGGCCGCCGCGTTCTTCGCGGCCGCGCCGGCGGGCGGCGCGCGCTGGCACATCGACATGCACACGGCGATCCGCGCATCGGTGTTCGAGCAGTTCGCGCTGCTGCCGCACACGGGCGCGCCGCCGACCCGCGCGATGATCGAATGGCTCGGCGATGCGCGCATCGCGGCCGTGCTGCTGCATACCGCGAAGGGCAATACGTATTCGCATTACACGGCCGAGCATTGCGGCACGCTCGCATGCACGCTCGAACTCGGCAAGGTGCGGCCGTTCGGCCAGAACGATCTGTCGCGCTTCGCGCCGGCGGACCGCGCGCTGCGCAAGCTCGTCTCGGGCGCGTGGGGCGGCCGTCCGTCGCGCGACGTCGACCATCCGCCGTTGCCGCGCGTGTTCACCGTCATCGACCAGATCACGAAGCAGAGCGACGCGCTCGAATTGTTCGTCGCGGCCGACGTCGCGAACTTCACCGCGTTCGCGCGCGGCACCGTGCTCGCGCAGGACGGCGACTATCGCTACACGGTGCAGCACGACGAGGAGCGCATCGTGTTTCCGAATCCGACCGTGAAGCCGGGTTTGCGCGCGGGCCTGCTCGTCGTCGACACGACGCGCGAGACGCTCGCCGCACTCGTCTGACAAAAAAACGGCTGCGCGCGGCTGCGGCGATCCGTCGCCCGCGCATCGTCCCGCAGCATCCCCGAATTGCGTCGACGCCCGCATGCCGCGCAGACGGCCCGCGCGTCGCGCCTTGCGTATTTGCGACATCGTCTTGCAAGTTCGACGGCGCATCCGGCCGTCATCGCGCATGCAGCGCAGCATCGTGCGCCGGCGGCCGCTTTGCCGTATCGGGCCGCGCGGATTGGTACAATCGCGGCCTTGCGGCTGTTGCGCCGCATCAAGGCGCGGCATCGGCATTGTCGTTGTCATCCGACCCTGCAATGATGCATGCGCCCGTAGTTCCGGAACATTCGAGTATCGAGGAGAACACCTGATGAAGTTGGATTGGCGTAAAGTGGCCGCGCACGCGGTAGTGGCGGCATCGGCCGTGGCGGCAGGCAGCGCGATGGCTGCGGATCTGAAGGAGATCCGGTTCGGCGTCGAGGCCTCGTACGCGCCGTTCGAATACAAGACGCCCGACGGCAAGCTGACCGGCTTCGACATCGACATCGGCAACGCGGTGTGCGCGAAGCTGAAGACGAAGTGCGTGTGGGTCGAGAGCGACTTCGACGGCCTGATCCCCGCGCTGCAGGCGCGCAAGTTCGATGCGATCAACTCGGACATGACGATCACCGACCAGCGCAAGCACGCGATCGCGTTCACCGATCCGATCTACACGATTCCGAACCAGCTGATCGCGAAGCAGGGCAGCGGCCTGCTGCCGACCCCGCAAGCGCTGAAGGGCAAGCGCGTCGGCGTGCTGCAGGGCACGATCCAGGAAGCGTACGCGAAGAAGAAGTGGGCGCCGGCCGGCGTCGACGTCGTGCCGTACCAGACGCAGGACCTGGCCTACGCCGACCTGAAGTCGGGCCGTCTCGACGCGACGTTCCAGGATTCGGAAGCGGGCTCGAAGGGCTTCCTGTCGAAGCCGCAAGGCCAGGGCTTCGGCTTCGCCGGCGGCACGGTCAGCGATGCGGAGATCCTCGGCTCGGGCGTCGGTTTCGGCCTGCGAAAGAACGACGCGGCGCTGAAGACGGCGCTCGATCAGGCGCTGAAGGAACTGAAGGCCGACGGCACGATCGACAACCTCGCGAAGAAGTACTTCAGCGTGCCGGTCACGCTCAAGTAAGCGTTTCGATTCGTCGCACCATGCAGCCGGCCGCTTTCGCGGCCGGTTTGCTTTTGGGGCGCCGCTTGCGTCACGCGGGGAAGAACCGCCCCAGTTCGCGCGCGAGCTCGTTGAGCACGCTCATCTCCTGCTGCGTGATCTTGCGCGCCGGCTGCGCACCGGCCCAGTCGCCGTACAGCAGGCCGACGGTTTTCGTGCCGACGCGCACCGGCAGCAGCACGAACGCGCGCGTGTCGGGAAGCGCATCGAGATACCACGCGGGCAGGCGCTTCACCATCTTCGGGTCCTGCGCCTGCTCGATGAAGATGCCGACCGAGTTCGTGATCGCGAGATGGAACACGTCCGGCTCGAAGCGCTCGTCGAAGCACAGGCGGTCGAGCGCCGCGTCGACGTCCGGGCCGAAGCCGAGCCGCGCGGCGAACGCGCCGTCTTCACGGCGCACGAACATCACGGTGCGCGTGAACGCGAGGCCCGCCAGCAGGCTTTCCGACGCGAGCGCGAGCACCGGCGTCAGCACATGCTCGGACGGCAGCGCGCGCAGGTCCGCGAGGCCGGCTTCGAGGCATGCCTCGGGCTCGGGCTGCGCACGCGCGATCGCGTCGGCGTTCGCGCGCAGCTCGACGATCTCGCGCATCACGGTGTCGCTCGCTTCCTCGCGTGCGAGCCGGTCGGCGATTTCCACCAGCGCGCCGGCGTCGATGTCCAGTTCCTGCTCGTAGTGCTGCGCGAGCACCGCGATATGCGCATCGCGCTGCGGGCCCGCGGGCATCGCGAGCGCACCGGCGACGTCGGTCGAGCAGCGGCTCACCGCGCGCAGCCAGCGCACACGGTCGGGGCTGTCGTCGGCGCAGGCGTCGCGGGGCCGCTGGCGGTCTTCGTCGATGTCGTCCTCGTCGGCGCTGGCCGCGTGTGCGCCGTCGCCGTCGGCCATGCCGGCGCGGATCACGTCGGGCAGCCGCCAGCTCGCGGCGGCCTCGAGACCGATCTCGTCGAAGCCGACGCCCAGCACGTCGACGCACGCGGCCGCTTCGTCGCCGTTCAGCTCGGCGGCGCGGCGGCGGATCCGGTCCCATTCGCTGTCGAGATAGCAGACCACCAGCAGCTTGCCGACCTGACGCATCAGCGTGCAGACGACGGCTTCCTCGCCGCCGCGCAACTCGGCATGCTCGGTCAGCTTGCGGGCGACGCAGCCGGACAGCAGCGCGCGGTTCAGCTCGAGCTTCGCGTCGATGCGGCGCGGGGTGCTGTGGTGGAAATGGTCGACGAGCTTGAGCCCGACGACGAGATGGCCGACGGTGTCCATGCCGAGCACCATCAGCGCCCGCGTGACGGTCGTGATGTTGCCGCCGAACGCCATGTACATCGCGGAATTGGCGAGCCGCAGGACTTTCTGCGTGAGCGCGAAATCCGACAGCACGACGCGCACGAGCGCGGTGAAGTCGAGATCGTCGTTCTTCATCGCGGCCATCGTCGCGCGCAGCGACTCCGACAGCAGCGGGAAGTCGCCCCGTTCGTTCATCCGGGCCCACAGCTTGTCGAGCAGCGCCGTGCGGGGCAGGTGTGCGGTGATTGACATACGGATCTATCCGGTTCGCCGCGCGTGTCAGGCGGCGTGCAGGCGCAGCTGCTGCGCCTCGAAGCGCCGCGCGAGCTCCTCGGACGGCAGCGCCTGACAGACGAGCCAGCCCTGGATGTGGTTGCAGCCCATCTCGGTCAGCAGCTCGCGCTGCGCCTCGGTCTCGACGCCTTCCGCGACGAGCTCGAGATCGAGCGTTTGCGCGAGGCCGACCACCGCCGACACGATCGCGCGATCGTTGCGCGACGTCAGCAGGTTCTCGACGAAGCTGCGGTCGATCTTCAGCTTCGCGAGCGGGAAGCGCTGCAGGTATGCGAGGCTCGAATAGCCGGTACCGAAATCGTCGATCGCGAAGCGGATGCCGAGCGCGGTCAGCTCTTCGAGCAGCCCCTTCGCCTGCACGGGATCGTGCATCAGCAGGCTTTCGGTGATTTCCAGCACGATGCGGCGCGGGTCGATGCCCGTCAGCGCGATCGCCTCGCGCACGCTTTGCGTGAAGCGCGGGTCGCGGAACTGCTGCGGCGACACGTTGACCGCCACGTACTGCAGCGCGAGCCCCTGGCGATCCCAGGCGACGAGCTGCATGCACGCGGCCTTGAGCACCCAGTTGCCGAGATAGTTGATGAGGCCGATCGATTCGGCGAGCGGAATGAAGGTCGCCGGCGGCACGAGGCCGTGCACCGGATGGCGCCAGCGGATCAGCGCCTCCACGCCGTCCACCGCCCCCGACTGGCTGCGCGTGATCGGCTGGAAGTGCAGCGAAAACTCGCCGTTGCGCACGCCGTCGTACAGGTCGGCCTCGAGCTTCAGCCGTTCCGCGTCGGCCGGATCGTCGACCGGTTCATGGAACGCGAGCGCATTGCCGCCGGACGCCTTCGCCTGCGCGAGCGCATGGTCGGCGCGGCGCAGCAGCGGGCTGTGATGCTGCGCGCGATGGGGCGCGGCGCGCTCGTCCGGGTACAGCGCGATGCCGATGCTCGCGGACAAGTGGACGGTCTGCCCCTGATACGCGTAAGGTTCGCGCACCGCGGCCTGCAGCCGGCGCGCGAGCGCGTCGGCGGCATTGCTCGCGCGCGTGCGGTCCGGCGCGGTGAACACGATCGCGAACTTGTCGCTTGCGACGCGCGCGAGCTGTTCGCCGGGTGCGACGAGCGCCTGCAGCCGCTGCGCGGTGTCGCGCAGCAGCGTGTCGCCGGCGTCGTAGCCGAGCGCGCGGTTGATGCGCTGGTAGTCGTCGAGGTCGAGCAGCAGCAGCGCCGCGCAGGTGCCGCTTTCGTCGGCGGCCTGCTGCGCGCGCATCAGCGCGGGCACGAGCGCGGACAGATTGTCGAGCCCCGTCATCGGATCGTGGTGCATCTCGTACGTCAGGCGCGCCTCGAGCGCGCGCCAGGCCGACACGTCGAACGCCGCGATCGCGAAGCCGTCGACACCGTGGTGGCGGCTCTTGAACGCGCGGATCTCGACGTCGAGCGGATAGGTGAGCGACTTGACGATGCACATCGTCGCCTTCTCGACCTGGCCGGAACGCGCGGCGCGCGCAAGCAGGCCTTCGAGCACCGAGGTATCCTGTTCCGCGATCAGGTCGCGCAGCGTCAGCGTGTGCAGGTAGTCGCGGTGATAACCGATGAAGCGCAGGCTCGCGTCGGACACGTACAGAAAGCGCAGCTCGCGATCGACATGGGCGAGGAAATCCACCGTGCCGACCGTCTGTTCCAGCCAGTTGCGCACGGTGTCGTCGCGGCGCGGCGCGCCGGCGCGCGCAGGCATCAGCGCGCCGCCCGACCAGGCGAAGCGGCGCAGCGTATGCAAGGCATTGCGCCAGGAGCCCTTGCGTGGCGTCTGTTTCCTGTTGGCTTCCATGTATCTCGCTGACGTGAAGGGCTGGAACCGGCTGTCCGGAAGGAATAACGGCAGACTGCGCGGAATCTTTAACCGGCCGGCCGCGGCTGGCGCTGCCGCCGGGCCGGGTCGTGCACACCGGCGTTCGACAGGCGAACGCCGGTGTGGCCTACATCGAGGCTGACTTTATAAGAAATGAGGACGCAGATGAAGCGAAAACTGTTGGTGGGCGGCGCGGCGGCGCTGCTGGTGGCCGGCCATGCGCTGGTCGCGCAGGCGCAACTGAAGCCGGGCGACGCGGCGCCCGACTTCACGACGCAGGCGTCGCTGGGCGGCAAGACTTACACGTACTCGCTGGCCGATGCGTTGAAGCACGGGCCGGTCGTGCTGTACTTCTACCCGGCTGCGTTCACGAAGGGTTGCACCATCGAGGCGCATGCGTTCGCGGATGCCGTCGATCGTTACAAGGCTTACGGCGCGACGGTGATCGGCGTATCCGCGGACAACATCGACACGCTGACGAAGTTCTCGGTGAGCGAGTGCCGCAGCAAGTTCCCGGTCGCGGCCGATCCGGACGCGAAGATCATCCGCGAATACGACGCGAAGCTGCCCGCGCTCGATCGTGCGAACCGCGTGTCCTACGTGATTTCGCCGGAGGGGAAGGTGCTGTACGAATACACGAGTCTGTCGCCCGACAAGCACGTCGAGAACACGCTCGGCGCGGTGAAGGCATGGGCCGATGCGCATCCGAAGCAGTAAGCCGGAGGCAGCAAGCGTGCAGTAAAGCGGCCCGCATCGCGGGCCGCCGGCACGACGAAATGCGCCGCCCCGTGGCGGCCCGGGCGTGTGTTACGCGCGCAACGCCTGTTCGATCGGCACGCTGCCGCCGACGAAGCCGATGACCTTGCGCGAAATGCCGAGCTTGATCGCCTCGATCGCGGCCCATGCGACATCCTGGCGTGACACCGGCGGCGCCGGGTCGAGCGGCTCCTCGGTCAGCGCGATCTTGCCGACGCCCGGGCCGTCCGCGAGCGGGCCGGGGCGCAGGATCACGTAGTCGACGCCCGATGCGATCACGCGCTCGTCGCCTTCGCGCTTCATCCGCGAATAGTGGCGCAGCGCGTCGCCGCTGCGCTCCGGCCAGTACGCGCTCAGCGAACTGATCACGACCAGCTTCTGCACGTTGTAGGCGAGCGCATGCTCGGCCGTGCGAGCGACCGCGTCGCGGTCGATCTGCTCCTCTTCGGCGGCGCCTTCCGATTCCGCCGAGCCGGCCGCGTAGATCACGTGCGTGATGCCCTGGAACGCGTGCGAGAAATCGCCCGTCAGATCGGCCTCGACGACCTTCGCGCCCGGCAGCGCATAGCCGTGCCGGCGCACCAGCGCAGTCACCTCGAATTCCGGCTGCTCGAGCAGCAGATCCGCGCAGGCTCGACCCGTGCGGCCGGTCGCGCCAATCAGCAATACCTTCGTCGTCATGAAACCGCTCCTTGCGCGATGCGTCATCCTCCCAGATAGGGACGGACGACCGATACTCAAGTGTATGTCGATTTGGGGAGGCGGCGCGCGGGTAATTGGGGCTGTACCGCTCCGTAACGGCCGGCGCGGCACCCCGTTATCCGCGCGGTCGCGCGCATGGATGGCGGAATCGACCCGCCGACCGGCTATCATGTGCGCGATGCATTTTTCGCCGCTACGCAATACAACGCGGCGACCAACCGGTTGGAGTACACATGGCATTACCCCTGGACAACGTCAGCATGGCCGTGTTCTGCGACTTCGAGAACGTCGCGCTCGGCGTGCGCGACGCGAAGTACGAGAAATTCGACATCAAGCCCGTGCTGGAGCGGCTGCTGCTGAAAGGCAGCATCGTCGTGAAGAAGGCGTATTGCGACTGGGAGCGCTACAAGGGCTTCAAGGCGTCGATGCACGAGGCGAGCTTCGAGCTGATCGAGATTCCGCACGTGCGCCAGTCGGGCAAGAATTCGGCCGACATCCGGCTCGTCGTGGACGCGCTCGACCTCTGCTACACGAAGTCGCACGTCGATACGTTCGTGATCATCAGCGGCGACTCGGATTTCTCGCCGCTCGTGTCGAAGCTGCGCGAGAACGCGAAGAAGGTGATCGGCGTCGGCGTGAAGAAGTCGACCTCGGACCTGCTGGTCGCGAACTGCGACGAATTCATTTTCTACGACGACCTGGTGCGCGAGCAGCAGCGCGCGCTGGCGAAGCGCGAACAGCAGCGCACGGGCAACGGCGGCGCGAAGCGCGCCGACGAGCCGTCGCGCAAGCCGGAGCTGGAAGTGCGCCGGAGCGAGGCGATCGCGCTCGCGGTCGAGACGTTCGACGCGCTGGCATCGGAGCGCGACGACGTCGGCAAGATCTGGGCGTCGGTGCTCAAGAGCGCGATCAAGCGCCGCAAGCCGGATTTCAACGAGTCGTATTACGGCTTCCGTGCGTTCGGCAACCTGCTCGACGAAGCGCAGGCGCGCGGCCTGCTCGAGGTGGGGCGCGACGACAAGTCGGGCGCGTTCGTGTCGCGGCCGCGCCAGTCCGCCGCGGCGGCCGAGCCGGTGGCGGCGCGTGAAACGGGTGGCGCGCAGCACGGTCACGGCGGGCGCCACGGCGAGGCTGCAACGGCCGAGCGCGAGTCGCGGCATCGCGGGCAGCGTGCGG
Organism: Burkholderia sp. RF7-non_BP4; assembly: GCF_001521935.1. Classification (NCBI taxonomy): domain Bacteria; kingdom Pseudomonadati; phylum Pseudomonadota; class Betaproteobacteria; order Burkholderiales; family Burkholderiaceae; genus Burkholderia; species Burkholderia sp. RF7-non_BP4. Next base: position 226,964 of record NZ_LOTA01000001.1, on the reverse strand, counting down.
AAGCGGCCGTTCACGAAAGCGCGCAGGTCGATGCCGAAGAGGCGGACCTCGTCGACGTCGTGAGCGACGCGGCGCTCGTGCCGGCCGCGACGGCCGAAGCGAATGAAGCGGCCGAGCCGCACGGCGACGCGAAGGACGGCCGCAAGCGCGCGCGCAAGAGCGCGGCGAAGAAGACCGGCGCGAAGAAGGGGGGCGATGCGAAGGGCGCCGGCCGTCACGCGGCGGCGAAGCCGGACGAGGCCGCGCACGGCGGTGCCAAGCACGGCGGCGAGAAGCATGCCGAAGCGCCTCATCGCGACGCGGACCACGGTGAGGACCGCCACGTCGCGGCGCAGCATGCGGCGCCGACGGCCGGCGAGCACGGTGCCTCGACGGCGGCCGCGCAGCCGCCGCACGAAGCAGCACCGGCTGCCGAGTCGACCGGTGAAGCGGCTGTCGAAGCGGCACCCGGCGCCAAGCCGAAGAAGCCGGCCCGCAAGACGGCGACCCGCGCGCGTCGCCCGCGCAAGACGGCCGCCGCCGCCGAGTAACGGCGCCATGGCGGGGCGGCGTCCGATCGAGGGCGACGCCCGCGCCGCCACGTCGGCCGGTGCAATGCCGGCCGACGCGTTCCGCTATCCGTTCAGCACGTATGGCTGCGTCATCACTTCGAGGAAGTGACCGTCCGGATCGTCGAAGTACACACCGCGCCCGCCGTTGTGGCGGTAGATGTCGCCGGGCTGCCGTTTCGCGGGATCGGCCCAGTGCGGTAGCCCGCGCTCGCGAATGCGCGCGAACACGCGATCGAAGCCGGCCTCGTCGGTCAGGAAAGCGTAGTGCTGGGCCGTGATCTCTCCCTCTTTTTCGTAGAAGTCGAGCGACACGCCGTTGTCGAGCTGGACGACCAGCATCGCGCCGAACGGCGTCGGCGCCGGGAGTTCCAGAAGCTCGGTGAGGAAGCGGCTCGACGCGTGCTTGTCGCGGCACCAGACGATCGTATGGTTCAGCTGGACGTTCATGGCGGGTCCCCGGGAAGGGGCGCGAGGGTGGGCATGGACACACGATAGCCGATCGCGGCCGGCGCGCAAGCCCGTCACGCGGCCGCCCGATGCGGCCGCGTGCCCGTTACCCGCTTACTCGCCCGCCACCGCAGGTCCGCCCGGGTTGCCGCGGCGGTTGCGGCGCTTCTCGCCCCACACGCGGAACCGGTCCATGTACAGATAGACGACCGGCGTCGTGTATAGCGTCAGCACCTGCGACATGATCAGGCCGCCGGCGATCGCGATCCCGAGCGGCGCACGCAGCTCGGCGCCGTCGCCGCTGCCGAACGCGAGCGGCAGCGCGCCGAGGAGCGCCGCCATCGTCGTCATCATGATCGGCCGGAAGCGCAGCAGGCACGCCTCGTGGATCGCATCGAACGACGACTTGTTGCCGTTGCGCGTCTGGTCGATCGCGAAGTCGACCATCATGATCGCGTTCTTCTTCACGATACCAATCAGCAGGATCACGCCGATCAGCGCGATGATACTGAACTCGGTCTTGAACAGCAGCAGCGCGAGCAGGGCGCCGACGCCGGCCGACGGCAGCGTCGACAGGATCGTGATCGGGTGGATGTAGCTCTCGTACAGAATCCCGAGCACGATGTAGACCGCCAGGAGTGCCGCGAGGATCAGGATCGGCTGGTTGTTCAGCGACTGCTGGAACGCCTGCGCGGTGCCCTGGAAGCTGCCGACGATCGTCGGCGGCACGCCGATCTGCGCCATCGTCTGGTAGATCACCTGGGTCGCCTCCGATAGCGACACGCCCGGCGGCAGATTGAACGAGATCGTCGTCGCGACGAACAGCCCCTGGTGGTTGACCGACAGCGGCGTCGTGCTCGGGCCGAAGGTCGCGATCGCGGACAGCGGGATCATCGTCGACTTCGACGTCGACACCGCCGCGCCCGACGACGCGCTCGACTTGCCGCTCGACGCGATCGAGTTCAGCGCCTGGTTGCGCGCCGAATCGGACGCGATCGCCGCGGCGCTGGTGGCGGCCGTCCCGGCGCTCGACGTGCCGGCCGAGGTCGCGACGAAGGTGCCCGCCGCGGCGTTGGTCGTCTGCGAGCCGTTCGCGCTGCCGCCTGACGTGCTGATCCACACCTGGTTCAGCATCTCCGGGCTCTGCCAGTATTTCGGCGCGACTTCCATCACGACGTGGTACTGGTTCAGCGGGTTGTAGATCGTCGAGACCTGGCGCTGGCCGAACGCGTCGTACAGCGTGTTGTCGATCTGTGAGGGCTTGATGCCGAGCCGCGCGGCGGTCGCGCGGTCGATCGTCACCATCGCCTCGAGGCCGCCTTGCTGCTGGTCGGAGTTCACGTCGGTCAGCTCGGCGCGCTTTTGCAGCGCCTCGGTCAGCAGCGGCCCCCACTTGTACAGCTCGGCGCTCGAATCGCCGAGCAGCGTGAACTGGTACTGCGCATTGCTCTGCCGGCCGCCGACGCGGATGTCCTGCGCGGCCTGCAGGAACGTGCGCGCACCCGCGACGTCCGCGAGCGGCTTGCGCAGCTGCTGGATCACCTGGTCGGCCGACAGCTTGCGCTCGGTGCGGTCCTTCAGCGTGACGAACATGAAGCCGGAGTTGGTTTGCGTGCCGCCGGTGAAGCCCGCGACGCTCTTCACGTTCGGGTTGGCCTGCACGATCCGCATCATTTCGGAGAACTTCAGCTTCATCGCCTGGAACGACGTCGACTGGTCGGCCTGGATGCCGCCGATCATCAACCCGGTGTCCTGCTGCGGGAAGAAGCCCTTCGGCACGATGATGTACAGATAGACGTTCAGGCCGATCGTCGCGAACAGGATCAGCAGGACCAGCAGCGGACGGCGCAGCGCCCACGACAGCGTGCGCTCGTAGCCGCGCTGCATCCGCGTGAAGAAGCGCTCGAGGAACCGGCCGAGGCGGCCTTCCTCCTGCACCTCGTGCGACTCGCGCAGCAGCCGCGCGCACATCATCGGCGTGACGGTCAGCGAGACGGCGAGCGACACGCCGATCGCGAGCGACAGCGTCAACGCGAATTCGCGGAACAGGCGCCCGACGATGCCGCCCATCAGCAGGATCGGCAGGAACACCGCGACGAGCGATATGCTCATCGACAGCACGGTGAAGCCGACCTCGCGCGCGCCGTCGAACGCAGCTTGCAGCCGCGGCTTGCCGTTCTCGATGTGGCGCGTGATGTTCTCGAGCACGACGATCGCATCGTCGACGACGAAGCCGGTCGCGACGATCAGCGCCATCAACGACAGGTTGTCGATCGAGAAGCCCAGCAGGTACATCGCGCCGAACGTGCCGATGATCGAGATCGGCACCGCGACGCTCGGAATCAGCGTCGCGCGCCAGTTGCGCAGAAACAGGAACACGACCATCACGACCAGGCTCACCGCGATCAGCAGCGTGTGCTCGGTGTCCTTCAGCGACGCGCGGATCGTCGTCGAACGGTCGAGCACCGGCGTCACCGTGATGTCGGCCGGCAGCGACGCCGTGAGCTGCGGCAGCGCCGCGCGCACGCGGTCGATCGTCTCGATGATGTTCGCGCCGGGCGAGCGGTAGAGGATCACGAGCACCGCGCGCTTGCCGTTCGACAGGCCCAGGTTGCGCAGGTCCTCGACGCCGTCGACGACCTCGGACAGGTCGGACAGCCGCACGGCCGCGCCGTTGCGGTAGGCGACGACCAGGTCGCTGTACTGCGACGCCTGCGAGGCCTGGTCGTTCGTATAGAGCTGGTAGTGCTTCGGGCCGAATTCGATCGCGCCCTTCGGGCTGTTCGCGTTCGCGGACGCGAGCGCGGCCCGCACGTCCTCGAGGCCGATTCCGTAGTGGAACAGCGCGTGAGGCTCGAGCTCGACGCGCACGGCCGGGTTCGCGGAACCGCTCACCGACACCTGGCCGACCCCGTCGATCTGCGACAGCGACTGCTGCAGCACCGTCGACGCGGCGTCGTACAGCTTCGCGGGCGACGACGTTTCCGATGTGAGCGACACGACCATGATCGGCGAATCGGCCGGGTTGACCTTGCGGTACGTCGGGTTGCTCTTCAGCGACGCGGGCAGGTCGGCGCGCGCCGCGTTGATCGCGGCCTGCACGTCGCGCGCGGCGCCGTCGATGTCGCGGTTCAGCCCGAACTGCAGGATGATCCGCGCGTTGCCGACGGTGCTGGTCGACGTCATTTCACTGACGTCGGCGATCGAGCCGAGGTGCCGCTCGAGCGGGCTCGTCACGCTGGTCGCGACCGTCTCGGGGCTTGCGCCGGGCAGCGACGCCTGCACCGAGATGGTCGGGAAGTCGACCTGCGGCAGCGGCGACACCGGCAGCTTGATGAACGCGAACAGGCCCGCGAGCGCGACGCCGAGCGCGAGCAGCGTCGTCGCGACGGGGCGGGTGATGAAGGGGCGCGACAGGTTCATCGCTTACGCGCCCGTCTGCTTGCCGGCGTCGCGGCCGGGGCCGTGCCGTTCGAACCAGCCGCGCACGCGGCGCGCGAGGCTGTCGAAGCCGAGGTAGATCACCGGCGTCGTGAACAGCGTCAGCACCTGCGATACGATCAGGCCGCCCGCGATCGCGATCCCGAGCGGCTGGCGCAGCTCGGAGCCCGCGCCGGCGCCGAAGATCAGCGGCACCGCGCCGAGCAGCGCGGCGAGCGTCGTCATCAGGATCGGCCGGAAGCGCAGCAGACACGCCTGGTAGATCGCCTCGCGCGGCGGCTTGCCTTCGACGCGTTCGGCTTCGAGCGCGAAGTCGATCATCATGATCGCGTTCTTCTTCACGATGCCGATCAGCAGCACGATCCCGATGATCCCGATGATGTCGAGATCGTGCCCGGTGATCATCAGCGCGAGCAGGGCGCCGACGCCGGCCGACGGCAGCGTCGACAGGATCGTGATCGGGTGGATGTAGCTTTCGTACAGCACGCCGAGCACGATGTACATCGTGACGACCGCCGCGAGGATCAGGAACAGCTGGTTCGACAGCGACGCCTGGAACGCGAGCGCCGCGCCCTGGAAGCGCGTCTGGAACGAGCCGGGCAGGCCGATGTCCTTCTCGGCGGCGTCGATCGCCTTCACGGCCTCGCCGAGCGACGCGCCCGGTGCGAGGTTGAACGAGACCGTCGTCGACGGGAACTGCGACAGGTGCGCGACGAGCAGCGGCGACGGCCGTTCGTGGAACGATGCGATCGACGACAGCGGCACCTGGCCGCCGCCCGCGGACGGCAGGTAGATGTCGTTCAGCGATTCGGCGTAGTGCTGGTCCTTCGGCTCCGACTCGAGAATCACGCGGTACTGGTTCGACTGCGTGAAGATGGTCGACACGATGCGCTGGCCAAACGCGTCGTACAGCGCGTTGTCGACGGTCGCAGGCGTGATGCCGAAGCGCGCGGCGCTCGCGCGGTCGATCTCGATGTAGACCGACTGGCCGTTGCTCTGCAGGTCGGTCGCGACGTCGGCGAGCGACGGCTCCTTCTGCAGCCGCGTGACGAGCTTCGGCACCCAGGTCGCGAATTCGTCCGGGTTCGGGCTCGTCAGCATGAACTGGTACTGCGTCGGGCTCACGGTCGAGTCGATCGTCAGGTCCTGCACCGACTGCATGAACAGCGTGATGCCGGTCACGTTCGCGACGCGCTGCTGCAGGTCTCGGATGATCTGCGCGGCCGACTCGGCGCGCTCGTCGCGCGCCTTCAGGTTGATCAGCATCCGGCCGCTGTTCAGCGTGATGTTGCTGCCGTCGACGCCGATGAACGACGTGAGGCTTTCGACGTTCGGGTCCTTCAGGATCTCGGCCGCGAGCGCCTGCTGGCGTTCGGCCATCGCGCCGTACGAGATCGATTGCGGCGCCTGCGTGATCGCCTGGATCACGCCGGTATCCTGCGCGGGGAAGAAGCCTTTCGGCACGTACACGTAGAGCAGGGCGGTGAGCCCGAGCGTCAGCAGCGCGACGACGAGCGTCGAGCGCTGGCGGTTCAGCACCCATTCGAGCGCGACCGCGTAGCGCGCGATCACCCAGTCGATCGCGCGGTGCACGCGCGCCTCGAAGCGGTGGCTTTCGGGCGGCGGCGAGTGGCGCAGCAGCTTCGCGCACATCATCGGCACGAGCGTGAGCGACACGATCGCCGAGATCACGATCGTCACCGCGAGCGTGATCGCGAACTCGTGGAACAGCCGGCCGACGACGTCGCCCATGAACAGCAGCGGAATCAGCACCGCGATCAGCGACACCGTCAGCGAGATGATCGTGAAGCCGATCTGCCGCGAGCCCTTCAGCGCGGCCTCGAGCCCCGAATCGCCTTCCTCGACGTAGCGCGCGATGTTCTCGATCATCACGATCGCGTCGTCGACGACGAAGCCGGTCGCGATGGTGAGCGCCATCAGCGACAGGTTGTTCAGCGAGAAGCCGGCCATGTACATCACCGCGAGCGTGCCGATCAGCGACAGCGGCACCGACAGGCTCGGGATGATGGTCGCGTAGATGTTCGCGAGGAACAGGTACATCACCAGCACGACCAGCGCGACCGCGAGCAGCAGCTCGAACTGCACGTCGCGCACGGCGGCGCGGATCATCGTCGTGCGGTCGGTGACGATCTGCACGTCGAGCGTGGCGGGCAGCGTCTCCTGCAGCTTCGGCAGCTGCGCCTTGATCGCGTCGACGGTCGCGATCACGTTCGCGCCCGGCTGGCGCTGCACGTTCAGGATGATCGCGGGCTCGGCGTTCACCCACGCGCCGAGCTTGGTGTTCTCCGAGCCGGCGACGACCTTCGCGACGTCGGTCAGCATCACCGGGCGGCCGCTCTTGTAGGCGACGACCGCGTCGTTGTATTGATCGGCGCTGGTGAGCTGGTCGTTCGCATTGATCGTGTACGCGCGCGTCGGGCCGTCGAAGTTGCCTTTCGGCGTGTTCACGTTCAGGTTCGAGATCGTCGTGCGCAGATCGTCGAGGTTCATCCCGTACTTCGCGAGCGCGGTCGGGTTCGCCTGGATCCGCACGGCCGGCCGGTTGCCGCCAGACAGGCTGACGAGGCCGACACCCGCGATCTGCGAGATCTTCATCGCGAGGCGCGTGTCGGTCAGGTCCTGTACCTGCGTGAGCGGCAAGGTCTTCGACGTGATGGCCAGCGTCAGCACCGGCGCGTCGGCCGGATTGACCTTCGCGTAGATCGGCGGGGCGGGCAGATCGGACGGCAGCAGGTTGCCGGCCGCGTTGATCGCGGCCTGCACTTCCTGTTCGGCGATGTCGAGCGGCAGGTCGAGCGAGAACTGCAGCGTGATCACCGACGCGCCGGCCGAGCTTTGCGACGACATCTGGTTCAGCGACGGCATCTGGCCGAACTGCCGCTCCAGCGGCGCGGTGACCGACGACGTCATCACCTCCGGGCTCGCGCCCGGATAGAAGGTCTGGACCTGGATCGTCGGGTAGTCGACTTCGGGCAGCGCGGCGAGCGGCAGGAAGCGCAGCGCGACGAGACCGGCCAGCATGATCGCCGCCATCAGGAGGGCGGTGCCGACCGGCCGGAGAATGAAGAGGCGGGATGGATTCATCGAGCGGCCCGCGCGTTACTGGGCCGCGGGGGCCGCTGCCTGCGACGCGCCGTGCTTCTGTCCGCCGCGGTGGGCGGCCGCGCCCGATGCACCCGACGCCGCGCCGGCGCCGTGTGCGCCCGACGCGCCTTTCGGCTTGTCGGCCGGGATCGTGATCTTCGCGCCTTCGCGCAGCCGGTCGGAGCCGTCGGTGACCACGCGCTCGCCGATCGCGACGCCGCTGACGATGCTGGTGCGCTCGCCGTCGACCGGGCCGACCTTGACCTTGCGCACCGTCACCGTGTTGTCGGGTTTCACGATGTACACGAACTGGCCGATCGAGCCCGTCAGCACGGCGGCCGTCGGCACGATCGTCGCATCGCGCATCACGTCGACCAGCAGCCGCGTGTTCACGAACTGATTCGGAAACAGCAGGCCTTCCTTGTTGTCGAAGGTCGCGCGCAGCTTGACCGTGCCGGTGCTCGTATCGATCTGGTTGTCGAGCGTCTGGAGCGAACCCGTCTCGAGCGGCACCGTGTTGTTGCGGTTGTACGCGGTGACCGACAGTTTCCGGCCCGCGTTCACCTGCTTGACGATCTGCGGCAGGTTGTCCTCCGAGGTCGTGAAGATCACGCTCATCGGCTGCAATTGCGTGATCACGACGATCCCGTTCGTGTCGCCGGGCGTCACGTAGTTGCCGGGGTCGACCTGGCGCAGGCCGACGCGGCCCGACACCGGCGCCGTGATGCGCGCGTACGTGAGGTTGAGCTTCGCGGAGTCGATCGCTGCCTGGTCGGTCTTCACCGTTCCTTCGTATTGCTTGACGAGCGACGCCTGGGTGTCGACCGTCTGCGACGCGATCGAGTCCTGCGACAGCAGCGTCTGGTAGCGCTTCAGGTCGATGCGGGCCGTCGCGAGCAGCGCCGAGTCGCGCGCGTGCGTGCCTTCGGCATTCTCGAGCGCGACCTGATACGGGCGCGGGTCGACCTGCGCAAGCAGGTCGCCTTTCTTGACGATCTGGCCTTCCTGGAACGCGACGGACTGCAGATAACCCGACAACTGCGTCTTGACCGTCACGTTCGCGAGCGGCGTCACGGTGCCGAGCGCGGACAGCACGATCGGCATCTCGCCCTGCGTCGCGGTCGCGACCGATACGGGTTGCGGAACGTTCGCCATGGCGGCGGGGCCGCCGCGGCCGCGATGGCCGCCACCGCCGGCACTCGCGCCGGAGGCCGCGCTGCCCGCTGCCGGCGCGTCCGCCTGCGTACGGTTCCACGGGTGCCACCACAGCAAGCCGCCGATGACGACGACCGCGAGCGTCCCGATCACCAGCGGGCGGCGCGGACGGCGCGCGGCGGGGGAGGCGGGATCCTTCGAAGGGGGCGTGGGCTTTTGTTGGTTGTCCATCGTGTTCTGTCAGGAAGACGGCGCGGCGGGCCGGGAAACGGGCTTGGGGCGGCGCGTGGGCTTGCGGTGCCGGAGGGCCGGCTCGATCCGGGCCCTTCCGGCCCGCGCGGGAAAAGGAAAGAGCGGTGCGCGCCGAGAATGCGGCGCGACGATGGGCATGATGCTACGTCCCGTCCCCGTTACAGTCCAGTCGTCTATCTTTCAACGGGTTACGGTCGTTACAGAAGGCGACGGGACGATGACGGATCGATTACGCGGCGCTGCGCCGGGCGGGTGCGCCGCCGATCTCGCGGGTGATTTTCGCGATGCATTCGTGCAGCGCGGGCACCACGTGTTCCTGCAGCCATTCGGGCGGGCACTGACTGGATGCGCCGCCGCAGTTCACCGAATAGCGCTGGCCCGACGGGCCGACGAAACCGGCCGCGACCGCGTTCAGCCCTTCGCGCCATTCGCCGATCGCGATCGCATGGCCCGTGCGCATCGCGTCCTCGACGCCGGGGTTCAGGCGCGCCGATACGTGCGGCCAGTCGTCGCCGGCCGTCGCGCGCAGCGCGTCGAGCAGCGCGCGGCGCTCGTCGTCCTCCAGTGCCGCGAGATACGCGCGGCCGACCGCGGTGCGCGCGATGTCCATCCGCGAGCCGATCTCGAGACGCGTGACGAGCACGGCCGAGCGCGGCCGGATCACGTCGATCGCGACCATGTCGAGCCGGTCGCGCACCGCGAGGTGCACCGACAGCGACGTGCGCTCGGCGAGTTCGATCATGAACGGCCGCGAGCGCGCGCGGATGTCGAAGTTGCGCAGGAAGCCGTGGCTCAGCTCCAGCACCGACGCGGTCAGCACGAAGCGCTCGCTGTCGGGCAACTGGAACAGGAAGCCGGCGCTGACGAGCGTCGCGGTGATGCGCGACACGGTCGGCTTCGGGATGCCCGTCAATTCGGTGAGTTCGCGGTTGCTGACCGGGGCGTCGGCGGCCGCGATGCGCCGCAGCACGGCGAGGCCGCGCGCGAGCGCGGTGATCTCGTCCGGCGACGATTCGCGGTCTCGGGGCGCGGGAGGCGTTACAGGTGTCGACACGAGGGATTCTCTCTATTTCCGAAACTCGATTTCAATTTTGTTGGTATTGTAGGATGATTGTCAAAAGATGCATGTTCCATGGGTGAATCGTTCATCGCATGAGATTTTACGGGTTCACCCTTGGTTTATTAGGAAAGCGCTCAAATGAGCATTACCGGGAAGTGAACAAACCGGTGCAAATACCGCTTGACTTGTCGGGCGGAAACGGAAAGAATGTCTCACGTTTTCGAAACATCGTTTCACGAGTTTAACCGGCAACGGTGTTTCGCGCAGTCTCTCAGGTTCTAGCACGGCCCTCGGAATGGCTAGAACTTTTTTAGCGCCACGGTCTCCGTGGCGCTTTTTTTTGCCCGTCCGCCGGACGCATCAGGTCCGTATTATCCCCCGATCGCTGAAATCGCCCGTTCGACCGGGCTCGTGCGCGCCTGCGTGCGTGCGGCGCGCGCAAAAAAAAGCGCGATGCCCGCAATGGGCATCGCGCGTAAACCGGCGTGGAGCGCCGACGAATGAAACGTGATGAAGAAAGCGTGACAGGGGCACGTGGCCCCACGGTGCCGAGGGTCAGCCCTTCGCGAGCTTGATGCTGGTCGGCTCGGCCGTCAGGTAGCCGACGCTGGCGCCGAAGCGGTCCTTGAAGTTCGCGCGCACGAGCGGGTCGAGCGTCGGCTTGACCTTGTCGTGCAGCGGCGTCTCCCAGTCGCCCGCGTGCTGGAAGTTGCTCATGATGTAGGTCCAGCCGTTGATCTCGTCGACCGCGTGCAGGCCCGTCGATTCGGCGCCGGCCGGGCACGACAGCACGCGTGCGAGCGACTTCGTGTCGACGTTGTACGCCCACAGGAAGTTGTTCACGTGCATGCCCGAGTCTTCGCCGATGAAGAGCGTGCGCAGCTTCTCGGAGAACTTCAGGTTGTCGGGGTTCGCGATCTTGTCCGGGTTCGCGAGGTTGCCGAGCGCATCGGCCGCGGCGAGGTCCTCGCCGACGAGCGCGGCCGGCGCGCCCATGTCGACCGGCACCCACTCGCTGTCGATCGCGCCGCCCGACGTGTCGCGCTGGCCGGCCTTCAGGTTCAGCGCGTAGACGGCGCCTGCCGCGATCTTCTTGTCCACCGCGACGTCGCGCGACACCGCATTGCCCTGGACCATCGACGTCTCAATCCGCGACATCGCCGTGTAGACGATCTTGTCCTTCGCGTTGACCGTCGTGCCTTCGAGCTTCGTGAACGCCATGCTGCCACCGATCAGCGCCGCGTAGCGGTGCGTCTCGAGGAACGCGGCCGCCTTTTCCATACCGGGCTTCACGCGCATCCAGTTGAACTTGCCGCCGAAGTGGATCTTCGTGTAGCTCGCGTCGTTCGGGTCGGTCGTCGTCAGGTCCATGATGTCCGACGCCTTCAGCGTGTTCGCGAGCGTCTCGATCTCGCCGCTGGTCGCGTGACCGATCCTGATCCACGTGAGCGTCGCGCTGCCGGCGCCGGCGGACGACGTCTGCGTCCACTTCGCGACGTACAGCGTGCCGGCCGACAGGTCGGCCGCCTTGTCGGCGACGAACATGAACAGGCCGCCGTTGGTGGCGTCGTCGCCCATCATCACCGTGCGCTGGTCCGGCATCACCTGGATCAGCTCGTGCGAGATGCGGCCGAGGCAGTAGTGCTTCTTCACCGAGCCGGTGCCGTCCGGGTTCACCGTGATCTCGGGCAGGTGGCCGTAGTGATAGGGGTTCGCCTTCGTCTCGTCGCCGAACGTGTTCCGGCTGAATGCCTTGAACTGCGCGTCGGTCGCGGCCTTCGTCGCGTCCGGCTCGTATTCCTCGCTCGACAGATGCGTGCCCCACGGCGACAGGCTCGCGCCGCACGTGATCCACAGGCCGTGCGCCTTCGACGTGTCGACGTTGTGATACTTGACGACCTTCAGCGCGCCGCTGGCCGGATCCTGGTCGAGCGTGATCACCGCGATCGGCGACGGCAGCTGGCCGTACTGCGATGCGCTCGCCTGGTCGCGCGTCGTGTATTCGAACTGCACGACCGCGAACACCGTGTTGCCCTTCACGCCGGCCACGTTCGCATTCTTCAGCGTCAGCAGCGAGCTGCCGTCCGGGCAGTCCGAATAGAACTGGCGCTCCTTGCCCGCCACCGAGCGGTCGATGATCGGCTGGTTGTTGATGTCGTAGTAGCCGCCCGCGAGCGTCGTGCCGCCCTTGCCGTCCGGCACCATGTCGCCCGTCACGAAGAACGGCCGGTACGCGAGCTTGAAGTTGCGCGACGAGCCGTCCGAGAACGACACCGACAGCGTCGAGCCGACCGTCGTCGTGGCCATCGCGGCCGCGTTGTCGAGCGTGGGCGCGGCCATCGCCGAGAATGCCGCCGACGTGTACGCGGCGGCGGCCGGCGTCGCCGCCGGATTGTCGTCGCCGCCGCAGCCCGTCAGCAGGGCCGGCAGCGCGAGGCCGGAGAGGGGCAGCATGGGCGCGCCGGCGAGGATCTTCAGGGCCTGACGACGGGAAGCATTGGGCAACGCGGGCATGTGGAGTCCAGTTTCGAATGTTGGAAGAATGGCCTTTCGCGAAGCAGGCGATCAGCAAGCAATGCGAAGGCGAGTTGAAAACTGGACCGAAGTGTAGGGATGCTCGATGAAAGTTTTTTGAATTGAAAACGTAATGATGCGCCGGGCGTCCGTCAGGCGCGCTGCCGAACGCCGGTTGGACGCGTATTCGCGCTCAGTCGCGCTCGGGCGTCGCCGAGATGCGGTGGATCGACAGGTCGGCGCCGTCGAATTCGGCTTCGCGCTCGAGGCGCAGCCCGACGGTCGCCTTCAGCGCGCCGTACACGAGCGTGCCGCCGGCGGTGGCGATCGCGATGCCGCCGAGTGTGCCGATGAGCTGCGACATGAACGACACGCCGCCGAGGCCGCCGAACGCAGGTTGCCCGAACACGCCGGCCGCGATGCCGCCGAGCGCGCCGCACATCCCGTGCAGCGGCCACACGCCGAGCACGTCGTCGATGCGCCACTTGTTCTGCACGCAGGTGAACATCGCGACGAACAACGCGCCGGCGGCCGCGCCGGTGACGAGCGCACCGATCGGGTGCATCACGTCGGAGCCCGCGCAGACCGCGACGAGGCCCGCGAGCGGGCCGTTGTACGTGAAGCCCGGATCGTTGCGGCCGGCCATCCACGCGGCGAGCGTGCCGCCGACCATCGCCATCAGCGAGTTCACGGCGACCAGGCCGCTGATCTTGTCGAGCGTTTGCGCGCTCATCACGTTGAAGCCGAACCAGCCGACCGCGAGCACCCATGCGCCGAGCGCGAGGAACGGAATGTTCGACGGCGGGTGCGCGGCGATCCGGCCATCCTTCGCATAGCGGCCGTGGCGTGCGCCGAGCAGCAGCACGGCCGGCAGCGCGACCCAGCCGCCGAACGCGTGCACGACGACCGAGCCCGCGAAATCGTGGAACGGCGCGCCGAACGCATGCGCGAGCCAGCCCTGCACGCCGAAGCGTTCATTCCATGCCATTCCTTCGAAGAACGGATAGATGAAGCCGACGATGATCAGCGTCGCGACGAGCTGAGGATTGAATTTCGCGCGTTCGGCGATGCCGCCGGACACGATCGCCGGAATGGCCGCCGCGAACGTCAGCAGGAAGAAGAAGCGCACGAGCGCGTAGCCGCTGTGCTGCGACAGCGTGCCGATGTCGTCGAAGAATTCGACGCCATACGCGATCGTGTAGCCGATGAAGAAGTACGCGAGCGTCGACACCGAGAAGTCGACCAGGATCTTCACGAGCGCGTTGACCTGGTTCTTCTTGCGGACCGTGCCGAGCTCGAGAAATGCGAAGCCCGCGTGCATCGCGAGCACCATGACGGCGCCGATCAACAGGAACAGTGTGTCGACGCCGGATTTCAGACCATCCATGCCGTGGCTTCCTTGCGCAAAAAACGGGCGAGGAAGGCAAATATCGAGCCAACTTGGTGAATGTGTGCGTGTAAGTGGTGCGGGCGGCCGTGCGATGCGGCACGCGGGCGATGCGTGCACGGGAGCGGGGCAGGCCGCGTGTGGGGCCGGAGGGGCAGCGTGTGCACGCGTGTGGTGCGACGCGAGCGCAACTGGTGCGTGCGATGCGCGGCGTGGTGCGCCGCGATGCACCGGTCTGGCGCGTCAGCGGCGGGCGAACAGCACGCGCGAGCGCCGCAGCCGCAGTGCGCAGGCACACCAATAGGCGGCGACGGTGGTGAGCCCGAGTGCGGCAAACGCGAGCGCCGCGAAGCCCGCGTGCGACTGGCCGTCGCCGTCGGGGCCAAGGATGCCTTGCGCGACGATCAGCGCGGCCGTCCAGAAGCCGATCACCGCCTGGGCGAGCAGGCGAGCGCACGCCACGCGGCGCGGGCGTCCGGCCGCGCGCAGGCGCGACGCGGACGGTGAGCGAAGGCACAGGAACAGGGTGGCGGCGAGCGCGGCGGCCAGCGCGATGAACCAGTCGATGAGGAAAGCCATGAAGAAGCGGGCAGCAGACGGAGCGGATTGAAGCCTGCCCACTTTAGTCTCGGCACGCCTGCGATTGAATCAGACAAATCCGAAATTGAAAGGCATTTTTAATCACCAGTCGTCATTGGCCCTGATCCACAGGCGGTATCATCGACGCTGGTCCAACCATTCAGGCCGTGCGGCGCACGGCCGGAGATCGCTGATGAAGATGAAGACTTGGCTGGCGCGTCGCGTGCCCGGGTCCGTGCTGGCGGCCGCGGCCGTCGGTGCGGCGCTGTTGCTCGCAGGCTGCGAGAAGTCCGGCACGCCGGCCACGCAACCCGATACGGCCGCCAGCGCGGCCGCCGATGCCGCGAACAACGCGGCCAAGGCGCTCGACCAGGTGGCGAGTACCGTCAACCAACAGATCAATGCCGCGAAGGCCGGCATCGCGAGCGCGGCCTCGGCCGTGCCGCCGCTGTCCGCGAGCGGCCTCGCGTCCGCCGCGCAGGCGCAGATCGATGCGGCCGCTTCCGCCGTCGTCGCACACGCGGCATCGGAAGCCGGCGCGAAGATGGCGGAGGCCGGCAAGAAGCTCCAGCAGTGGAGTCAGCAGAACGCATCGGGTGCGAAGCCGGCCAGCGGCGAGTAAGCGGCCCTTGCGGAATGCGTAAAATGTAACTATAGTGCGTACACATTGTCGCCGGCTGCCGTTCGGGCCGGCGTCACCGAGTGAGTGAGGAATGAATACCAGCAGCCGGTTCGCGTTTGCCGTCCATGTGCTCGCCTTGCTGTCGATGCAGGAAGGTGCGCCGCTGTCGTCCGACATCATCGCGGGTAGCGTGAACACGAATCCGGCACTGATTCGCCGTCTGCTGTCGATGCTGGCGGCCGCGGGGCTGACCACGTCGCAGCTCGGCGCGGGCGGCGGCGCGCTGCTGGCGCGCGAGCCCGGCGAGATCACGCTGCTCGACGTGTATCGCGCGGTCGACGATGCGCAGCTGTTCGCGCTGCATCGCGAGGCGCCGAATCCCGCATGTCTCGTCGGGCGGCACATTCAGGGCGTGCTGATCGGCTATATCGGCGACGCGCAGCGCGCGATGGAAGCATCGCTTGCCACGCGCACGCTTGCGGACGTCACGGCCGACGTGCTCGAATCGGAGCAGCGCCGCCGGCCGGCGGGAAGCACCGGCGGGTGATCGCGAGCAACGGCTGATGCAGGGCAGGAGGCCGGGTGACGCGCACGCGCGGCGACCGGTACGACGGAGTGTTGCTCCGTTTTTTTTCGATCTTATATGTAATCAACTTGGTTACTTTTTACTTCTGGAGAATCGACATGACGCAACGTACCTTGAACATCGCACTGTTCGGCGCCACCGGGATGATCGGCTCGCGCATCGCCGCGGAAGCCGTGCGCCGCGGCCATCGCGTGACCGCGCTGTCACGCCATCCGGGCGCGGCCGGCGACGGCATCACCGCGAAGGCGGCCGACCTGTTCGATGCGGCCAGCATCGCGGCCGCGCTGCCGGGCCACGACGTCGTCGCGAGCGCATACAGCCAGAAGCAGGACGAACCCGCGAAGATCACCGCCGCGGCGAAGGCGCTGGTGGAAAGCACGCGCCAGGCGGGCCTGAAGCGGCTCGTGGTGGTGGGGGGCGCCGGTTCGCTCGAAGTCGCGCCGGGCAAGCAACTGGTCGACACCGAAGGTTTCCCGGACGCGTACAAGGCAGTCGCGCTCGCGCATCGCGATGCGCTCGATTATCTGAAAACGGTCGGCGATCTCGACTGGACGTTCTTCGCGCCGGCAGCCCTGATCGCGCCGGGCGAGCGCACGGGCACGTTCCGCACGGGCACGGGCAAGCTGATCGTGGACGCAGAGGGCAACAGCAGGATCTCGGCGGAAGACTACGCGGTCGCGTTCGTCGATGCGCTCGAGCAACACAGCTTCGTGCGCGAAATCGCAACGGTCGCGTATTGAGCGATCTCACGGTAAGGCGGCGCGCAGGTGCCGCATTCGCCGCGAGCGGCCAGCAGGCTGCGCAGCCGCAATGACTTCAGGCGATTCCATCTTGACGGATGGAATCGCCTGTTTCGTCTGGTGTGCCGATGATCGATGGGCCGCTGCGCGGGGGATCGCGCGTGACGCGGATGCTTCCCGGCCTGATTGGTATTTATCCCGGTCGACGCCGCGCGGCGGTTTCCATATTGTTCCCCGTCATGCAGGATGCATAGAAAAAATTTCTATCTACGAGGGACCGGGTAAATGGATGCCATCGATCGCAAACTGCTTGAGCTGTTGCAGGCAGATGCCACATTGCCGATCGCGGAACTCGCGCAGCGCGTGAATTTGTCGCAGACGCCCTGCTGGAAGCGCGTGCAGCGGCTCAAGGAAACCGGCGCGATTCGCGCGCAGGTCGCGCTGTGCGATCCGCGCAAGCTCGGTGTCGGCACGACGGTGTTCGTCGCGATCCGCACGAACCAGCACACCGAGGAGTGGGCGCAGCGCTTCACGCAGGCCGTGCGCGACATGCCGGAAGTCGTCGAGGTCTACCGGATGAGCGGCGAGACCGACTATCTGCTGCGGGTCGTGGTGGCCGGGATCGACGATTACGATCGCGTGTACAAGCAACTGATCCGCGCGGTGCCGCTGTTCGACGTGAGTTCGTCGTTCGCGATGGAGCAGATCAAGTATTCGACCGCGCTGCCGGTGCGCGATCTGTCCGAGCCGGCATAGCGCGCGGGGCGGCAACGGACCGCGCCGGTGCGCATGTGCGTTACGTGTGCGCGCCGCCGATACGCGCCGTTATCGCCCGGTCAGCGGCCGCGCGACAGCGCGCGTGCGCGTTCGTCCGCGAGCGCGTCGCGGCGCACGAACTCCGCGACGAACGAGCTGGCCGGATGGTGGTGCAGCGCGTACGGCGTGTCCCATTGCGCGAGCCGGCCGTCCTTCATCACGCCGATCCGGTCGGCGATCGCGAACGCTTCCGCCTGATTGTGCGTGACGAGGATCGCGGTGTGGCCCGTGCGCTTCAGGATGTCGCGCAGCTCGAACGCGAGCCGCTCGCGCGTATCGACGTCGAGATTCGAGAACGGCTCGTCGAGCAGCAGCAGCTCGGGCGACGGCGCGAGCGCGCGGGCGAGGGCGACGCGCTGCTGCTGGCCGCCCGACAGTTCGTGCGGATACGCGTTGCCGGAAGCGGCGAGGCCGACGAGCTCAAGCATGTCCGCGACGCGCGCGCGCCGCTCGGCCTTCGGCATGCGCCGCAGGCCGAACGCGACGTTGTCGGCCGCACTCAGATGCGGGAACAGCGCATAGTCCTGGAACATCATCCCGATGCGTCGCCGCTCGGGCGGCACGTCGAGCGACGGCGCCGCGACGGGCGTGCCGTCCAGCACGATGCGTCCCATGCGTACGGGCTCGAAGCCCGCGATCGCGCGCAGCACGGTGGTCTTGCCGCAGCCCGATGCGCCGAGCAGGCAGCCGATGTCGCCGCGCGGCAGCGCGAGGCTCAGCCCGTCGACCACCGTGCGGCGGCCGTGCGGCGTGTCGTAGGCGACGCAGAGGTCGTCGAGTTCGAGCAGGTTCACGGTGTCAGGCTCCGATCTTGTGACGGGTGCGCGCGAGCAGGATCACGGGCACGAGCCCGGCCAGCACGATCGCGAGCGCGGCGACCGCGCCTTCCTCATAGGTGCCGCGCGCGGCCTCCGCATACAGCCAGGTCGCGAGCGTGTCGAAATTCAGCGGGCGCAGCAGCAGCGTCGCCGGCAGCTCTTTCATCGCGTCGACGAAGACGAGCAGTGCGCTCGTCGTGAGCGCGGGCCGCAGCAGCGGCAGGTGCACGCGGCGCAGCGTGCCGCCGGCCGTCTCGCCGAGCGAGCGCGCGGCGTGTTCGAGCGACGGCGGGATGCGCGCGAGGCCGGCTTCGATGCTGCCGGCCGAGATTGCGAGAAAGCGTACGGTGTAGGCGATCACGAGCGCGGCCGCCGATCCCATCAGCAGCAGTCCGTCACGGCCGAGCGCCGCGCCGAGCAGCCGATCGGCCGCCGCGAACGGGATCAGCAGGCCGATCGCGAGCACGGTGCCCGGCACCGCGTAGCCGAGGCTCGCGATTCGCGCGCACACGCGGGCCGGGCCCGCGCGCGCGCTGTCGCGCTGCGCGCGCGCCGCCCATGCGACGACGAGCCCGCATGCGAGCGTCGCGACGGTTGCGGCGGCGGCGATCGTCAGCGTGTTCGCGAGCCCGGTCATCAATTGCGCGGATACGCCGCCGACGAGATGCAGCCGCTTGCCGGTCTCGACCGCGAGGTATGCGGCCGGCGCGCCGAAGCCGAGCAGCACCGGCAGCCAGCCGAGCGCGGCGGCGCTCCACGCGGCCGCGCCCGTCAGCTTGCGCGGTGCGACCGGACGCATGCGCCGGCCGTGCGCGTAGCGCTGGCGGCGGCGCCCGTAGCGTTCGAGCGCGATCATGCCGACGACGATCGCGAGCATCGCGAGCGCGATCTGCGCGGCGCCGGCGAGATCGGAGCGCGTGATCCACGTCGTGTAGACCGACACGGTCAGCGTCTGCACGCCGAGGAATTCAGATGCGCCGATGTCATTGAGCGTTTCGAGCAGCGCAAGGCTCACGCCGACCGCGATCGCGGGCCGCGCGAGCGGCACGACGACGCGCCAGAACGTCTCGATGCGTCCCGCGCCGAGCGTGCGCGCGGCTTCGAGCAGACTCGCGGACTGCGTGACGAACATCGCGCGCGTGCTCAGGTACACGTACGGATACAGCACGAAACCGAGCACGAAGATCGCGCCGGGCAGCGAGCGCAGGTCGGGCAGACGGAACTGGCGCGGGCTGTCGAAGCCGAGCAGCCAGCGGATCGCGCCCTGCACGGGGCCGATCGGATGGAGCAGGTCGAGATAGGCGAACGCGACGATATAGGTGGGCACCGCGAGCGGCAGCAGCAGCGCCCAGGTCAGCATCCGGCGGCCGGGAAAGTCGTACGCGGTGACGAGCCACGCGCAGCCGGTGCCGACCACCGTGACGATCGTGCCGACGCCCGCGAGCAACAGCAGCGTGTTGACGAGCGCCTGCGGCAGCACGAATTCGGCGAGATGCTTCCAGTGCGCGAGATCGGCGCCGAACGCGGCGGCGATCAGCACCGCGACCGGCGCCGCGACCGCCGCGGCGATCGCGACGGCCGCGCCCAGCCAGAGGCCGCCGGCGCGCGAACGGAGCGGCCGGCAGCGCGCGCGGACGAACGTTGCGTCAGTTGTCAAAGCCGACCTTGTCGACGAGCTGGCTGGCCGCCTTGCGGTGCTTCGCGATGTCGGTCAGCGGCAGCGGGTCGACCTTCAGCGTGCCGAAGCTCGCGATCACCGGATCGAGCTTCACGTTCGCGCGCACCGGATATTCGTAGTTCGCCTGCGCATACAGCGCCTGCGCTTCCGGCGACACGAGGTACTCGAGCAGCTTCACCGCGTTGGCCTTGTGCGGCGCGTGCTTCGCGACCGTCGCGCCGCTGATGTTCACGTGCGTGCCGCCGCTCTTCGCGTTCGCGAACGTCGGCCGCACGACCTTGATCGCGTCGCCCCACTTGCGCGCATCGGTGCCCGGCTCCGCGTTCTTCATGTGACCGACGTAGTACGCGTTGGCAAGACCGACGTCGCAGATGCCGCCGAGAATGTCGCGCGCGACGTCGCGGTCGCCGCCCGTCGCCTTGCGGGCGAGGTTCGCCTTCACGCCCCGCAGCCACTTTTCGGCCGCGGCTTCGCCGTCGTGCGCGATCATCGCCGCGACGAGTGCCGTGTTGTACGGATGCTGCCCCGAGCGGATGCAGACCTTGCCCTTCCATTTCGGATCGGCGAGATCCTCGTAGCGGAACGCGTCGACCTTCAGGTCCTTCTCCACGTACAGCACGCGATCGCGCAGCGACAGCGCGTACCAGTCGCCTTGCGCGCCGCGCAGGTTCGCGGGAATCGCATCGTCGAGCACCTTCGAGCGCACCGGCTGCGCGAGGCCGCCGTCGACGAGGTCGAGGAGGTTGCCGATGTCGACCGTCATCAGCACGTCGGCCGGCGACTGCGCGCCTTCCGCCTTCACGCGCTCGAGCAGGCCGTCCTTCACGAACACCGTGTTGACCTTGACGCCGCTCTGTTTCGTGAACGCGTCGATCAGCGGCTGGATCAGCTTCGGTTCGCGGGTGGTGTACAGGCTCACTTCCTCGGCCGCGTGGGCCAGTGGCGCGAATGCGGCGGCGGCAAGGGCGAGGGTGCCGGCGAGCGGCAGCAGGCGGGTGCGCGGATTCGACATGGAGACTCCGATGAGGCAGGCGGACGAAGAAGCGTTCCGGGGCGTGCCTGCCGCCCGAGCAACCCGAAACATTACAAAGCGAAAGATTTCGGATTCTAGATCGAAATGGGAATGATTATCAAATGAAAGGTGTCGGAAAGCGGGGAGGAAGATGGGAGGGAGGTGCGCTACCGGGGCGTCGCAGCGCAGGCGCAAGCGCGTAGAATGCCCGCTTCAACGAAATCGACGGAGCCGTACCGACCATGAACGATCAGCGCAAGAAGAACCCTGTCCGCAACGTGAGCATCCTGATCGTCGTGGCCGTGCTGCTCGTGATCGGGACGATCCTGTATAACGCGATCTCGCAGAAGCACGCGTACGACGAGGCTCATCCGGCCGAGGCCGCGAGCGCCGCGTCGCACTGACGCCGGCGCGGATGCGCATGATCGCCGCGCGGCCCGGCCGGGCCGCCAGCGATGCGCAGGAACGGCTGGAAGAGTGGAAGCGGCGGGCGGCGCGAGGCGTCGCGCCGCGATAGATGCGGGCGCCGAAGCCGGCGCGCCGCGTGGAAGGTCAGCCGTGCGTCACCGTGACGCAGGCGCAAATTTCGGGCGGACTCGTGCGTAGAACAGGAGCGCGAGCAGCGCGAGCCATGCCGCGCCGACGTAGAGCGCGACGCGCGTATCTTCGAACCAGCCGAGCATCACGATCACGAAAGCCATGAACGCGATCGTCAGCGCGGGTGCGACGGGCCACAGCGGCACCTTGAACTTCAGCGCCGCGACCTCCGCGCTCGACAGGCGGCGGCGCATCGCGACCTGCGACAGCAGGATCATCAGCCACACCCACACGGTCGCGAACGTCGCGATCGCCGCGACCACCAGGAACACGTCCTTCGGCATCAGGTAGTTGAGCAGCACGCCGATCAGCAGCGCGCCGGCCATCACGAGCACCGTGACCCATGGCACGCCGTGCCGCGACGTCGCCATCAGCACGCGCGGCGCCTGGCCCTGCCGCGCCATCCCGAACATCATCCGGCCCGCGCCGAAGATGTCGCTGTTGATCGCCGAGATCGCCGCGCTGATCACCACGAGGTTGAGAATGGTCGCGGCCGACTTCACGCCGAGCGCCGAAAAGATCTGCACGAACGGGCTGCCGTCGCTGCCGACGCCCGTCCACGGGCTGATCGACATCAGCACGACCATCGTCAGCACGTAGAACAACAGGATGCGCGCGGGCACCGCGTTGATCGCGCGCGGAATCACGCGCTCAGGATCCTTCGCCTCGCCGGCGCTCATCCCGATCACCTCGATGCCGCCGTACGCGAAGATCACGACCGACAGCGACGCGATCAACCCGCCGATCCCGTTCGGGAAGAAGCCGCCATGGTTCCACAGGTTCGCGAACGTCGGCACGTCGGCCGAATGGCCGAAATGCATGCCGGTCAGCAGGATCGCGACGCCGCCGCCGATCATCGCGACGATCGCGCCGACCTTGATGATCGACAGCCAGAACTCGAGCTCGCCGAACACCTTCACATGGCACAGGTTCAGCCCGCAGATGACCGCGACGACGCCGAGCACCCAGATCCATTGAGGGACATCCGGAAACCAGAAGCCCATGTAGATGCCGAATGCCGTGATGTCGGCGATCGCGACGATCACCATTTCGAGCGTGTAGGTCCAGCCGGTGACGAAGCCCGCGAACGGGCCGAGGTTTTCGGTTGCGTAGTGGCCGAACGAGCCGGCGACGGGCTCGCGCACGGCCATCTCGCCGAGCGCACGCATCACCATGTAGACAGCCGCGCCGCCCAGGATATAGGCCAGGATTACCGCCGGGCCCGCGAGCTGGATCGCGGACGCCGAGCCGTAGAACAGGCCGGTGCCGATCGCCGAGCCCAGCGCGAGAAAGCGGATGTGCCGCGCGCTCAGATGGCGCTGCAAGTTCTTCATCGAGTCTCCGATATCGTTATGCGACGGACCGGGCGAACGGGGCCGGCCCGGTTGGTTCAAGTTGTATATACAACTTGAAGATGTCGGAATGATAACAAGCCGGAGCCTGCGACCGGAATCGGGTATTCCCTGACTGGCGCAACTGGGGCAATCGGAGGTGGGGCCGTCGCGCGGCGGACGCGTGGGCCGTATGGGGCGTGCGGGTCATGCTTCGGGAGGGCGTTGCGGGAGCGGGGAGCGCTGCCGGCCGGCCCGCTTGCGTGCGCGGGCGGCCGGTGGCGGAACGACTTCAGGGCCTCATGCGGGCAGGCGGATGATGCTCGCGTCCTTGCGGATCAGCAGCGACGACGCGAGCATCTGCTTGCACTGGTGCGCGAGCACCTTCAGGTCGTGCGTGAGCTCGGCGCCCACCGCGTCGGATTTTTCCGCGGACACGACCATCGCATCGAGGTCGCGGGTGATCTGCTTCGTCGCGTCGAGCTGGTCGGCCGGCGGCGGCTCGCCGGCTTCCGCCTTCTCCAGGTTCTCGAGCACGGCGGACAGGCCGCGGCGCAACGCATCGTCGTGGACGATGTTCTCGTCGGCCGCGCACGCGCTGCGGATCAGCGGCGCGGCGGCGGTGATCTGGGCACCGAGCACGTGCGTCTGCACGAGCAGGTCGTTCAGCTCCGGCACGAAGCGCTGGTGCGCCTTCGGCTCGATCATCATTCGCTGGAACGCCTGGCCGAGGTTCGCGAACGCGATGTGCACGTCCTTGCGCGCGAGGCGGTAGCGGTAGTCGTCGTCGAGGGCGGTGGCCGGCGTCTCGATCGCCGCGGCGACGACCGGCACGACCGCAGCGCCGTCGGCAGCCGGCACGGGCGGCGGCGACACGCCGCGCCCGGCGCGCCACACGGCCTCGAAATACTTGCGGGTCGAGGTCAGCATGTCGGTGACGAGCTTGCCCATCAGCCGGTATTCCCAGTACGGGAACAGGCGGCTCGCTGCGATCGCGATCATGCAGCCGACCACGGTGTCGATCGCGCGCTCGCCGATGATGCGCATGCTGCCCGGCGCGAGCAGGTGGAACATCAGCAGCACGTAAGACGACGTGAACACGACGCTCGCCGCGTAGTTGAACAGCAGCAGGCTGTAGCTCATCACCATCGACCCGAACATGATCGCGATCAGCAGGTGCGGCTCCTTGACCGTGTAGATCAGCGCAATGCTCGCCGCGCAGCCGATCAACGTGCCGACGATACGCTGCGCGTTGCGCTGCTTGGTGAGCGAGTAGCCGGGCTTCAGGATGATGATGGTCGTCATCACGATCCAGTAGGCGTTCGTGAGCGGCAGCAGCCGGCCGAGCCAGAAGCCGACCGCGACCGCGATCGTCACGCGCAGCGCATGGCGAAAGCTCGGCGAGCGCATGTTCAGGTTCGAGAAAATCAGCAGCGGCGACATCCGGCGCCGCTGCAGGAAGCGCGTGAGTGCCTTGTCGATCTTCAGTTCGGTCTGCTGCGGATCGGCATGGCCAGACAGGTTGCGGCGCATCCGGTCGATCAGGCGCGTCGCGCTCCAGATGCGCCGGAACGTCGCGAGCACGGCTGCGTAGGCTTCCGCGTTGGTGGCGGGGAAGTTCTTCTTGCGCATCAGCTCGATCTCGTACTCGATCGCGCGCAGTTCGGCCTTGACGCTGATCCGCGAATGCGGCGCGCGATTCTCGAGCACCGCGAGGCCGATTTCCTCGAGGTCGCGGGCCGCCTTGCGGATCAGATCGCGATAGAAAATGATCAGGTCGGAGCCACCGAACGTGTTGCGCACGAGCGGGTAGTCGGTGTGCGCGCCGACGAACAGCTCGTGGAGGTCGACGCTGTTGATGAACAGGTTGTACATCGTCGTGCGGCCGGGGTCGAGCTTGCCGCGGCGCAGCTTCGGCAGGTTGCGCAGCACGATGTCGCGCGCGGTTTCCTGCGTTTCGACCGCGGTGATCTGCTTCGCGACGAGATTGCGATAGCACTCGTCGAGATCGGCATCGAGATCGTAGAACTGCGCACGCGCGAGCAGGTAGTCGGCGCACGCGAACAGGCTTTCGGCGAGCGCCTGCTGTTCGATCCGGCGCGCCTGCCATTGCGACACGAGCGTCGCCCAGTACGTGTACCAGAGGCCGCCCGCGAGAATCCAGCCGGCATTGACGAACGCCTGCAGCGGCGTGAACTTCTCCTCGAGTGTCATCACCATCATGAACAGCGTCGCGAAGCTGATCTGCGGCCAGCGGTTGCCGTAGACGACGATCAGCGACAGCACGAACGTGAGCGGCACGATCGTCAGCCACAACGCGAAGATGTTCGGCGTGGCGAGGCCGGTCGCGAGCGCGGCCAGGAAGCCGATCACGCTGCACGCGAGCATTTCGTTGTGCTTGTACTTCAGCGGGCCCGGCATGTCGACGACGCACGCGCCGAGCGCGCCGGTCGAGATCGTGAAGCCGAGCTCCCGGTTGTGAAACACGATCAGGCACAGCACGGCCGGCAGCGATACGCCGACCGCGATCCGCAGGCCGCCGAAAAAGTACTGGCTGTAGAAAAACTTTCTGATTTCGACCGAATAGCGCATCGATGGGCTGAATGACAGACGAAGACGCCCGGGGCGGCGTATTGACTGGCGACGAGTCTATCGTATTTCGTCGTCCGCAAAACCTGGCCTTTCGGACGAGGTTCGCCGCGACGGTCCTTTTGCTATCCTTGGTGCTCCCGTTCGCACGGCCTGGCCGGCGCGAGGCTCCGACACCCGCTTCATGCTCCATCTCTTCTATTCGAACCGTCACGAAACGCTGGCCGACGCGCTGCTCGACGACCTGGCCGCGTTTCCGGCCCGCAACGGCCCGTGGGCGCCGCAACAGGTCATCGTGCCGAGCGCGGCGCTGCGCCGCCGTCTGGAACTCGACATCGCCGTGCGCCACGGCGTGTGCGCGAACGTCGAGTTTACGTATCTCGCGCAATGGCTGTGGGCGCAGATCGGCCGCGTGCTGACGGTGCCCGCCCGCTCGCCGTTCGCGCCGGACCGCCTCGTGTGGCGCTGCTACCGGCTGTTCGCGCAGGGTGCGAGCGGCGCGCCGTGGCTCGCGTCGCCGCGCCTGGCTGCGTATCTGTCCGCGTCCGACGACGCGATGCGCTACGAGCTCGCACAGCGCGTCGCGGCCGTGCTCGATCATTACCTGACCTATCGGCCCGAATGGCTGGCCGCATGGCAGGCCGGCGAGTCGGTGCTCGCGAGCGACGTCGCGCCGCGCGGAATCAGCGATGCCGCACGCGACGACGAGCACTGGCAGGCGGCGCTGTGGCGCGCGCTGCTTGCGGAGCTGAGCGACAGCGGCACGCCGCCCGCGCATCGCTTCCTCGTGGAGGCGCGCAACCTCGATCCCGAAACCGTCGCGCGTGCCGACTGGCCTGAATCGGTCAGCGTGTTCGCGCTGCCGACGATGCCGCCGCTGCACGTCGCGCTGCTGCGCGAGCTGTCGCGCTGGATCGACGTGCGTGTCTATGCGCTCAATCCGTGCCGAGAATTCTGGTTCGACATCGTCACCGCCGCGCATGCCGAGGCGCTCGACGCGGCCGGCCGGCTGGACTATCAGGAAGTCGGCCATCCGCTGCTCGCGGAGTGGGGCCGGCAGACGCAGGCGCAGTTGCACATGCTGCACGAACTGACTGAAAGCGCCGCGTCGGGCGATGCGTCGCGTTTCGTCGGGAATCCCGCGCCGACCTGGCTCGCGCGCGTGCAGAACGCGATCCTCGATTTGCAACCGGAGGCGGAGCTCGGCGAAGCGCCGGCCGAGCGCGGGATCGAGGTGCACGTATGCCACAGCCTCGCGCGCCAGCTCGAGGTGCTGCATGACCGCCTGCTCGCGTGGTTCGATGCGGACGCGACGCTGCAGCCGTCCGATGTGCTCGTGGCGGTCGCCGATCTCGCGGCGGCCGGGCCACTGATCGATGCCGTGTTCGGTACCGCGGGCGCCGGCGGCGCGCGCGTGCCTTACCGGATCACCGGCCTGCCGCCGTCGCAGGCGAACCCGGTCGCGCGCGTGCTGCTCGAATGGCTCGCGTTGCCGGAACGGCAGGTCGGCGCGCCCGAGTTGGTCGAATGGCTGCGCGTCGATGCAGTGGCGGCCCGTTACGGTATCGACGCAACCGCGCTCGAGACGGTTCAGACCTGGCTCGCGGCCGCCGGCGCGCGGCGTGGGCTGTCGCCGACGGTGAGCGACGATGCGGCGGTGCCTGCGCCGCGCCATACGTTTTCCGATGCGCTCGCGCGCCTCTTCCTCGGCTATGCGATGCCCGAAGGCGCGGCACCGGTCGGCGCGTGGCTGCCGATCGAGGCGGCCACCGGCAGCGAGGCCGAACTGCTCGGCCGGCTCGCGCGCTTCACGGACGATCTCGACGGCTTCTCGCGACGGCTCGCCGACGCGCACACGCCGCGCGCATGGAGCGAACTGTTCGCCGACACGCTCGCGCGGTTCTTCGACTCCGGCGCCGCGTATGCCGATGCGCTCTCGGGCGTGCGCGACGCGCTCGACGCGATGCTGGCCGCGATGACGGAAGGCGCGCCCGACGAAGCCTTGCCCGCGGCCGTCGTACGCGCGGGGCTGGCAGCCGCGCTCGACGATCCGGCGCGCGGCGGGGTGCCGTGGGGCGGCGTCACGTTCTCGTCGCTGACGAGCCTGCGCGGGCTGCCATACCGCGTCGTGTGCCTGCTCGGCATGGACGACGGCGTGCTGCCGAGCCTCGCCCGCGCGGACGAGTTCGACCTGATGGCCGTGTTGCCGAAGCTCGGCGACCGGCAGCGTCGCGACG
This sequence comes from Burkholderia sp. RF7-non_BP4, assembly GCF_001521935.1. Classification (NCBI taxonomy): domain Bacteria; kingdom Pseudomonadati; phylum Pseudomonadota; class Betaproteobacteria; order Burkholderiales; family Burkholderiaceae; genus Burkholderia; species Burkholderia sp. RF7-non_BP4. Next base: position 199,447 of record NZ_LOTA01000001.1, on the reverse strand, counting down.
ACGAACGCAATCTGTTCCTCGACCTGCTGCTCGCTGCGCGCGACCGGCTGCTGATTGCCTATACGGGGCGCAGCATTCGCGACAACGCGCCGTTGCCGCCCGCGGCGCTCGTCGACGAACTGCTCGACCATCTCGCGCTCGTCACGGCCGGCGAGGATGCCCCACCGGACGCGGTCGATGCCGCGCGGCGCGCGTTCATCGTCGAACATCCGCTGCAACCGTTCGCGGCCGAGTATTTCCGGCCCGGCAGCGAACTGGCGTCGTACGACGCCGAGCGCGCGACGCTGGCGTCGCTGCTGGCAGCCGAAGCCGCGCGCGACGCGACGCGCGAGCAGCCGTTCTTCGCGCAGCCGCTGCCGGCCGAGCCGGTCGAACCCGTCGCGTTCAGCGAATTCGAACGGTTCTGGCGGCATCCGGCCCGCGCGCTGCTGCGCGCGCGGCTCGGCATCGTGCTGTCCGACGCGCAGGCCGAACTGCTCGACACGGAGCCGTTCGCACTCGACTTCGCGGGCAGCGACGCGCTCGCCGAGCGCGTGCTGCCGCTCCTGATCGAATCGGACGAAGGCGGCGTGCACGATCATGCGCTGCGTATCGCGGACGCCAGCCCGGAATTGCCGGGCGGCGCGACGGGCGCGGTCTGGCGCGACCAGGCGCTCGGCTCGATGACGCAGCTTGCGTCGAACGTGCGGCGTGCGCTGGCCGACGGCATGGAACGGCGGCCGTTCACGCTCGCGATCGTGCCTGCCTGGCCCGACACCGAACAGGCGCTGTTCGGTGCCGATGACGCGATGCTGTCCGGCGATGCGGCGAGTGCACCGCTCGAGCTGCACGGCACGCTGAACCGGCTGACGCCGGCAGGCCAGATCATCTATCGCTATGCACGGCCGAGCGCGCGCGACTACCTGTCCGCGTGGCTCGCGCACCTCGTCTACTGCGCGGTGGAGCCCGACGGTCCGCGCCGCACGCTGTGGTTCGGCAGCGGCGGCGCGTTCGAACTCACGCCGGTCGCGGCACCGCTCGAGCGTCTCGCGCCGCTCGCCGCGCTGTTTCGCGCGGGGCGGCGCATGCCGCTGCGGTTCTTCCCGCGCAGCGCGTGGGCGCGCATTTCCGACGGCGAGGCGAAGGCGGCGAGCGTCTGGATCAACGAGCGCGTGGTGAGCGAAGCCGACGATCCGGCGATCGCGATCGCATGGCGCGGTGCGCATCCTTCGCTCGACGAGCCGTTCGGTACACTCGCGCGGCTCGTGTTCGAGCCGATGCTGGAACATCTGAAGGAGGTCGCATGAGCGCCGCATCCCAGCCGCAGGCGGCGCTCGAACTCGATGTGTTCGCCTGTCCGCTCGACGGCGTCAACCAGATCGAGGCGTCGGCCGGTACCGGCAAGACGTGGAATATTTGCGCGCTTTACGTGCGCCTGCTGCTGGAGAAGGATCTCGGCGCGGATGAAATCCTCGTCGTGACCTTCACGAAGGCGGCAACGGCCGAGCTGCACGAGCGGATCCGCGGGCGGCTGGCGCAGCTCGCGCATGCGCTCGATACCGGCGACGACGGCGGCGATCCGTTCGTCGCGCGCCTGCTCGAGACGACGCTCGGCGAAGCCGGCGCGCTCGACCCCGAGACCGCCGCGAAGCGGATCCGGCGTGCGCTGCGCGCATTCGACCAGGCGGCGATCCACACGATCCACGCGTTCTGCCAGCGTGCGCTGCAGGAAGCGCCGTTCGCGGCCGCGATGCCGTTCGCGTTCGAGATGCAGGCCGACGATGCGGCGCTGCGCTTCGAGCTCGCGGCGGACTTCTGGCGCACGCGCGTCGAGCCGATGGCCGCGCGCTGGCCCGGCTTCGCGACGTGGCTCGTCGATTCGGGCGCGGGCCCGGCCGCGCTCGACGCCCAGCTCGCGCGGCGGCTGAAGAAGCCGCTCGCCGCGCTACGCTGGGACGGCGTCGTCGAACCGGACGCCTCGGCGGAGGCCGCTGCCGTCGAATGCTTCGCGGAGGCCGCGCGGATGTGGGCCGACGAGCGGGAGGCGATCGACGCGCTGCTGCGTACCGCGCAGCCCGTGCTCAATCAGCGTTCGCACAAGCCCGACGCCGTCGCCGATGCGCTCGGCGCGTGGTCCGCGCATTTCGCGCAAGGCAACGCCGCCGCCGCGCTGCCGAAGGCGGCGCTCAAGCTCACGCGCACGGCGCTCGCGAAGGCGACGAAAAAGGGCGGCGCGACCCCCGAACACCCATTCTTCGACGTCGCCGACGCGCTCGAAGCGGCGGTGGCCGCCGCCGAGGCCGCGCAGCGCGCGCGCTGGCTCGCGCTGGTCGCCGACTGGCTCGACACCGCGCCGGGCGAGCTGGCCGAGCGCAAGCGTACGCGCCGCGTCGTGTCGTTCGACGATCTGCTCGCGAACCTCTATCACGCGCTGCATGCGCATCCGTGGCTCGCCGAGACGCTGCGCGCGCGCTATCCGGCCGCGCTGATCGACGAATTCCAGGATACGGACCCGCTGCAGTTCGCGATCTTCGACCGGATCTTCGCACCGGGCGGGCCGCTCTTTCTCGTCGGCGATCCGAAGCAGGCGATTTACAGCTTCCGCGCGGCGGATCTGCATACGTATCTCGCCGCGCGGGCAAGCGCGAGCGCGTGCTACACGCTCGCGGTCAACCAGCGTTCGACGCCGGCGATCGTCGATGCGTGCAACCGCTTCTTCATGTCGAACCCGCGCGCGTTCGTCCTCGACGGGCTCGACTATTACGCGGTGCGCGCCGGCACGCGCGTGCGTGCACCGTTCGTCGACGGGACCGATCCGGGCCCGGCCGGCGATTTCCGGATCTGGGCGCTGCCGGGCGGCGACGGCACGCTGCTCAAGCGCGACGCGCAGGCACAGGCCGCCCAGGCGTGCGCGGCCGAGATTGCCCGGCTGATGCGCGGCGCGCGCGAAGGACATGTGCGGCTCGGCGATACGCCGCTGTCGCCGGGCGACGTCGCGGTGCTGGTGCAGACGCACCGGCAGGGGAGCCTCGTGAAGCGCGTGCTCGCCACGTGGGGCATCGGCAGCGTCGAGCTCGCGCAGGCGTCCGTGTTTTCGACCGGCGATGCGGAGCAGCTCGAGCGCGTGCTCGCGGCGATCGATGCGCCGGGCGACCTGCGGCGCTTGCGCGCGGCGCTGGCCGCCGACTGGTTCGGCCTCGACGCCGGGGCGTTGTGGCGGATGGAGCAGGGCGACGGCGATGGGTCGCGAGTAGCGGCCGACAGTGCGGACGCGATGAGCTGGGTCGAGCGCTTCTCGCGCTATCGGTTGTTGTGGCGCGAACGCGGCTTCGCGGTGATGTGGCGCACGTTCACGCGCGAGCTGCGGATCGCCGAGCGGCTGATGGCCGGCGCGGACGGCGAACGCCGCGTGACCGACATCAACCATCTGGCCGAACTGACGCAGGCGCGCGCGTCCGCGCAGCCGGGCATCGCGCCGACGCTGCGCTGGCTCGCCGCGCAACGGCTCGACGGCGGCGGCGAGGAAGCGCAGCTGCGTCTCGAGTCCGATCGCAACCTCGTGCAGATCGTGACGGTGCACAAGTCGAAGGGCCTCGAATACGCGGTCGTGTTCTGTCCGTTCCTGAACGACGGCGGGCTGCGCGAGCCGCCCGCGTCGGCGCTGCCCGACGCGCGCGAGTATCACGACGATGCGGGCGACGCCGTGCTGCATTACGGGTGCGACGACGAAGCCGCCGAGCATGCTGCGCGCCAGGCGTTGCGCGAGCAGGCGGCGGAACGCGCGCGGCTCGTCTACGTGGCGCTCACGCGCGCGGTCTATCGGTGCTATCTCGTCGCGGGGCCTTATCTGTCGTCGCGCTCGACCCGCGAGGCGCGGCGCAGCGTGCTGAACTGGCTCGTGGCCGGGGCCGGCCAGTCGTTCGACGCGTGGCTCGACGAGCCGCCCGACGAAGCGGTGCTCGACGCTGCGTGGCAAGCGCTCGCGGGCGGGCCCGTGAGTGTTGCACCGTTGCCGGTGCCGGCGCGCCGTGAGCGGCTGGCTGCCGGCCACGATGCATCGCAGACGCTCGCCGCCCGCCATGCGACGCGCGTGCTGCGCGACGCGTGGCGGATGGCGAGCTTCAGTTCGCTGACCGCGTCGATGGCGCGCGAGGAGGCGGGCGTCGCGGTCGTGCCGGACGACGAGCTGCGGCCCGATCACGATGCACTTGCCGCCGTCGCGCCGGACGGCGCGCTTGCCGTGGACGACACCGTCGCGGTCGAGCCGCCGGACGACGACATCCTCGTGTTTCCGCGCGGCGCGGCAGCGGGCGAGTGTCTGCATCGGCTGTTCGAACTCAGTCGGTTCACCGAGCCGGATTCATGGCACCAGGCGGCGCTCGGCGCGCTGCATGACCGGCCAGTCGAGGCCGAGCCCGAACTCGCGACGCGCCTGCCCGCGATGATGGCGCGGCTCGTCGACGATGTCGTGCGCACGGAGCTCGTGCCGGGCATGCGGCTCGCGGATCTCGATCCCGCCAAGCGGCTCGACGAAATGGGTTTCCTGTTCCCGGCGCCGTCGCTCGAGCTGGGCGCGCTGCGCCGGCTGCTGGTCGCACACGGCTATCCGGACGTTGCGCTGGACGCGGGCGTGCTCGCCGGTTTCATCAAGGGTTTCATCGACATGATCGTCGAACACGACGGCCGCTTCTGGATCGTCGACTGGAAGTCGAACCATCTCGGCAATACGCCGGACGCTTACGGCCCGCGCGCGCTCGACGTCGCGATGGCCGATCATGCCTATCACCTGCAGGCGCTGCTCTATACGGTTGCGCTGCATCGCTATTTGCGCGGGCGGCTGCCCGACTATGACTACGACACGCATATCGCGGGCTATCTGTACCTGTTCGTGCGTGGCGTGCGGCCGGACTGGCGCAGTGCCGGCGAACCGGCCGGCGTGCATGCGCGGCGGCCCGCGCGCGAACTCGTCGACGCGCTTGACCGGATGATGGAAGGGGGCCGCGCATGAATGTGTCCGACGATACGCTCGAATTCACCGGCGGCCTCGTCGCGCGCCTGCCCGAGCCTGCTGATTTCGGCATTGCGCTCGCGGAAGGGTTCGCGCGACGCATCGGCGACCTGTCGCGCCGCGCGGGTGCGCCGGCCGCGGCTGCGCGCTGGGCGGCGCGTGCCGCGTTCGCGACCAGCCGGGCGACCGCGGGCGGCCACGTATGCGTGTCGCTCGGCGCGCTCGCGCAGCGCTACGAGGAACCGGTCGACGACGTGCGCGCGGCGCTTGCCGCGAGCGGCGTGGTGGCGTTCGGCACGCTCGCGCGCGGCGACGAGCGGCCGCTGATCGTCGACCGGCACGACCATCTGTATCTGTCGCGCTATTTCGACTACGAACGGCGGCTCGCCGATGCGCTCGTCGCGCAGGCCGGCGTCGCCGCACCGGGCGACGTGCTGTCGCCCGACCGGTTGCGCGAGAGTCTCGCGCGTTACTTCGGGCCCGCGACGGGCGAAGTGGACTGGCAGCGCGTCGCGGCGATCGTTGCGCTGACAGGACGCGTGACGATCGTCAGCGGCGGCCCCGGCACCGGCAAGACGACGACCGTCGTCGGCGTGCTGGCTTGTCTGCTCGACGCGCATCCGGGGTTGCGCATCGCGCTGGCGGCGCCGACCGGCAAGGCCGCGCAGCGGATGCAGGAAGCGCTGCATGCACGGGCGGGCGACCTGCCGCCGGAACTTGCCGCGCGCCTGCCCGACACGTCGTACACGCTGCATCGCCTGCTCGGCGGCGGCGGGGCGGCGGGCTTCCGCCATCACCGCGACAATCCGTTGCCGTACGACCTGATCGTGGTCGACGAGGCGTCGATGATCGACGTCGCGCTTGCCGCGCATCTGCTCGATGCGCTCGCGCCGGGTGCACGGCTCGTGCTGCTCGGCGACAAGGATCAGCTTGCCGCGGTCGAAGCCGGCGCCGTGTTCGCCGAACTGAGCGCGCGGCCGACGTTCACCGCCGCTGCGCGCACGCGCATCGCGGATGCGCTCGGGATCGACGAAGCGGCTTTCGTCGCGGCCTTGCCGGTGCCGGACGGCGAAGTGGCGGGGGCGGTTGCTGTTGCAGCTCAAGCCCCGGCCCCGGCTTCCGCGCCATTGTCGGTGAGCGCGGCGCGCAAGCCGCCGGCACGGCGCAACGTGGATACGCGCCAGGCGTCGCTGTTCGACGACGACCCGCAGGACGACGTGGTTTCCCCGACTGACGCGGTGCCACGTATCGCTCCGTCGTCACTTGTACCGACAGACCTCGATAGCGCATCCGCGGCCACCGATCCCGCGTGGATCGAGGCCGACGAACTCGCGTGGCTCGACGCCGTCGAGCTCGCGCCGTTCGATCCGGCTCACGCGGGAGGTTCGGCAACACGCGTGTCGACTGTTGCAACGCAAGCCGACGACATCGCGGCCGCGTCACCCGCACCGCTCGCAGACTGCGTCGTGTGGCTCGAACGCAATTACCGTTTCGGTCTCGATTCGCCGATCGGCCGCCTGTCGCTCGCGATCCGCCGCGGCGACGTGCAGGGCACGCTCGACGCGTTGCCGGCCGACGATGCCGCTGCCGCGTCGTTTCACGACGATGCGGGCGAGACGCTTGCGGCGTCGACGGTCGAGCGGTTCGCGCGCCGGTTCGGCGCGTACCTCGATGCGTTGCGCACCGCGTTGTCCGGGCCGGAGCCCGACCCGCTGCCGTTGTTCGATGCGCTCAACCGCTTCCGGATCCTCTGCGCGACGCGCACGGGATCGCGTGGCGCCGAGCACGTCAATGCGCTGGTGGCCACGCACGTGCGGCATGCCGCACGCGTGCCGCTCGCGGTCGGCGCACACTGGTTCACCGGGCGGCCGATCATGGTGACGCGCAACGACTATGCGCTCGGGCTGTTCAACGGCGACATCGGCATCGCGTTGCCGGACGCGCAGGGCGTGCTGCGCGTATGGTTCCGCCGCGCGGACGGCACCGCGCGCGCCGTGTCGCCCGCGGCGCTGCCGCCGCATGAAACGGCGTTCGCGCTGACCGTCCACAAGTCGCAGGGCTCCGAATTCGACGAGGCCGCGCTCGTGCTGCCGGCATCGTTCGGCCGTGTGCTCACGCGCGAACTCGTCTATACCGCGGTCACGCGTGCGCGCACGCGCGTGCAGGTGATCGGCCCGCGGCGCGTGCTGGCGCAGGCGGTCGCGACACGGACGCAACGCGATTCGGGCCTGGCGGCCCGCGTCGACGAGGCGCTCGCGCGGCGCCGCAAGGAGACGTCGCGATGATGATCCGCTACACGCTCGATCCGGCCGAAGTCGAATGGACCGCCGTGCGCGCGCAGGGCGCCGGCGGCCAGAACGTCAACAAGGTGTCGAGCGCGATTCACCTGCGTTTCGACATCCGCGCGTCGTCGCTGCCGCCCGTCATCAAGGAACGGCTTCTCGCGCTGTCCGACCAGCGCATCACGCGCGACGGCATCGTCGTGATCAAGTCGCAGGAATACCGCACCCAGGAGAAAAACCGCGAGGCAGCACTCGCGCGGCTCGATGCGTTGATCGGCAGCGTCGCGTTCACGCCGCGTGCGCGGGTCGCGACACGGCCGACACGCGCATCGAAGGAGCGGCGGCTCGAACACAAGTCGCGCCGCAGCGTGGTGAAGTCCGGAAGAGGGAAGGTGATCGACTGACGAAACGAATCGCCGGCCAGCCTGCATGGCGGGCGGCGTCGTGCCGCCGTATGCGCTACCGCATCACGGTGCCCGCGCTGTCGAGCACGAAGTCGACGCAGAACACGACGAGACGGTTTTGCGCGCGAATCGCGACGGCTGCCGTGTAGCAATCGCGGCCTTCGGTCAGCGAGAAGTGCGGGCCCATGAGCGCGACGCGCCCGGGCGCCGCGATCGCGCGCTGGAAGTACGGGCGCCGCGACCAGTTGCTGTGCGTCTCCGGGAACAGCGGCGAGAGTCGCGTGCCGCTCGTCTGGCCGTCCTCGGGACGCGCGCCGATCGACGGCAGGAACTGTTCGCCGATCTCGTCCGTGACGAACACCCGGCGTGCGGCGGGCACCACGAATACGCGCTGCGCGGCGTCCTGCAGGCTGCCACTCGCGGAAAACGCGGCCGCGCCTGCGAGCACGAGCCGCTCGATCGCGTCGAAGCCCGGCTGCTCGGCGATCGCCGGCGTATGCCGGTGGGCGATGTAGCGTTGCCACGCGGCGTCGAGCATCGCGGGCGCCGCGGCGCTCGCGTGCGCGATCGATGCATCGGGCTGGCCGAACTGGAAGCCCTGGACGAAATCGATATCGGCCTCCATCAGCATCTGCAGCGCGTCGTCGCTTTCGACGCCCTCGGCGAGCACCATCGCGCCGGCCTGATGGAGCATCGATACCAGGTGATGCATGATGCGGCGATCGTCGGCCGACGCGTTCGCGCGTTCGACGAGCGATCGATCGAGCTTGACGATATCGGGCCGTGCGCGCCACACGCGGTCGAAATTGGAGAACCCGGTGCCGAAATCGTCGATCGCGATCAGGAAGTCCCGGTGCTGGATCATGTCGATCGTGCGGGCGAGCGCGGCTTCATCGCGCGCCGGCTGCTCGACGACTTCCAGCACGATGCGGTTCGGCGGCAGCGCGAAATGACGGCACAGCGCCTCGACGAATTCGCGCTGCACGAGGCCCGAATCGAGCACGCGCGGCGTCACGTTCAGGAACAGCCAGCCGTCGCCGATGCCTTGCGCGACGAAGTTGGCCGTATGCAGGCAGCGGGCGAGCCGGTCGAGCAGCAACGCGTCGGCAGCGGCACGCGTCTTGTCGAATAGCGCGACCGGCGAAACCAGCGCGCCGTTCTCGTCCACGACGCGCAGCAGCGCTTCGTAGCCGACCACGCGCTTGTGTGTGATCGACAGCACCGGTTGAAACACGCTGCGCAGCGTCGTCTCGCGATACGTGGCGATCCAGCCGCTGGGCGTCGGCGTGAGGCGTTCGAGCAGGGAGTCGAGCGAGAGGTCGCGGGAGGGCTTCATGTCAACGGTGCCCTGGGGCGATCGGGGGGCGGTATCGTGCGCGCCACGCAGAAGCCGTCGCACGCGCAGGTGGACGCGAAAGAACGTGGTGCATCGTAACCGCCTTCTGCGGATGAGTGATCCGAGTGTAACGGGAATGGCGCGGCGCGCGTATCAGGGTAACTCCAGACGCAAACGCTACACCGACGGCTGGAAGGGGCCGTCCGCCCGGCGCGTGACACGCAAGGGCCACCGGCCGTGTATACGGCGACGGCTCCAAATATGTCGCATGCATCGCGTGCGAAGAATGCGGCAAAGCGGCAAAGCCGGGCTGTTGCGTCGCCATCAGGCGAAACTCGATATGCGCCGTCGCGCACCGGTCGACCTGCGGCGCTCGCGGATTGGCGGCCGGCGTGTCGCACGCAACCCACACCGGCGGGGTGCCGGCCCCATCTGCCGCTCAGGCCGCTTCGCCGCCGCGCGGGCGCAGCCCGGGAATCCGCTTGATCACGCCGGTGGCGAGCGCGGTGCCGACGAGCACGATCGCGCAACCTTCGATCATCACGAGCGATACGTGTTCGCTGAGGAATAGCGCGCCCCACAGCAGGCCGAACACCGGGATCACGAACGTCACGGTAATCGCGCGGGCCGGGCCGATGTGCGCGATCAGGTGGAAGAAGATGAAATACGCGATGCCCGTGCAGGCGATGCCGAGCGCGAGCACGGCGCCCCACGCAGGCGCGCTGACGGCTGCGGCGGGCCAGGTCGCGATCGCGAACGGCGCCAGCAGCACGGTCGAGCCGATCATGCTGCCGGTCGCGTTGACGAGCGGATCGACGCCGCTGAGCGTGCGCTTCGTGTAGTTGGCCGCGATGCCGTACAGCAGCGTCGCGCCGAGCGCTGCGATGGCGGCGAGTGCGGTCGCGTTGGCGCCGGTGCTGCCGTGCGCGTTCGCGATCTGATCCCACACGAGCGTGAGGACGCCGGCAAAGCCGATCACGAGGCCGAGCGCGCGCGGCAGCGACAGCTTGTCCTTCAGCCACAGATAGGCGACGAGCGCGCCCCACAGCGGCGTCGTTGCGTTGATCACCGACGTCACGCCGGCCGACAGCGTCAGTTCGGCGAACGCGAACAGGCAGAACGGGATGCCCGAGTTCAGCGCGCCAACGACGAACAACGGCCACGCGCGACGGCGCAGCTGCGCGCCGAGCTCGGCGGGCCTGAAGCGCGTCAGCGCGAATCCTGCGAGAAACAGCGCGCCGATGCCCACGCGCAGCGCCATCAGCGGCGCGACACCGAAGTCGGCGACGCCGATCCGGATGAACAGGAACGACGCGCCCCACAGTGCAGCGAGGACGGTCAGCAGAAAGGCGTTCTTGGGCGACATTGAGCGTGGCGGGCGAGGGGACGGGATGCGAGGAATCTTACACCGCGTTCCCGTGCCGTCGTTTCACGATCGGATGAAATGGCAAGAACCGGCAAGAACCGGGAAATCCGCTCGCCTCCGTCACGAACCGGCCGGCGCGATCGTTTAGTGATGGTGCCAGCCGCCGCGTCCGCCGAAGCCGAAATTGAGCGACACCGCGGGCCCCCAGTAACCGCCCCAGGCCGGGGCATAGGCGGGCGCCGGATAGTAGTACGCCGGGCCCGGATCGACATAGACGGGCGCGGGCTGCACGGGCGCCGCCGTGTAATAGCCGGACGGATAGTAGCCGTAAGGGTAGTAACAGCCGGCGAGCGTCGTGCACGCGAGCGCCGCGGCGACGAGGGTCCTGTTCATGATGTCTCTCCGGCGGAGCCGGCAATCGGCAGATGCTTAAGCTTAGGCCGCGCGGCGATGACAAGGTGCGCTAAACGGTAACGGATCATTTCCGGGCCGCTGCGGCGTGTTGCGGCGCCGCATATGAAAAACGGCGCTTCCGCAGTGCGGAAACGCCGTCAGGCCGGAACTTGCCGCGCGTCGCGCGGCAGCCGGGTAAGCCGGTCGGCTTATTTGCCGACCTGGTTGCCGATGATGCCGCCGGCTGCCGCGCCGCCCAGCGTCGACAGCGCGTTGCCGCCGATCGCCGCGCCGGCGACGCCGCCGACACCCGCACCGATCGCGGTATCGCGCTGGCGCCGCGTCATCGAATCGCAGGCCGAAAGGCTGGCCACCGTCGCGACGAGCAGCGCGCATACCCCAAAACGCCGAATCGATTGGTTCATGATCGCTGTCCTTGTGGTAGTGAACGGAGGTCGCGCGGCCGCCGGACGGCCGCGCATGAATCCAATCTACGCGTCGCCCCGTGGCGCTGCTGTAAGGACTTGTTAAGGCTCGAGCGGTTTCGTAATCAATTGTTTCGCTTGCGCCGGCAGGCACACGGCATGCGCGCGAAGGCAAAAAAAAGCCCGCTCGAAAGCGGGCTTCCTGCCGTTCGTCACGAAGCGAAGCGGTCCGCGCGGACCGCCGCGTTCGCTTGCCGACTTACTGGCGGTGATAAATCTCGGCGCCGGTCTTCACGAACTCGACCGCCTTGACCTCCATCCCCTTCTTCAGCGCCTCGGTTTCCGACACGCCTTGCTGTGCCGCGAACTCGCGCACGTCCTGCGTGATCTTCATCGAGCAGAAGTGCGGGCCGCACATCGAGCAGAAGTGCGCGACCTTCGCCGAATCCTTCGGCAGCGTCTCGTCGTGGAATTCGCGCGCCTTGTCCGGATCGAGGCCGATGTTGAACTGGTCTTCCCAGCGGAACTCGAAACGCGCCTTCGACAGCGCGTTGTCGCGCACCTGCGCGCCGGGGTGACCCTTGGCCAGGTCGGCCGCGTGCGCGGCGAGCTTGTACGTGATGATCCCTTCCTTCACGTCGTCCTTGTTCGGCAGCCCGAGGTGCTCCTTCGGCGTCACGTAGCACAGCATCGCGGTGCCGAACCAGCCGATCATCGCGGCGCCGATGCCCGACGTGATGTGGTCGTAGCCCGGTGCGATGTCGGTGGTCAGCGGCCCGAGCGTGTAGAACGGCGCTTCCTTGCACCAGTCGAGCTGGAGATCCATGTTCTCCTTGATCAACTGCATCGGCACGTGGCCGGGGCCTTCGATCATCACCTGCACGTCGTGCTTCCACGCGATTTGCGTGAGCTCGCCGAGCGTCTTCAGTTCGCCGAGCTGCGCTTCGTCGTTCGCGTCGTAGATCGAGCCGGGACGCAGGCCGTCGCCGAGCGAGAAGCTCACGTCGTACGCCTTCATGATCTCGCAGATCTCTTCGAAGTGTTCGTACAGGAAGCTTTCCTTGTGATGCGCGAGGCACCACTTCGCCATGATCGAGCCGCCGCGCGACACGATGCCCGTCATCCGGTTCGCCGTGAGCGGCACGTACTGCAGGCGCACGCCCGCGTGAATCGTGAAGTAGTCGACGCCTTGCTCGGCCTGTTCGATCAGCGTGTCGCGGAAGATTTCCCAGGTCAGGTCCTCGGCCTTGCCGTTGACCTTTTCGAGCGCCTGGTAGATCGGCACCGTGCCGATCGGCACCGGGCTGTTGCGGATGATCCACTCGCGCGTTTCATGGATGTGCTTGCCGGTCGACAGGTCCATCACCGTGTCGCCGCCCCAGCGGATCGCCCACGTCATCTTGTCGACTTCCTCGCCGATCGACGACGTGACGGCCGAGTTGCCGATGTTCGCGTTGATCTTCACGAGGAAGTTGCGGCCGATGATCATCGGCTCGGACTCCGGGTGGTTGATGTTCGCGGGGATGATCGCGCGGCCGCGCGCGACTTCCTCGCGCACGAACTCGGGGGTGATCTCGGCGAGTGCGTTCGCGCCGAAGGCCGCGGCGCCGAACGCCTGGCCCGGGTGCTGGCGGCCCATCATCGCGGCGAGTTTCGCGCCGTTCGGGCCGCTCGACTTGAGGCTCTCGATGTACTCGGCGCGGCGCTGGTTCTCGCGGATCGCGATGTATTCCATTTCCGGCGTGATGATGCCCTGGCGCGCGTAGTGCATCTGCGTGACGTTCTTGCCGGCTTGCGCGCGGCGCGGATTGCGTTGCAGGCCCGGGAAACGCAGGTCGGCGGTGGCCGGGTCGGCCGCGCGCTCGAGGCCGTACCGGCTCGACAGGCCGTCGAGCACCTCGGTGTCGCCGCGCGCTTCGATCCAGCGCTGGCGCAGTGCCGGCAGGCCGGCGCGGATGTCGATCTTCGCGTCCGGATCGGTGTAGGGGCCCGACGTGTCGTACACGTAGATCGGCGGGTTCTTTTCGCCGCCGAAGCCGGTCGGGGTGTCGGCCTGCGTGATTTCACGCATCGGCACGCGGATGTCGGGCTGCGAGCCGGTTACATAAACCTTTCGCGAATTGGGCAGCGGGGCGACGGCGGCGGCGTCGACGTGGGCGTCCGCGGACAGAAACTTCGGATTGGCGTTCATGCAATCTCCTGTGTGAGCGCCGGACAGGCGCCACGGCGCTTGCCCGGAGCCCTTGACGAATGTGGGGCTCGAGCTAAGCAGGAGACGAGGCTTGGTGAGGCGGCGGATTTCGTCAGAAGGATGGCGGCGAAATCCGTACGCTTCCCTGCGCTGGCATTATCCAGATCAGGTTCAAAGGGTATTTCTCACCCGCAATGCCGGTTGTTTGACCGAACGCATTGCAGGACCCCCGCGTTAGCAGCGCACACGATACACTGGCTTCGCGGCGGTTTCAACCGGTGGCAGACCGGTGGCCGCGGTGCAGTTGCAGCAATGCGGGCGGTGCGCCCGCCGCGCAAGCCGCGATGCATGACACCGCCGCACGGCCCTGCGGCCCGGCTGACGATGACGGCGCGGTGCAGCATTGCAGCGGTTTCGGCAGTCCCTGAAAAAAATTCTCGAAACGACTGTCATATCCCGCGACGTCCTCCGTCTATTTGGCTCCTCAAACCCATGTTTCGGAGAGATGTCATGAAAAAAGTACTGATCGCAGCCTGTGTCGCCGGTTTCGCCATGGCCGCAACGGGTGCGTATGCGCAGAACGACGCGATGTCGAAGGAAGGTGCGTCGATGTCGAAGGATGCGATGGGCCACGACGCGATGGCGAAGGACGGCGCGATGAAGAAAGACGCCATGAAGAAGCACGCGATGAAGAAGGACGCGATGTCGCACGACGCGATGGGCAAGTCGACGTCGGGCGACAAGATGGCGCCGTCGAACTGACCGCCGCGGGCGGGGCGCGGCCCGCGCGTGCGGTACACGAGGCCGCTCGCGCATCGCGCACCGCCGCTACGTTCCGGGAGTCTTCACCATGCAAACCGTTCCCGCTGCCGGGCGCACGGCTGCCACGCCGCCCGCGCGCAACATTCATCCGCTGTGGGTGCGTGTGAGCCACTGGCTCAACGCGCTCGCGGCGATCCTGATGGCACTGTCCGGCTGGCGCATCTACGATGCGTCGCCGATCTATCCGCCGTTCACGTTCGCGCACGGCATCACGCTCGGCGGCTGGCTGGGCGGCGCACTCCAATGGCATTTCGCGGCGATGTGGCTGCTGGTCGGCAACGGGCTGTTCTACCTCGCGATGTCGATCGCGACGGGCCGCCTCGCGCGCAAGATGCTGCCGGTCACGCCGGCGTCGATATGGCGCGACGTGCGCGCGGCGCTGGGCGGCCGGTTGTCGCACGACGACCTGAGCGTCTACAACGCGGTGCAGCGTGCCGCGTACCTGACCGCGATCGTCGATCTGATCGTGCTGGTGCTGTCGGGGCTCACGATCTGGAAGTCCGTGCAGTTTCCGCTGCTGCGCGAGCTGTTCGGCGGTTACGACAACGCGCGCGTCGTGCACTTCTGGGCAATGTCGCTGCTCGTCGCGTTTTTCGTCGTACACGTCGCGATGGCGCTGCTGGTGCCGCGCTCGCTGCTCGCGATGCTGCGCGGCCGCTGACCCGCACGCCGCGGGCGAAGGAACTCATCATGTCGGAATCCGGAAACAACCGCGGTCGGCCGAGCTGGACGCTCGACCGCAAGTCGCTCGAGCTCGACGTGCGCCGCGAACTCGAGATGCCGTCGCGGCGCCTCTTCAACCGGCGCGTGCTGACGCTCGGCGGCCTGACGATGCTGACCGGCTGCACGCTGCAGGACGACGCGTCGGTCAACGCGTTCCTCGAGAAGGTGTCGCGCATGAACGATCGCGTGCAGGCCTGGCTGTTCAGCGGCGAGCGGCTCGCACCGACCTATACCGAGGCCGACATCACGCGGCCGTTCCCGTTCAACGCGTATTACGGCATCGACGACGTGCCGCACGTCGACGCATCGACGTACCGGCTCGTGCTGTCGGGCCGGGTGACGGGCAAGCGCGTGTGGACGCTCGACGAGCTGTATGCGCTGCCGCACGCGGAGCAGATCACGCGGCACATCTGCGTGGAAGGGTGGAGCGCGATCGGCCGCTGGGGCGGCACGCCGTTCGGCGCGTTTCTGGCACGCGTCGGCGCCGATACGCACGCGAAATACGTCGGCTTCAAATGCGCGGACGATTACTACGAAAGCATCGACATGCCGACCGCGCTGCATCCGCAGACGTTGCTCGCATTCGATTACGACGGCCGCCGCCTGCCGCCCGAATTCGGCTTTCCGATGAAGCTGCGGATGCCGACCAAGCTCGGCTACAAGAATCCGAAGCACATCATGGAAATCTTCGTGACCGATACCTACCCGGGCGGCTACTGGGTCGATCAGGGCTACAACTGGTTCGGCGGATCGTGAGCGGCGGGGCACGGCCGCGTCCGCCGTGCTTCACGGGTGCGTCACGCCGATTAGCGCACTTGCAGATCGACGCGCAGGCCGACCGCCGCCGCCATGTTGACGAGCGCGTCGAGCCCGAACAGGTTGATCTTGCCGCGCAGCAGATCGGACACGCGCGGCTGCGTGACGCCCAGCTGTTTCGCGGCCTGGGCCTGGCTGAGTTCGAGCTGCGCGATGCGCTGCTTGAGCGCGATCATCAGCTCGGAGCGCAGCTTCATGTTCTCGGCCTCGGCCGGCTGGCCCTCGATGGCGTCCCAGACATTCGTATAGCGTTCGTTGCTCATCGTTTCCTCTCGATCGTCAATGCGCGATAGCGCCGGGCGGCCAGTTCGACGTCGGCCTTGCAGGTGCGCGCCGATTGCTTGCGGAAGCAGTGCAGCACGTAGATCGCGTCCGCGAAGGTCGCGACATAGATGATCCGGAATGCGCCGCTCACATCGCGCAGGCGGATTTCCCGCACGCCGACACCGATGGTGCGCATCGGCTTCCAGTCGTCGGGCGTCAGGCCGCGCTGCACCTGGTCGATCTGGTGGCCGGCCTCGCGGCGCGCCGCCAGCGGAAAGCCGCGAAGCGCATCCAGCGCGCTGCCGACGAAGACGACCGGCTTCGTCGGAAGGATGGTGGAATTATACAAAATTTTGTATGGATGTGTGCGGGTTGAACGGACAAAATGTCGGCGACCGGATCGGCAGGCCGACCGTCACGATAAGCGCGAAGCAACCCCCGCGACGCATGACTGGCCGTCAGGCAGATGGATCGATCGCGATGGGCGGGGAAGGGCGTCGGGCGATGTCCGCGACGCCCGTGCAGCGCGTTTCCGGCCCCGGATTCGGTTCGTCCGAATGCCGAAAAATGTCGCGCCGAAACGTCAGTCGATATCCTTTCAGACAGGTCCGATGATGCTTTCGAATCCGTGATGCCATAATGCCGAGCGTGCGCAACCGAAGCGGTCTGTGCACGTTTTGTTGACCCTCTGCCGCCGCTTGCCGGTTCTTATTCGTCGCCGTTCGCACTGCCATGTCGTTCCGCACGTTCGTCTCCGCCTTCCTGGTCCCGTCAGGGCCGTTTGCCGGCATCGCCGGCGTCTTTCAGCGGAGCACGCGACACGTCGTGCGGGCGGGCTGATCGATGACACCGCTCGACCGCCTTCTCGATTTCCTCGCCCGCCTGCCGATCCGGATCCGCCTGCCGCAAAGCCGCGGCGGCCGCGTCGCACTGGCCCTGGTATTCATCTATTTCGTCTGGGGTTCGACCTACAGCGGCCTGCATTTCGCGTTGCAGTCGTTCCCGCCGTTGCTGCTGTCGGGGCTGCGCAACCTGCTCGGCGGGATCGGCCTGTTCGTCTTCGCGCTGCGTCGCAAGCCCGAATGGCCGACGCTGCTGGAAATCCGCAACTCGGCGATCGTCGGCACGATGCTGGTCGCGCTGTCGTCCGGCACGATCGCGCTCGGGATGCGCACCGTCAGCAGCGGCTCGGCCGCGGTGATGGTCGCGACGGTGCCGCTGTTCGCGACCGTGATCGCGGCGGTGGCCGGGCGTCCGGTGACGAAGGGCGAGTGGGCGGCCGTCGCGCTCGGGATGGTCGGCATCGTCGTGCTGAATTCGGGCGGCGCGGGCGCCGCGAACTCGGCGCTCGGCACGATCTGCGTGCTCGCCGGCGCACTCTTCTGGGCGGGCGGCGCGCATCTCGCGACGCGGCTCAAGCTGCCGTCGGACCTGTTCCTGTCGACGTCGCTGCAGATCGGCCTGGGTGGGTTGATGTCGACGATCGCCGCATGGCTGATGGGCGAGCGCATCGAGCAGGTCGCGGTCGGCCCGGTGTTCGCGTTCGTGTACCTGATGGTGTTCTGCACGATGGCCGCGTACGTCGCGTACGGCTACCTGATCCGCCATACGAGCCCGATCATCGCGAGCAGCTGCATGTACGTGAACCCGATCGTCGCGGTCGCGCTCGGCGCGCTGATGCTCGGCGAGCCCGTGACGACGGCGACCGTGATCGCGACGGTCGCGATCCTCGGCAGCGTCGGGCTGTCGTTCGTGTTCGATCCCGCGCGCCGGCCCGCGGCGCGCGCGGCGGCCGACGCTTCAGCGGCCCCGGTGACCGTGGCCGCCGAACCGGCGGCGGGGGCGGCGTCCGTGCCGGATCAGGCCGCGATGCCGGACCCGGCGCCGATCCTCGCGCCTTCCGCGGTACCGCTTGCGGTGCCGGCACCGGGCGCCGTCGTGGACCCGGCCGCGGTCATGGATCCCGCGCCGGCATTCACGCTTCCGCCGGCCGGCGAACCGGCCGCGTCCCGCGCCGACGCGTGATGCCGGCGCGCGCGGCGGCGTTCAGCCGCGCCGTGCGCCGCGATGGTGGGACCAGCCGGCGAGCGCGGCAAACAGCAGGCCGGTCGCGCACATGCCGGTCCAGCCGAACGCGTGCCATGCGGCGACGCCGGCCGACGAGCCGAGCGCGCCGCCGATGAAGTAGCACACCATGTACACGGTGTTGACGCGACTTCGCGCCTCGGGCTTCAGCGCATAGATGCGCGACTGGTTCGAGATCTGCGCGGCCTGCACGCCGAGATCCAGCACGATCACGCCGATCACGAGCCCGACGAGGCTCGTCCCCGACAGCGCGAAAATCACGAACGACGCCGCGAGCAGCGCGATCGCGAGCGAGATGATCGCGCGCGGGCCGCGCTGGTCCGCGAAACGGCCCGCATATGGCGCGGCCAGCGCACCGGCTGCGCCGACGATCCCGAAGAGCCCTGCGGCCTGCGGGCCGAGGTGGAACGGCGCGCCGGCGAGCAGCAGCGTGAGCACCGGCCAGAACGCGCTGAACGCGGCGAACAGCGCGGCGCCGGTCAGCGATGCCTCGCGCAGCCCGCGCAGTTCGACCGCGAGGTGCCACATCGAGCCGAGCAGCTTGCCGTACGACAGCGTCGACGTCGGCGAGCTGCGCGGCAGCCGCAGCACGATCACCGCGGCCAGCGCGACGAGCGCCGCGACCGATGCACCGAACACCGCCCGCCAACCGAAATATTCGGCGACGAAGCCGGCCGCCGTGCGCGCCAGCAGGATGCCGAGCAGCAGGCCGCTCATCACGGTGCCGACCGCATGCCCGCGCTCGGCCGGCGGCGCGATTTCGGCCGCGAACGGCACGGCCTGCTGCGCGATCGTCGCGAGCACGCCGATCGCGAGGCTCGCGCCGGCGAGCACCGCCAGCGACGGCGCGGTCGCGGCCACGATCAGCGCGATCGACAGGCCAGCGATCTGCATCAGGATCAGCCCGCGGCGATCGAAACGGTCGCCGAGCGGCGCGAGCAGGAACATGCCGGCCGCATAGCCGAGCTGCGTCGCGGTCGGCACCGCGCCGATCCACGACGCCCCGTCGGGAAAGGCCGAGCGGAAGCTGTCGAGCAGCGGCTGGTTGTAATAGATGTTCGCGACCGACACGCCCGCGATCGTCGCGAGCAGCAACAGCAGGCTGCGCGAGTAGTGGGGCGAGGCGGCGTCGGTCGGACGGTCGGTGGAGGCGGCGGACATGGCGGCAACGGGACGGAGTTGGGCGGCGCGGGCGCGCGGCACGGCGTCGGCTGCGCAGGCGGCCGGGCGCCGATCGAGGCTGCCGATCATACCGGAGCACGGTGAATCCTGCCGGCCGTGCCGCCAGGCGGCCGGGGCGTGACAGGCCGCTGTCGGCCGCTATCGGCCGCTATCGGCCGCGACCGCCCGTCATCGCGCGCGACGCGCGCCTTCAGTCGACCAGTTCGCCGCTCGGCTCATAGAACGGGTAAGGCCCGTCGCCTTCGTCCACGTACACGTGATGGGACATCATTCCCGCTTCCGGCGTATAAGCGTGCATCGCGAATGCGGGCGGCTCGAGCCGGAACGCGGACGGCGCGTCCGCGCGCAGGTCGAACGCGACCTGATGCGCGGGCGCCGGCACGGCCGACGCGAGCGTGCCGCCGAAGCGCGTGAACATCGTCCGATGCACGTGGCCGCACAGCACGCGTTCCACGTTCGGATGGCCGCGCAGCAGCGCATCGAGTTTCGCGGCGGCGGCGGGGGCGAGGCGCAGCGCGTCCATGTGCCCGATCCCGGAGGCGAACGGCGGATGGTGCAGCGCGACGATCACCGGACGGTCGCGTGCGGCGTCGAGCTGCGCGGCGAGCCACGCGAGCCGCGCGTCGCACAGGTCGCCGGGGCTCGCGCCGGGCACCTGCGAATCGAGCGCGAGCACGCGCACGGCGCCGACGTCGAGCGCGTACTGCACGAATTCGCCGTCCTGCAATTCGGGACGATCGGCGAACGCGCGCCGCAACCCCGCGCGATCGTCGTGATTGCCGACCATCAGGTAATACGGAATCTCGAGCGGCGCGAGCAGGTCGCGCAGATGGCGGTATTCGTCGTCGTGACCGAAGTCGGTCAGGTCGCCCGTGACGAGCACCGCGTCGGGACGCGGCACCAGCGCGTTCAGCTTCGCGATGCAGCGCGCGAGCGCGGCGGCGGTGTCGACGCGCCGGTACGCGAGCTGGCCCGGACGCTTGATGTGGAGATCGCTGATTTGAGCAAGCAGCATCGTCGTTCCTCGGAATCTCTGGTTATCGTGGGGCGGTGTTACGCGGCGAGTGCGATCAGGCCTTCCGCCGCGATCGTGAGGCCGACCGCCGTGCCGCGCGCGAGCTCGATGCGGCCCGGCACGTCGATCACGAGTGCATCGGGCGCCGCCTGCTCGATCGTCAGCCGCGTGCGCTCGCCGAGGAACGCGCACGCGCCGATCGCGCCGCGCAGCGGCGCACGCGCGGGATCGGCGAGCTGCGCATCCTCCGGGCGGAAGAACCACTCGTCGGCGGCGTGCGGCGTGACGATCGAGCCACCGGTCGTCACGAGCGCGCCGTCGCGCCATTGTCCCGCAAGCCGGTTCAGCGTGCCGATGAACTGCGCGACCGTGCGGTTCGCCGGCCGGTAATAGATGTCGCGCGGCGTGCCGATCTGCTCGATGCGGCCCGCGCCCATCACGACGATCCGGTCGCCGAGCTCCATCGCCTCGGCCTGGTCGTGCGTCACGTACACGGTCGTCACGCCGAGTTCGCGCAGCAGCGCGTTCATCTCGCGGCGCAGCACGTCGCGCAGTTTCGCGTCGAGCGCGGTCAGCGGCTCGTCGAGCAGCAGCACGCGCGGGCGCACCGCGAGCGCGCGCGCCAGCGCGACACGCTGGCGCTGGCCGCCCGACAGCTGATCGACCGGTTTGTCCGCATGCGCGTCGAGCCGCATCATCGCGAGCAATTCGTCGACGCGTTCGCGCAGCGCGCGCGGCTCGGTCTTGCGGATCTTCAGTCCGTAGCCGACGTTGCCGCGCACCGTCAGGTTCGGGAACAGCGCGTAGTTCTGGAACACCATGCCGACCTGGCGACGCTCGATCGGCAGCGCGGTCACGTCGTCGCCGCCGAACCGGATCGTGCCGCCGGCGTCCGGCGTGTCGAGGCCGGCGATCAGGCGCAGCGTCGTCGTCTTGCCGCAGCCCGACGGGCCGAGCAGCACGAGCGTCTCGCCCGCGCCGATCGACAGGTCGAGCGGTTCGAGCACGCGCGTGCCGCGGAACGTCTTCGCGCAGCGGGTCAGGGTGATGGGAGTGGAATCGAGTTTCATGGGAGCGGGAAAGTCAACGCAGGGTCAGCGCGGGCGACGCTTCGGCGCGCGCGTGCCGGACGGATCGACGCCGAGCCACTGCATCGCGACGAGAAGCGGCAGCGTCATCAGCAGGAACACGATCGTGTACGCGCTGCCGACTTCGAGGCGCAGCGATGCATAGGTGTCGGCGAGACCGACGGGCAGGGTCTTCGTATCGGGCGTATGCAGCATCCACGTCAGGTTGAATTCGCCGATCGACAGCGTGAGCACCGCGAGCGCGCCCGCGACGATGCCGGGGCGCAGGTTCGGCAGCACGATCGTGACGAAGCGCGTGACGAACGACGCGCCGAGGCTCGCCGCGCCTTCCTCGATCGTGCGCAGGTCGGCGCCGGCGGCGACGGCCGCGACCGCGCGCACCATGAACGGCAGCGTGAACACGACGTGGCCGACGACGATGAACCACAGGCTCATCCGGAACGCGGTGAAGCCGCCGTACACGACCAGCAGCGCGAGCGCCGACGCGAGGCCCGGCAGCGCGACCGGCAGCACGAGCGCCTCCTCGATCACGCGGGCGACGCGGTGCTTGCTGCGCGCGAGCGCATAGCCGGCCGGCACGCCGACGACGAGCACGATCGCGAGCGTCGCGAACGCGACGCCGAGCGACAGCGCGACCGAGCCCTGGTATTGCTGCCACACCTGTTCGAGCCAGCGCAGCGTGAGGCCGCTCGACAGCCCGCGGAAATAGTTGACGGTGAGGCCCGCGAGCACCGACATCACGACGGGCACGATCAGGAACGCGCACAGCAGCAGCGTGACGCCCCATTGCAGCGCGGCGATCGCACGCGCGCCCGACACGCGCGGAGCGCGGCGTGCGGCGTCGTTCGCATGCGACGGGGCGGGCGCCGGCGACGGCGCGGACGAACCGGAAAGCGATTGCATGAAGAAATCCTCAGGCCGCGGCGGCGGCGGTGTGGCCGGTGAACCGGCGCGCGAGCGCGAGCACGGCCCAGGTGACGATGCCGAGCACGATCGACAGGCCGGCCGCCGTCGCTATGTTCGCGTTCAGCGTGAACTCGGTGTAGATCGTCATCGGCAGCACGTTCAGGTCGGTGGCGAGCGTGAAGGCGGTGCCGAACGCGCCCATCGCGGTCGCGAAGCAGATCGCGCCGGCCGCGATCAGGCCCGGCGCGAGCGCCGGCAGCACGATGTCGACGAAGATGCGCCACGGCGACGCGCCGAGCGAGCGCGCGGCTTCCTCGAGCGATGCGTCGAGCTTCGACGCGGCCGCGATCACCGTGACGATCACGCGCGGAATCGAGAAGTACAGGTAGCCGACGAACAGCCCGGCGACCGAATACGCGAACACCCACTTGTCGCCGGTCAGCTTCGCGGACAGCATCCCGATCAGCCCTTGCCGGCCGGCGAGCATGATCACCATGAAGCCGACCACGACGCCCGGGAATGCAAGCGGAAAGGTGAGCAGCGCGAGCAGCACGCGCTTGCCGGCGAATTCGCGGCGCGCGAGCAGCAGGCCCGAGATCGTCGACAGCGCGAGCGTCGCGAGCGTGACGCCGGCCGACAACGCGACCGTTTCGCCGAGGCTCTTCATGTAGCGCGCGTTGCCGAGCAGTGCCGCGTACTGCGTGAGGAAGGCGCCGTCGGCGGACACCCGCACGAGTGCCGCCATCGGCAGCAGCCAGAACGCGGCGAACACCGCGAGCGCCGGCGCGACGAGCGCGACGCGCCAGCGCAGCGGGAAAGTCAGGTCGAGCATGGCTTGAGTCCGGCGCTTACTGCATCACTTGCAGGTATTGCTGGCCGAACGCTTGCTGACCGGCCGCCATCTTGCCGAAGTCGACCGATTTCGCCCGGGCATATTCGCTCGCCGGCAGGAACTTCGCGGCGACGTCGGCGCCGAGCGTCTGCGCGCGCACCGGACGCAGGTATGCGTTGGCCCACAGCTTCTGGCCTTCGTCGGACAGCACGAAGTCGAGCACCTTCCTGCCGTTCGCATCGTGCGGCGCGCCCTTGACGAGGCTCATCACGTACGGCACCGCGATCGTGCCTTCCTTCGGAATCACGAACTCGACGTTCGCGTGATCCTTGTACTTCGCGCGATACGCGTCGAAGTCGTAGTCGAGCAGGATCGGAATCTCGCCGGACAGCACGCGCGCATACGCGGTCTGCTTCGGCACGATCGGCGCGTTGGCCTTCAGCTTGCGGAACCAGTCCAGCGCCGGCTTGAAATTGTCGAGGCTGCCGCCGAGCGCCTGGTTGACGGCGACCGCGCCCGCATAGCCGACGAACGCGCTCGACGGATCGAGGTAGCCGACCATGCCCTTGTATTCGGGCTTCAGCAGGTCGGCCCACGAGCGCGGGACCGGCTTGCCGTCGAGCGCGTCCTTGTTCACGAAGAAGCCGAGCGTGCCCGAGTGAATCGCGAACCAGTAGCCCTGCGGGTCCTTCAGGTTCGCGGGGATGTCGTTCCAGTGCGCGGGCTTGTACGGCGCGATCACGTCCTTGTCCTTCGCCTGGAATGCCGACGACACGCCGAGATAGACGACGTCGGCGACCGGGCTCTTCTGCTCGGCGATCAGTTGCGCGATCGCCTGGCCCGAGTTCTTGTTGTCGAACGGCACGCGGATGCCGGTCTTCTGCTTGATCGCCGCGATCTGCGCGGCCCAGTCGGCCCATTCGGGCGGACAGTTGTAGCAGATCGCGGTTTCGTCGGCGTGGGCAGCGGGTGCGAACGCGACGAGCGCGGCGCAGGCGATGGGTGCCGCGAGCACGCGCAGCAGCGAGGTCAGGCGAAAGGACACGGTGGGTCTCCGGGCGGGGTAAGGGTATGTCGCCGCACCGCGCACGCTGGCGCGGCGCGCGCGTTCAGGCTTGGTGAAACTGAAGGCCGACTGCCGGCGGCGCGACCGTCGCGCCGTCGCGCACCGTGTGCGGCAGGATCAGCGACGTGCGCTCGATCGTCGCGCCGCCGATGCATTCGACGAGGCGTTGCCATGCATGGCGGCCGATGTCCTGGTTCGGCGTCGCGACGCTCGCGAGCGGCGGCGCGAGCAGCTCGCCGATCGCGATGCCGTCGAAGCCGAGCACCGACAGGTCGTCGGGAATCGAGAAGCCCGCGCGACGCAGGCCGCGCATGACGACCATCGCCAGCAGGTCGTTGCTGCAGAAGAGGGCGGTCGGGCGCGTGGCCTGCGCGGTGAGGTGCGCGAGCACCGCGTCGGGCAACTCGGCCGCGTTGAAGTCGACTTCGACCGGCGGCAGCGTCGCGACGCCGGCTTCCTCGAGTGCCTGCGCGTAGCCGAGATGGCGCTGGCGTGCGCGATCCGACGCGGCGAGCGAGCCGGCCAGCATCAGCACGCGGCGATGGCCGCGCGCGGTCAGCAGACGGACGCCGTCATAGGCGGCGCGGCGGTTGTCGACCGACACCGACGGGCGGCGTTGCGTGTCGTTGTGCATCAGCACGTAATGCGGGCCGTCGCGGTCGAGCATGTCGAGCAGCGGATGCGTGTCCGCATCGGCGACGGTCAGGATCAGCCCTTCGACGCGCTGTTCGCGCAGCGTCTCGATCGCATGGCGCTCGCGTGCCGCGTCGTATTCGGTCGTCATCAGGATCAGCTTGAAACCGGCCGCGGTCGCGAGTTCGTCGATGCCTTGCAGGCAGTCGGCGAATACGGGGTTCGATAGCGTCGGCACGACGACGCCGACGAGCCGCGTGCGCTCGCCGCGCAACTGCCGGCCGAGCGGGCTCGGTCGGAACTGCAGCGTGTCGATGGCGGTGCGGATCGTCGCCAGCGTGGCGGGGCTGACGGTGTGCGGCGCGTTGATCGCGCGCGAAACGGTGGCGATCGAGAAGCCGGCGAGCGCGGCGACGTCCTTGATGGTCGGGGTCATGAAGTTAGGCGATGTAAACGTTTTCGGCGGGAAAATTATCGAAAACGTTTGTGACTTCGCGATGACGTCCGAGCCGTTTGTTTCGCAAGAAACACGATACAAGCCTCAGACGTTTGACGCCCGGCGAGCGGGGCGGATTCGATTGTATCGGCGGATGCTGCGGCGCGGGACGAAATCGATGAAGGTATCGCGTCGATCTCGACGGCGGCGGATGAATCGGGGCACGGACGGTGCGGGCCGACATGCTGCATCGCGATGCAATGCGCGTGAATCAGCTAACGCATGTGCAAGCAATGGTAGAATCGCGTCCGCCCTTTTGCCGGGGTGATGAAATTGGTAAACATAGCGGACTTAAACGATTGAGTGCCCGGCCGGAAACGGTCGGTGCAGAACCCTTCAAATTCGGCGAAACCCCTGACGCGCGACGCGCATCGAGGCAACGCCGAGCCAAGCCTCGCGGTACAGCTCAAGCGAGGAAGGTGTAGAGACTAGACGGGGGGCGCCTAAGGCGCACGGGCGGCGATCACGCCCGCGCGCGACGGCGAAGGCATAGTCCAGCGCACGAACGGCTTCGTTTCGACGACGCCGGCTTTGAAAGAAGCAGTGTGACGAAAATCCGCCGCCTTGATTGGCTTGCCGGTTCGAGTCCGGTCCCCGGCACCATATGTCTTTGCTGACACTCGTCCGGTCAGGCGGCATGGGCCGAGCCATTGCGTGCACGCCAGCCGTTTCTCCTCCGGTTCGATCACCCGCCAACTCCACCATCCCGCTGTAGCTGTGGCCGGCAAGCATCACCGTTGACGCCGGATTGGCGTATCGCCGGGATGGTGCCTCGGCCCAATGTGGTTGCAAATGGGACCGAGGCTCGACGCCTAACCGCGCGTGATCATCCATGCACCGCTACCGCTCCCTTCTCGATCGACCAGCAACGAAGCCGAAACGTTGTACAGGAAGCCGGATCGGCCTTCGCCCCGTGTATCCAGGAATCCGGTGCCATTATTGAATGAATTCAGCAAAAAGAGCTGGTCTTCAGTAATCAGTTGCGGATCGTTCTGGGGGTTCGAACGAATGAAAATATGCCAGGCGACGGATCCGGTGCCGCCGAGGCCGCCTGATGTAGCGACGTCGAGATTTTGGCCGTTATTTGCGTTGTTATTGAATAGCGCCAGAAAGCTATTGTCCTTGGCGCTCTGAAGCAGAATCTGGTCGCAACTCAGGACATTTTGCCCCTTGGGTTTCTGGTTGAGGGGCGACACGATAATCCACTGCGTTGCAGTTTCATTTCCGCTGAGCGACGACACCGTCCCCACATAATCCTGGCCGCCATCAATATGGGAAGGGCCGCCCACGCACAGGTAGCCGCCTTTCCAATTGCCACTGTAGCCGTTGGTGAGTCGAATCACATCGCCGTACTTCAGGTAGTCTGCCATCGTTGTTCTCCGAGTTGTCACACGATGTTCGACGTGGCCGCGTCGGATCGAATTCTAGTCGAAAATTCTTCAGACATAAGCGATGTTACGTGTCCGCGCCAATTTATTCAGTTATCGAAAATATCCCGATGGCGATGCAATTATCTGAAACGGCGATCGCCGATTTGGCGGCGCTGAATTAATGAAGCGAAAATAGGGTCCGGTTTTGAAGTGAATCTAAAAATGCCGAAGTGACTGAATGGCACCTGCCAATATCGACAGGTTGTTTCGCTGTACTGCGTGCGCCATTATTTGCGTAATTATTGCGAACCTGTGCCGCCCGTATTTAAAGAACCGCCGTTGCGCATCCAATTGCATTCGCGCCGGCGCAAGCGGCCAGGAACCGGCGTTACTCGCAATGATTCCCTTCCGCAGTGCGACGACGAGGCGACGAACCATGACATCCAGCAAACTCGGGCAAATGCAGGTCAACCTCACGTTGGCCTATGTGCTGAACAACGCGGCGACGGACAAATTCGGACACGGCATCCCGCAGCCGACAGCCCCGCAGGTGAAAAAGATCATCGTCGATCGCCTGAACGGATCGCGGATGACCCGGAACGATCAGTTCCAGATCGTTTGGGGGCCTGCGATCGTATCCGACAAGACTGATGGCTACGCCGCCAATATCACGGCCGTCTTGCAATCGACCGCCACCGGCGAATATTCGGTGGTGACGAGCGGCACCAATTTCAAATCTGCGCTCGATCTCTTGGGCGACTTTTCGTTTAGCACCCTTGAGCCGTTCAGCGCGTATGTGCCGGACTGCCCGCCCGACGCACGCATATCGGCGGGTACCAACGGAGCGCTGTTTTTCGTACTGGACACGCCGGATTCAAGTCGCGTGAAGCTCGCAGACTTCCTGCGGAGCGTGCCGCCATCGTCGGTGGTCAACGTCATCGGGCACAGCCTCGGAGGCGCCCTGGCATCCGCGATCGTGTTGTACCTGAAGCATCAGAGTGGCTTGCAGGCCCACACGTACAACTGCCAGACATTTGCGGCCCCGACAGCGGGCAATGCGGCATTTGCCGACTATTTCAACCGGCAAATGCGGGATCGTGCGGTGCGCGTGTTCAATGCGCGGGATATCGTTCCGATGGCATGGAATGCGGACACCATTCTGCATGTGAAGGATGTCTACAGCGATGCGGGGCTGGATACCCCGCTCGATACGAAGATTGCCGTCGATGCGGTTTCCCTGGCGACCCGGCCCCTGGATTACGCGCAATGGGGAACGTCCGATCTCTCGGCATCGGTGACGACCGCGATGCAGTACCGGCTTGACGGTACGGTGAATGGACACATCCGGGATTTCTCGACGCAGGTTGGCTATCAGCATATCTACGAGTACATGACCTGCCTGGATATGGCACTCTCCGACATCGACATTCCCGGGCCGGGCCCCGGCCAAGTGGCGTCGCCAATAAACCGCTGAGGGGTGCACGAGTCCTGGGCAGCGCATGAGCGCGAACGAGGCCCGCACCAGGTGTCGCGCGCAAGCGGAAATTTGCGCGAGGCAAACGGCTGGGTGAAATGAATCGCGATGTCAAAGCCCGCTTCGGCGGGCTTTGTTGTTTCCGGTTCCTGCGGGGCACGGCGGGTTTGCACGAGGACGGATCGCAAACGGATATTTCCGTCGCGCGCCGGGCGCGGAGGCGCTTCGATGGAGGATGCCGTCACGAGCATGCCGGACAGGACGCGGTGCCATCGCCGTGCGAGTGCGACAAGCGCTTCGCTTACCATCGGGATACGATTGACCCGAATGGATATCCCCGCCGCAACGCCACTCGCCATGCTCGATTCCACCTACCACTATTACGAACCCGCACAAGGCCACGGCCTCCCGCACGACCCGCTGAACGCGATCATCGGCCCGCGCCCGATCGGCTGGATTTCATCCCGTGGCGCCGACGGCACGGTCAACCTCGCGCCGTACAGCTTCTTCAACGCGTTCAACTATCGTCCGCCGATCATCGGCTTTTCGAGCACCGCCGCGAAGGACAGCCTGCGCAACGTGCAGGAAACCGGCGAATTCGTCTGGAACCTCGCGACGCGCGACCTTGCCGAACGGATGAACCAGACCTGTGCCGCGGTGCCGTATGGCGTCAACGAATTCGAACTCGGCGGGCTGACCGCGATTCCGTCGCGCCTCGTCGACGTGCCGCGCGTCGCGCAAAGCGGCGTGAACTTCGAATGCAAGGTGACCGACGTGATCCGGCTGCGCGATCATCGCGGCGTCGAGACGCCGGCGACGCTGGTGCTCGGCGAGGTCATCGCCGTGCATATTCGTCATGACCTGCTGAAGGACGGCATCTTCGACACGTTCGGCGCCGGCATCATTCTGCGCGCCGGCGGCCCGTCGGCCTACGCGCACGTGACGCCCGACAGCCGCTTCGACATCGCGCGTCCCGACGCGTGATTCATCGCCCGCCGGGCCAGCCGGCCGGCCCAGCGGGCGCGGAAGCGCCCCGACGCACCGAGACCTCGCCGGGATCCAGGATTTCGCGGGGTCTTTTGCTTCGTATCGTCCGACATGACCGGCGTGTACCGATCGGTCCGGCTCGTTACGCGCGCTCCACCGGCCGCTGACGCAGCGCAGCACGGGCGACCTGCGTTCGCGCCGCCGCCGCCATCGATCGTCCGTCGACATCCGCCATGGCAAATCTGCTCATCCGGAGCGAGCGGGTTGGTCATCGACGTTTCGCGCCATAAGGCATAGATTTCCAAGGTTGGCGTGCTTATCCGCGCGCCAGCTCGCGCGTGAGCCGGCAACCGGCCGCACGCTTCCATCAGCGTGAGACACAATCGAGCGTGGAGACGACACGATGAGCCTGTCAGAGCCATTGCGTCTGCATGTGCCGGAGCCCACCGGGCGTCCGGGCTGCAAGACGGATTTTTCCTATCTGCATCTATCGCCGGCCGGCGCGGTTCGCCGCCCGCCGATCGACGTTGCGCCGGCGGACACCGCCCATCTCGCCCGCAGCCTGGTGCGCGTGCTCGACGACCACGGCGAAGCCCTCGGCCCGTGGGTGCCGGACCTCGACGATGCACGCCTGATCGCCGGGATGCGCGCGATGCTCAAGACCCGCATCTTCGACGCGCGCATGATGATCGCGCAGCGTCAGAAGAAGATCTCCTTCTACATGGTGAGCCTCGGCGAGGAGGCGATCGGCGCCGCGCATGCGATGGCGCTGCGTCACGGCGACATGTGCTTCCCGACTTACCGCCAGCAAAGCATCCTGATCGCGCGCAACGTGTCGCTCGAACGGATGATCTGCCAGTTGATGTCGAACGAAGGCGACCCGCTGAAGGGGCGCCAGCTTCCGGTCATGTATTCGGACCGCGAAGCCGGCTTCTTCTCGATCTCGGGCAACCTCGCGACGCAGTTCATCCAGGCGGTCGGCTGGGCGATGGCGTCGGCGATCAAGGGCGACACGAAGATCTCGTCCGCATGGATCGGCGACGGCGCGACCGCGGAATCCGACTTCCACACCGCGCTGACGTTCGCGCACGTGTATCGCGCGCCGGTCGTGCTGAACGTCGTCAACAATCAGTGGGCGATTTCGACGTTCCAGGCGATCGCGGGCGGCGAGGGGACGACGTTCGCCGGGCGCGGCGTCGGCTGCGGCATCGCTTCGCTGCGCGTCGACGGCAACGACTTCCTCGCGATCTACGCGGCGTCGACCTGGGCGGCCGAACGCGCGCGCCGCAATCTCGGCCCGACGCTGATCGAGTGGGTGACCTATCGCGCCGGCGCGCACTCGACGTCGGACGATCCGACGAAATACCGGCCGGCCGACGACTGGGCCCATTTCCCGCTCGGCGATCCGATCGCGCGCTTCAAGCAGCACCTGATCGCGAAGGGCATCTGGTCGGACAGCGCGCACGACGCGCTCACGGCCGAACTGGAAGCCGAGGTGATCGCCGCGCAGAAGGAAGCGGAGAAGTTCGGGACGCTGGCCGACGACCGGATTCCGTCGCCGGCCTCGATGTTCGACGACGTGTACAAGGAGCTGCCCGCGCATCTGCGCCGTCAGCGCCAGGAACTGGGAGCGTGATCATGGCGGAACATGAAACGACGACGGCATCGGCGCAGCCGATGACGATGATCCAGGCGCTGCGCTCCGCGATGGACGTGATGCTCGGCCGCGACGACGACGTGGTCGTGTTCGGGCAGGACGTCGGCTACTTCGGCGGCGTGTTCCGCTGCACCGAGGGCCTGCAGGCCAAGTACGGCAAGTCGCGCGTGTTCGATGCGCCGATCTCGGAAGGCGGGATCGTCGGCGCCGCGGTCGGGATGGGCGCGTATGGATTGCGGCCGGTCTGCGAGATCCAGTTCGCGGACTACTTCTACCCGGCGTCCGACCAGATCGTGTCGGAAGGCGCGCGGCTGCGCTATCGCTCCGCGGGACAGTTCACCGCGCCGATGACGATCCGGATGCCGTGCGGCGGCGGCATCTACGGCGGCCAGACGCACAGCCAGAGTCCGGAGGCGATGTTCACGCAGGTCTGCGGATTGCGCACGGTGATGCCGTCGAATCCGTACGACGCGAAAGGACTCCTGATCGCCTCGATCGAGAACGACGATCCGGTGATCTTCCTCGAGCCGAAGCGCCTGTACAACGGGCCGTTCGACGGCCATCACGAGCGTCCCGTCACGTCGTGGCTCAAGCATCCGGGCAGCGCGGTGCCGGAAGGCTATTACACGGTGCCGCTCGATACGGCCGCCGTCGTGCGGCCCGGGAACGACTTGACGGTGCTGACGTACGGCACGACCGTGCACGTGTCGCTGGCTGCCGCCGAGGAGACCGGCATCGATGCGGAAGTGATCGACCTGCGCACGCTGTGGCCGGTCGATCTCGACACGATCGTCGCGTCGGTGCGCAAGACCGGCCGCTGCGTGGTGGTGCACGAGGCGACGCGCACCTGCGGCTACGGCGCCGAGTTGGTGTCGCTCGTCCAGGAGCACTGCTTCTATCATCTGGAAGCACCGATCGAGCGGACGACGGGCTGGGATACGCCGTATCCGCACGCGCAGGAATGGGCGTATTTCCCCGGCCCGGCCCGGGTCGGCGAAGCGTTGCGACGCGTGATGGAGGCCTGAGATGGGGATTCATGTCATCAAGATGCCGGATATCGGCGAAGGGATTGCCGAGGTCGAGCTGGTGGCCTGGCACGTGCAACCGGGGCAGACGATCGCCGAAGACCAGCCGCTCGCCGATGTGATGACCGACAAGGCGGCGGTGGAAATTCCGTCGCCGGTGGCCGGCAAGGTGCTGGAGCTCGGCGGGCGGATCGGCGAGATGATGGCGGTCGGCAGTGAGTTGATCCGTCTCGAAGTCGAAGGCGACGGCAACCTGAAGCCGGGCGCGAAGGCGCGCGAGGCCGGCGCGGAGGCGACGCAGCCTCCGGCGGCGGTCGATGTGCGTGCGGAGTCGTCTTCCGTCGATGAGGGGTCCGAAACACATGCGTCGCCGAAGGCGACGCCGCACGCCGCGTCCCGCGCGCCGGCCGAGCCGCGCCGCGCGGAACATGCGGTGCCGCCGCGCGCGGCACTGGCGCCGGGCGAACGGCCGCTCGCGTCGCCGGCGGTGCGCCAGCGCGCATGGGACATGGGCATCGAGCTGCGCTACGTGCGCGGCACCGGCGAAGCCGGGCGGATCCTGCACGCGGACCTCGATGCGTATGCACGCACGGGCGGTAGCGCGGCGCGCGGATCCCAAGCGCGCGGCTACGACGAGCGCAACGACGAAACCGACGTGCCGGTGATCGGCCTGCGGCGCGCGATCGCGCGCAAGATGCAGGAGGCGAAGCGCCGCATTCCGCACTTCAGCTACGTCGAGGAGATCGACGTCACCGAGCTCGAATCGCTGCGCGCCGAGCTGAACCGGCGCCACGGCGACACGCGCGGCCGGCTCACGCCGCTGCCGCTGCTGATCCGCGCGATGGTGATCGCGCTGCGCGACTTCCCGCAGATCAACGCGCGCTACGACGACGAAGCGGGTGTCGTCACGCGCTACGGCGCGGTGCACATGGGCGTCGCGACGCAGACGGACGGCGGCCTCACGGTGCCGGTGCTGCGTCATGCGGAAGCGCGCGACGTGTGGTCGATCTCGGCGGAAATCGCGCGGCTCGCCGACGCGGTGCGCGCGAATCGCGCGCAGCGCGACGAGCTGACCGGCTCGACGATCACGATCTCGAGCCTCGGCGCGCTCGGCGGCATCGTGTCGACGCCGGTCATCAATCATCCGGAGGTCGGTATCGTCGGCGTGAACCGGATCGTCGAGCGGCCGATGATCCGCGACGGCGCAATCGTCGCGCGCAAGATGATGAACCTGTCGTCGTCGTTCGACCATCGCGTCGTCGACGGCGCGGACGCGGCCGAATTCATCCAGGCCGTGCGCGGCGTGCTCGAGCGTCCGGCGCTGCTGTTCGTGGAGTGAGAACGATGAAGAACGAACACACCACGTTGCTCGTGATCGGCGGCGGGCCGGGCGGTTACGTCGCCGCGATTCGCGCGGGGCAGCTCGGCATTCCGACGGTGCTCGTCGAGCGCGAACGGCTCGGCGGCACGTGCCTGAACATCGGCTGCATTCCGTCGAAGGCGCTGATCCACGTCGCGGATGCGTTCGAGCAGGCGTGCGGGCAGGCCGGCGACGGGATGCTCGGGATTCGCGTGCGCACGCCGGAGATCGACATCGCGACAAGCGTCGCGTGGAAGGACGGCATCGTCGAGCGGCTCACGCGCGGCGTCGGCGCGCTGCTGAAGAAGCACGGCGTGCGCGTGCTGCACGGCGACGCGCGCGTGGTCGACGGCAAGACGGTCGACGTCGTGGCCGGCGACCACACGACGCGGATCGCCTGCGAGCATCTGTTGCTCGCGACGGGCTCGGAACCGGTCGCGCTGCCGTCGATGCCGTTCGGCGGCCACGTCGTCTCGTCGACCGAGGCGCTGTCGCCCGCGACGTTGCCGAAGCGGCTGGTCGTCGTCGGCGCCGGGTACATCGGGCTCGAACTCGGATTCGTGTATCGCAAGCTCGGCGTCGACGTCGGCATCGTCGAGGTGGCCGAGCGCGTGCTGCCCGCATACGACGCGGAACTCGCGAAGCCGGTCGCCGATTCGCTCGCGCGGCTCGGCGTCGGGCTCTGGCTGGGCCACAAGGTGCTGGGCCTCGCGAGCGACGGCGCGGTGCGCGTGCAGGCACCCGACGGCGCGGAGAAGACGCTGCCGGCCGATCGCGTGCTGGTCGCGGTCGGCCGCCGGCCGCGCGTCGACGGCTTCGGGCTCGAATCGCTGCCGCTCGATCGCAATGGCCGCGCGCTGCGCATCGATGACGAATGCAGGACGTCGATGCGCAACGTATGGGCGATCGGCGACGTCGCCGGCGAGCCGATGCTCGCGCATCGCGCGATGGCGCAGGGCGAGATGGTGGCCGAGCTGATCGCCGGACGCCGCCGCAAGTTCACGCCGGCATCGATCCCGGCCGTGTGCTTCACCGATCCCGAGGTCGTCACGTCCGGCTGGTCGCCCGACGATGCGAAGGCGGCCGGCGTCGACTGCATCAGCGCGTCGTTCCCGTTCGCGGCGAACGGCCGCGCGATGACGCTGCAGGCGACCGACGGCTTCGTGCGCGTCGTCGCGCGGCGCGACACGCATCTGATCGTCGGCTGGCAGGCGGTCGGGCGCGGCGTGTCGGAGCTGGCCGCGGCGTTTTCGCAGTCGCTCGAGATGGGCGCGCGGCTCGAAGACATCGGCGGCACGATCCACGCGCATCCGACGCTCGGCGAAGCGATGCAGGAGGCGGCGTTGCGCGCGCTGGGGCATGCGTTGCATGTGTGAGCATGCGTCGGCATGCGCGGCCGCTCGAAGCCCCGCCACGGCGGGGCTTTTTTGCGTGCGCGGGTGACGGGCGGGACGCGGGTTGCGGTTGACCCTCCCGCGCGGACCGTTCATCGTGTCGATTCCATGCCGATTCACCGGCCTCATACGGAATGACTTGCCATGAAACTGTTGCTCGTCGGCGCGACCGGACTCGTCGGGCGTCACGTCCTTGAAGCCGCGCTGGCCGATGCGCGGGTGGACCAGGTCGTCGTGCTCGCGCGCCGGCCGTTGACGCCGCATCCGAAGATGCGCGCGCTGGAGGTCGACTTCGATCACCTGCCCGAGGCGGCCGACTGGTGGCAGGCCGACGCGGTGATCTGCACGCTCGGCACCACGATGCGCGTCGCAGGCTCGCAGGCCGCATTCCGCCGCGTCGATCATGACTATCCGCTCGCGGTCGCGCGTCTGGCGCACCGGTCCGGCACGCCGACCTACGTGCTGAATTCCGCGCTCGGCGCCGATCCGGGCTCGCGCATCTTCTACAACCGCGTGAAGGGCGAGGTCGAGCGCTCGCTCGCGGGCATCGGGTTCGCGTCGCTCACCTGCGTGCGGCCGGGCCTGATCGGCGGCAGCCGCGACGAATTCCGGTTCGGCGAGCGGATGCTGGTGCTTGCGTTGAGCGTCGCCGGGCCGCTGCTGCCGCGGAAGTGGCGCGTGAATCCGGCGCCGCGCATTGCCCGCGCGCTGCTCGACGCCGCGCTCGAGGCGCGTCCGGGCGTACATGTGATCGGATCGGAACGGTTGGCCTGAACCGCAACCGGCGACGACGCCATCAAGCGGGCCGAACGGTTGTAAGACTGTTTCGTCACACCAGGCAAAAGCGGACATACGACGTGCACGCTGACCTACGATGAAGACATCGCGTCCATCATCTGCCCAACCGTGTGCACGCACTACCGCGCCCCCGATGAAGACCCGGGTATCAGCGAGCTGAGGATCGGCATCGGCGACCTGTTTCGCCGCGAGCCGTGGGAACCCGACGTATATCCGGATTACGCGGCACCCATCGCGCGCGCCGACGGCGACGGCCTCGCGGTCGTCAGCGCGGTGTTCGGCTTCTGGCCGAAGTTCATGCAGCCCGAGCGTCTCGACGAGAACGGCCGCAAGCGAAAGAAGCTCGATACTGTGAACGCGCGCGCGGAAACGGTCGGTTCGTCGCGACTCTACGGCAACGCCTGGCGCAACGGCCAGCGCTGCCTGATTCCGGTGCGCTGGATCTTCGAGCCGTGCTACGAAACGGGCCGCAACGTGTGGCACCGGATCGGTGTCGACGGCTGGCAACCGTGCTGCGTCGCCGGCCTCTGGCGGCGTTACGAAACGGTCGACGGCCGCGAGCGTATCGGCATGACGATGCTTACGGTCAATGCCGACGATCATCCGCTGTTCGCGCGCATGCATCGGCCCGGCGACGAGAAGCGGGGCGTCGTGATCCTGCGCCGCGACGACTACGACGAATGGCTGCACGCGCGCGACATCGAGGCCGCGCGGCGCATGCTGACGCTCCTTCCCGCCGGCGACATGGTCGCCGCACCCGATCAGGCGTCGCCCGCCGGCGCCTGAGGTTTCGTTTTCCCTGCATTTCTCATACGGTCGACCGACACCTCCGATCGCCGGATGCGCTCCGTTTTCCCGGCCGATCCGGAAGGCTGCCGGACACCGGGTAATCACCGATATCTGCCGGGTTGTATATACAAGATCATCCGCTGGCACTGTCGGCCACGGGGCGTGCCGGCTGCGCGCCAGCGTGCGGACCGTGCGTGGCGCGTGTGCCGGCGATTCACGGCGCGCCGCACCCGACGAGTCGAAAGGGCGGCTCGGCACGTTCCCCGTCTCGTCCAAACCGTTTGCGATCCTCAGTATCTTGGAGATTTTCCCGTGTCAACGAATCCCAGTGGAAAAGCCGGTGGTCTGATCGAGGTACGCTCGATCGATTTCATTCCCGACGCCGAACGCCACGGCGGCCTGTTGAGCCAGTTCACGCTGTGGCTGTCGGCGAACATGCAGATCACGGCCATCGTCACGGGGGCGCTGGCGGTCGTGCTCGGCGGCGACGTGTTCTGGTCGCTGGTCGCGCTGTTGCTCGGCCAGCTCGTCGGCGGCGCGGTGATGGCGTTGCACGGCGCGCAGGGGCCGCAACTCGGCTTGCCGCAGATGATCTCGAGTCGCGTGCAGTTCGGCGTCTACGGCGCGATGATTCCGATCGTGCTCGTGTGCCTGATGTACATCGGTTTTTCCGCCAGCGGCTCGGTGCTCGCCGGGCAGGCCGTCGCGCAACTGCTGCACGTCGACGACGCGGCCGGCATCCTGCTGTTCGCGGCCGTGATCGTCGTGCTGACGGTGTTCGGCTATCGCGCGATCCACTTCGTCGGCCGGATCGCGAGCGTGGTCGGCATCGTCGCATTCGTCTACATGTTCGCGCAGCTGTTCGCGAACCACGACGTCGGCGCGTTGCTCGCGAACCGGCACTTCTCGCTCGCGAGCTTCCTGCTGTCGATGTCGCTGTCCGCGTCGTGGCAGATCGCGTTCGGCCCGTACGTCGCCGATTATTCGCGCTACCTGCCGCGCTCGACGTCGTCGGTCGCCACGTTCCTCGCGGTGGGCCTCGGCTCGGTGATCGGCGCGCAGGCGGCGATGGTGTTCGGCGTGTTCGCGGCCGCGCTGGCCGGCAGCCAGTTCGCGCACCATGAGGTGTCGTATATCGTCGGGCTCGGCTCGACGGGCGCCGTGGCTGCGTTGCTGTATTTCACCATCGCGTTCGGCAAGGTGACGGTGACGGCACTCAACGCGTACGGCAGCTTCATGTCGATGGCGACGATCGTCAGCGGTTTCCGCGGCAAGGGTGCGGTGTCGTCACGCAGCCGTCTCGTGTACATCTTCGGGATGATCTGCGTGTCGACGCTGATCGCGCTCGCCGGCCGCCATTCGTTCCTGAAGGAATTCACGGCGTTCATCCTGTTCCTGCTCGCGTTCTTCACGCCCTGGAGCGCGATCAACCTGGTCGACTACTACTGCTTCACGCGCTCGCGCTACGACGTGCCGGCGCTGTCCGATCCGGACGGCCGCTACGGCCGCTGGAACGTGATGGCGATCACGATCTACGTGGTCGGCATCCTGGTGCAGTTGCCGTTCATGTCGACCCACATCTACACGGGCGCGCTCGTCGACGCGCTCGGCGGCACCGACATCTCATGGATCCTCGGCCTCGTCGTGCCGGCCGGGCTGTACTACGTCGGCGCGCGTGCGTCGCGACGCAGCATCCCCGAGCGCCTGATCCTGCCGCTCGAACGCGGCGAGGTTCACCACTGAACTGACTGACGCGTCGCGTCGCCCGTCGTGCCGGCCGGCACCCGTACGGATCGCCGCGTGCTTACGAACTCGCGGCGACCGGCGCGCGGCGGCGCTGGATCATCTGCAGCGCGACCAACGCCAGCCCGGCCGCGGCGATCAGCCCGCCGACGAGCGGCACCGCCGCATAGCCGAAGCCGGCCGAGATCGCCGCGCCACCGGCTGCCGCGCCGACCGCGTTGCCGAGATTGAACGCGCCGATGTTGACGGCCGAGGCGAGGCCCGGCGCGTCGTGTGCGGCACGCATCACGCGCATCTGCAGCGGCGGGACCACCGCGAATGTCGCGACACCCCAGACCAGCAGCGTGACCGCCGCGCCGACATGCGTGCGGGCGAGCAGCGGGAACGCGGCCATCGTCACGATCAGCAGCACGAGGAAGCCGATGAGCGTGCCGTCGAGCGAGCGGTCGGCGAGGCGGCCGCCGGCGATGTTGCCGATCGAGAAGCCGACGCCGATCAGCACGAGCATCGCGGTGACGAAGCCGGGTGTCGCGCCGGTCAGGTGTTCGAGCGTCGGGGCGACATACGTGTACAGCGTGAACATCGCGCCGGCGCCGAGCACCGTGGTCCCGAGCGCGCCGAGCACGACGGGGCGCGTGAGCACCGACAGTTCGGCACGCAGGTTCGGCATCTTGCCGGCTTCGCCCTTCGGCAGCGCGGCGAACAGGCCGGCGATCGCGATCAGGCCGAGCGCGGCGGTCGCCGCGAACGACATGCGCCAGCCGATCATCTGGCCGAGCCAGGTCGCGGCCGGCACGCCGCCGACGTTCGCGATCGTGAGGCCCATGAACATCGTCGCGACCGCGCTGGCCTGCTTTTCACGCGGCACGAGGCTCGCCGCGACCACCGAGCCGAGCCCGAAGAACGCGCCGTGGTTCAGGCTCGTGACGAGCCGTGCGAGCAGCAGCGTCGTGTAGTCCGGCGCGACGGCCGACAACAGGTTGCCGATCGTGAAGATCGACATCAGCGCGATCAGCGCCGAGCGACGCGACCAGCGCGCGAGCAGCAGCGTCATCAGCGGCGCGCCGACCATCACGCCGATCGCATACGCGCTGATCAGCATGCCGGCCTGCGGAATCGACACGTGTACGCCGTCGGCGATCACGGGCAAGAGGCCCATCGGCGAGAACTCGGTCGTGCCGATGCCGAACGCGCCGGCGGCAAGCGCCAGCAGCGGCAGCGCGGCGCTGCCGCCCGGGCGGGAAGGGGAAGAGGTCGTGCTGTTCACGCGATGAGCTCCTGCAAGCATGGGGCAACGGCATCGGGCCATTGCGGACAGGGTGAAGTGTGCCTGCGTTACTTTTGCGGAAAAAGCCGCGCTCGGGCGAAATTATCTTGATTCGATGTCAATAATTCGGAGTCGAGCCGGCATGCGTGTGCGGCCCGAGTGGCGCGGTTTCGGCGATTCGCCGGCGCGGCTTGCCGACGAAAAAAGCCCCGGTCACAGGGGGCCGTGACCGGGGCGAAAAGCATCCTCTCTTTGGCACGAGGGTTGGATGCGGGCGCAGTATATTTCGGGGCATAACATTTCGAAATGACGTTAAACGGCCTCTTTTGGTGCCAATTTAAAAATTCCGACGTGACGGCGTCGTCCGTTATCGATCTGAAAGATTTTTCGTTTGTCCGAGCCAATGTTTAGTGCGCGATGACGGCGAAGCCGACTGAATCCACCGTCGGCGCGCGGATCGCGCGTGCCCGCGATCGATCATTCCGCTTGGCCGGCCGCGTCGCGCACCGCTTCGAGAAACCGCGCGACGACGGGAGACGCCGGCACCGCCGCACCGTCGAATACGAACTCGATATCGAAGCGGCTCGCGAGTTCGTCCAGCGCGACGAGCCGGACCGTGCGCGGGCACGTCGGCGACGCGCTTTCCGGCACGAACGCGCAGCCCATGCCGGCCGCCACGAGACCGATCAGCGTCGGGATGTCGCTGCCCACCTGCGCGATGCGCGGCGTGAACCCGGCCCGTTCGCACTGCGCCATCAGGAAGCGGTGATGCGCGGCGGAGCGCTGCGCGTCGAACCAGACGAACGGCTCGTGCGCGACGTCGGCGAGCGTGCGCGGCGCGCGGAAGCGGCCGCCGGGCGGCGCGGGCATCGCGAGCACGAAGCGGTCGCTCAGCAGCCGCACGCCCGACAGATGCGGCGCTTCGTCTCGGCGCCACGCCATGATGCCGCCGTCGAGCTGGCCGCGCATCAGCGCTGCCGCCTGTTCGGCGGACAGCATCGGCGCGATCGACAACTTCACGTCCGGACACGCGTCGCGAAACGCCTTCAGCACATTCGCGACGACCGGCAGCGGCAGGCAGTTCGGCAGCGCGCCGAGGCGCAGCTCGCCGAGCTGGCCGGATGCGCTGCGCAACGCGCGTTCGCGGCTGTCCTGCAACGTCGCGAGCAGGCCCGTCGCATCCTGCAGGAAACTCACGCCGGCCGCCGTCAGCGTGACGCCCGTCGTGCGGCGGATCAGCAGCGG
The DNA here is from genome assembly GCF_001521935.1 of Burkholderia sp. RF7-non_BP4. Taxonomy (NCBI): domain Bacteria; kingdom Pseudomonadati; phylum Pseudomonadota; class Betaproteobacteria; order Burkholderiales; family Burkholderiaceae; genus Burkholderia; species Burkholderia sp. RF7-non_BP4. The sequence continues at coordinate 159,026 of NZ_LOTA01000001.1, read as the reverse complement.
CGTGCCGATCGCATCCTCGAGCTCGCGGATCTGGCGCGACAGCGCGGGCTGGACGATGCCGGCCGCGCGGGCGCCGGCCATCACGCTGCCGGCTTGCGCGACGGCCACGAAGTAACGCAGGTGACGCAGTTCGATCTGGCGCATGCGATGTCGACTCCCGTTGTCGGCGTTGATTCGGCGGATATGCCTGTCAAGCATGGCAGGCACCATCCGATGGTATTGGAAAAGCATGACGGGTGTGCCGTACGATGATCGACGTTGCCGGGCCTGTTCGCAGGCCGCGTGCGTTCCCTTTGTCCCGACCGTGTCCCGCACCATGCCGCTTCATATCCCGACCCCCTATGTCCGCTCGCAAATCGCGTCGCGCCGTCTCGGCAAGAACATCCGATTGAAGCTCGACGCGCTGCAGCCGTCCGGTTCATTCAAATTGCGCGGCATCGGCGCGGTGTGCGAAGCGCGGCATGCGGCCGGCGCGCGCCGGTTCGTGTCGTCGTCGGGCGGCAATGCGGGCATCGCGGTCGCGTATTGCGGTCGCGAGCTCGGCGTGCCGGTGCTCGTCGCCGTGCCGGAAACCGCGTCGGCCCGCGCGCGGGCGCTGATCCGCGCGGAGGGCGCGGAGGTGGTCGTGCACGGCGCGAGCTGGGCCGAGGCGAACGCGTACGCGCTGTCGGCCGTCGGCGCGCAGGACGCGTTCGTGCATCCGTTCGACGACCCCGTGCTGTGGCAGGGGCACGCGACGATGATCGACGAGATGGCGGCGGCCGGCCCGAAACCCGACGCGGTCGTGCTCGCGGTCGGCGGCGGCGGGCTGCTGTGCGGCGTCCTCGAGGGGCTCGCACGCAACGGCTGGCACGACGTGCCGGTCGTCGCGGTCGGGACGGAAGGCGCGGACAGCTACGCGCGCTCGGTCGCCCAGGGGCATGCGGTCGAATTGCCGGCGATCACGAGCATCGCGACGTCGCTCGGCGCGAAGCGGCCGTGCGACGCGGCGGTCGAGTGGGCGAAGCGGCATGCGATCCATCCGGTCATCGTGTCGGATGCGCAGGCGGTGGCTGCGGCACTGCGGTTCGTGGACGAGCACCGGATCGTCGTCGAGCCGGCGTGCGGCGCCGCGCTGGCCGCGCTCGAACAGTCGGTGCCTGCGCTTGCTTCGGCGTCGGAAATCGCGGTGATCGTATGCGGCGGCGTGACGGCGACGGTCGAGCAGTTGCAGGCGCTGAACGCGACGTTGCGGTAACGCGCCGGCGCGCGTGCCGCGGCGCGGCCGGGCGGCGCTGCGGGGGCGAAGACGTAACGACGGAGTGATCGCGCGGCGGGAATGATCGCGGGCGTCGGCGGAATCGGGATTCGTGTGGTTCGTCGCGACGGGCTGCGCTCGATCGCCGGTCACGTCACGGCGCGCATGCGCAACCGGCCTTCGGGTGTGCGGCGATCAAGTGGGGCGTCGGGGAAGGGCGCACATGGCGCGCCGCGCGCGACGGGCGCACGACGCGGAGAGATGACCTCGCGATCAGTTCGCGGACGGCGCGCTGGTACCGGTCGGTGCGGACGACGCGACGGGATCGGCGGCAGCGGGCGCGGGCGCCGATGCCGGAGCAGCGTTCGCGGAGGCTGCCGGTGCGGGCACGGCCGATGCCGATGTGGGTGCGGCCCGCATGACAGCGGCAGGTGTCGAAGCAGGCACGGCCGCCGACGCGGATGCTGGAGCCGATGCCGAGGAGGAAGGCGGGACTGCGGCCGAAGCCGCCGCAGGTGCCGAAGCCGATGCCGGCACGCCACCCCGCATCGCCCCCGGCGCGACCACGGCCGATGCCGCAGCAGGCGCAGCAGGCACGGCCGACGCGCCCGAAGCCGGCGCGACGCCCGGCCCCGACAGCGGCACCGGCGCGGCAGGCGGCGTCGGCACGACCGGCGTCGTCATCTTCATCGGCTCGCCCTGCGGCGTCGGCGCGGGTTCGGGCAGCGGCGTGACGGGTTCCTTCTCGGCCGCCTTCACGGTCGCGCGATCGCGGCGGGCCGGATCGATCTTCAGGAAATGCTCGACGAGATTGAAGAAGCGCTCGTAGAACACGCCGGCGGGAATCGTCTCGCTCGCGGTCTTCACGAGCGCGTCGTCGCTCGACCCGATCGGCAGCGACAGTGAGCCGAACACGCTGAGCCCGACGCTCGCCGACGTATTCGACTTCTTCAGCGTGTAGCGGTCTTGCACCGCGTTCACATACGCGATGCTCGACGAGCCGTCCGCATTCGCGTCCGCGCACACGACGTGAAACTCGATCACGACGTGCATGTCGTTGCTCGGCTGGAAATTCTTGCTGCCGTCGACCGCATCGTTGCGCGACGACGACACCACGTAGCCCTGGCTCAGCAGCGCGCGCCGCGCGGCCTCGCAGGCCGCGTCGGATTTCGAGCGGAACGTGTGCGCATACGGGCTGCTCGTCGCGTCGAACTGCTCCTGCTGGTAAATCGGCTTGGGCGGCGACGAGCACGCCGCCAGCACGGTCGCGGCCGCGAGCGCGCACGAAACGGAAAACAGGCGAAATCGGTTGTGCATGGCGTCTTTCAAAAGGCTCGGCGAGATGCCGCGCGGGGCTGCGGGCGCAGCGGCGGGGCCGGTGCGATGCGCGTGGCAATCTCGTATGGCCGGGGCGTCATTATAGTTTCGTTTGATGTCGCGCTCGCTTCAGGCGGCCGGCGCAGGCCGCGCGGCGGCGAGCAGTCGCGATGCCAGCGGGTGGTGTTCACCGCGCCGCGAGCGGATCGCGTGGATTTCCTCGGTCACGTCGCCCGCCCGGCCGAGCCGGCGCAGCCCGCGCAGCAGCGATGCGTCGTTCGCGCCGAGTTCGCTGAGCGGAAACACGCCGAGGCCCCGCGCCGCGAACACGGCCATCAGCGCGCTGTCCTCGAATTCCCCGGCCACGCGCGGCACGATCCGTTCCCGTTCCAGCCACAGGTCGAGGCGTGCGCGCAGCGCCGAGTGGGCGGTCGGCAGCAGCACCGGCAACTCGGCGAGGCACTCCGGAAAGCGCTGCCGCGCGGCCGTCGTGACGAGCGCCGCGGGCCCGTACCAGTCGACCGGCGACGCGACGAGCCGCTCGCTCGTCACGCGCAGATTCGACCCCGACGGCGCGCCCTGGCCGGCCAGCACGAGGTCGAGGTGATGCAGCGCCAGTTCCGCGAGCAGTGCGTCGTGCTCGCCCTCGTGGCACAGCAGCCGCGGCGTGGGCGTGTCGAGCACCGGCGCGAGGATCGCATGCGCGGCGAGCTTCGAGATCCCGTCGGCTAGGCCGACCGCGAGCCGCACGGTCGGCTGGCTGGCCGCTGCGCGCACCTCGTCGGGAATCAGCCGGCCCATCTCGAAGATGACCTCGGCGCGCGCATACGCGGCCTGGCCCGCATCGGTCATCGCGACGCCGCGCCCGACCGGGCGCAGCAACTGGTGGCCGAGCGCCTTTTCGAGTTCGCGGACCTGCGCGCTGATCGTCTGCACGGCCATGTCGAGCCGCTCCGCGGCGCGCGCGAAACCGCCTTCCTTCACGACGACCCAGAAATAGTACAGATGGCGAAAATTCAGCATCGGATCGATATTTCGGAAAAACCGAACCAAATATCAGATTCTCTCTGATTTTTTCGAAGTCGTGGGGTGGCCTATCATCGGGCTTTCCACATTCGAATCGGCCCTTTTCATGGACTACCTGCTGACGCTTGCCGCCGACCCCGCCGTCTGGGCCGCGCTCCTGACGCTCGTCGTGATGGAAGTCGTGCTCGGCATCGACAACCTGATCTTCATCTCGATCCTCAGCAACAAGCTGCCCGAAGCGCAGCGCGCCCGCACGCAGCGCCTGGGCATCGCGCTCGCGCTCGTGATGCGCCTCGCGTTGCTCGGCAGCGTCGCGTGGATCGCGAGTCTCACCGAGCCCGTATTCACGCTGTTCGATCACGCGTTCTCGTGGCGCGACATGATCCTGCTGTCGGGCGGCCTGTTCCTCGTCTGGAAGGCGACCACCGAGATCCATCACCACGTGTCGCACGACGGCGACGGCGCGGGTGCGTCCGGCGGCGCGGCGGGCCTGACGGTATGGGCCGCGATCGGCCAGATCGTGATGCTCGACATCGTGTTCTCGATCGACAGCATCGTGACCGCGATCGGCATGACCGAGCACGTCCCGATCATGTTCGTCGCGGTGATCGTCGCGGTGAGCGTGATGCTGTTCGCCGCGCAGCCGCTCGCACGCTTCATCGACCGCAACCCGACGATCGTGATGCTCGCGCTGTCGTTCCTCGTCGTGATCGGCATGACGCTGATCGCGGAAGGCTTCGGTTCGCACGTGCCGAAGGGCTATATCTACGCGGCGATGGCGTTCTCGGCGTTCGTCGAAGGCATGAACATGCTGGCGCGGCGTGCGAAGGCGAAGCGCGCGGCGCGGGTCGAAGGTCACTGAGAAAGCGGGCGGGCGAGGGCCCGCCCTTGGTTCGGAATGCTCAACGAAAGGAGAAGCGCGATGAAATGTCCGGTCTGCAAGACGCCCGACCTGCTGATGGCCGAGCGCCAGTCGATCGAGATCGATTACTGTCCGACGTGCCGCGGCGTGTGGCTCGATCGCGGCGAGCTCGACAAGCTGATCGCACGCGAAACCGGCGATGCGCCGCCGCGCCGCGACGAGCCGCCCGTGCGGCACGATGCGCAGGCGCCGCGCGGGCGTGACGACGGCTGGGGGCGCGACGGCCGCTCGCACGACGACCGCTATCGCCACGACGGCCAGCGTCGCAAGAAATCGGTGTTCGACCTGTTCGATTTCGATTGAGCGTGACGGCGGGCGTGCACCGCGCCGCACGATGGAAAAAAGCCCCGCCGGGTGTCATGCCCGGCGGGGCTTTGTCATGCGCGTCGCGCGATCGGCACGCGGCAGCGCTTACGCGTTGCCGGCCGTCACGTCGATGCGGCGCGGGCGTGTTTCCTCGCGACGCGGAATCGTCAACGTGAGCACGCCGTCGCGCAGGCTCGCATCGATACGCGACGTGTCGAGATCGGGGCTCAGCACGAACGTGCGCGCGTAGCGCGGCGCGCGGACTTCGGCATGCCGCACGCGCAGGTCGGCCGGCGTGTCGATGCGCGTGTCGGCTTCGATCGTCAGCGTGTTGTCGTGCACCTTCACGTCGAGATTCTCGCGCGGCACGCCCGGCAGGTCGGCGCGCAGCGTGACGCGCCGTTGGTCTTCGACGATGTCGACGGCCGGCGCGATCGCGGGCCGGCGTGCGGCCTCGGCGGCGGGCGCGTGGACGGCGCCGGCCTGGCGTTCGGTCAGGGTCTGGCTCATATTCATGTCGTTCTCCTGAAGGTTACTGAACGTTGATCGCACGTGGCTTCGATGCCTCGCGCCGGCCGACGCGAATCAGCAGGCAGCCGTTTTCGTAGCGGGCACTGACGTTGTCCGCGTCCGCGTTCTGCGGCAGCTCGACCACCCGGCGGAACGCGCCGTGAAAGCGCTCCTGCGCATAGGTGCGCACGTCGTCGCCGGCGTCTTGCGGCACGGGCTTGCGCTCGCCGCTGATCGTCAGCAGGTCCTTGTCGATCGAGACGTCGAAATCGGCCGCGGCCATGCCGGGGGCGAACGCGACGATCTCGATCGCGTCGTCGGTCGCGCCGACGTTCAGCGCGGGAAACGCGCTCGGCCGCACCGCGCGGATGCCGGTCGGAAGCTCGCCGAACAGGCTCGCCATCTGCCGCTGCACGCGGGCGAATTCATCGAACAGGTCGTGGCCGTGATGGATACCGCTCATGAAGGTCCTCCGGAACATGAAACGCGAAAGACGCGCCGACGCGACGCCGATGGCGAGTGCGATGCGCGGTTTTCCGCCGAGTCGAAACGGGGGCGGTGCGTGTGACGGGCACCGCCTGGCAACCGGTAATTAGAGGCCGCCGCGGCGGTTTTCAAGAGGGCAAGCGCAACCGGCATCGACGCGTCGTGACGTGAATCGATGCGACAATCGTCGCGCTTTCCACAGACCACGGAGACGGGACGGACATGGACATTCAACGCATCGCGATCGTCGGGGCCGGCGTGATCGGCGCGAGCTGGGCGGCTTTCTATCTGTCGAAGGGCTTCGACGTCGTCGCGACCGATCCCGCACCGCAGGCCGACGCGCGTCTGCGCGACGCGCTCGCCGCATTTCTCGGTGACCGGGCCGCCGAACTTTCCGCGCGGCTGTCGTTCGATGCGGATCTCGTGCGCGCGCTCGACGGCGTCGATTTCGTGCAGGAAAACGGCCCGGAGCGGCTCGACCTGAAGCGCGCGCTGTACCGGCAGATGGACGACGTGCTGCCCGCGCGCGTGCCGATCGCGTCGAGTTCGTCGGGCCTGAAGATGTCCGAGATCCAGACCGCCTGCGACAAGCACCCGGAACGCTGCCTGATCGCGCATCCGTTCAACCCGCCGCACCTGATTCCGCTCGTCGAGCTGGTCGGCGGCGACGCGACCGACCGGAACGTGATCGCGGGCGTGAAGGATTTCTACGACGCGCTCGGCAAGCAGACGATCGTGCTCAACAAGGAAATGACCGGCCACGTCGCGAACCGGCTCGCGGCCGCGCTGTTTCGCGAGGTGTATCACCTCGTCGGCGAAGGCGTGGTGAGCGTCGCCGACGCGGACAAGGCGGTCGCATGGGGGCCGGGCTTGCGGTGGGGGCTGATGGGGCAGTGCCTGACCTATCACCTCGGCGGCGGCGCGGGCGGGATCGCGCACTTCCTCGAACATCTGTCCGGGCCGATCACGACGTGGTGGGACGACCTCGGCACGCCGTCGTTCGATCCGGCCGTCGATCGCAAGCTGAACGACGAGCTGCGCGCGATCCAGGGCGAACGCTCGATGCAGGAACTGGCGGCCGAGCGCGACCGGCTGCTCGTCGAGCTGATCGACGCGCGGCGCCGCAGCTTCCTGCCCTGAGCGCGGGCCCGCGCGGCGTTCCGGTCGTGCCGTGAGCGGCTATTGCTGGACGGCCGTTTGCGGTGCCCGCGGCGTCTGCGCGAGCCACGCGGGCTGCGCGGCCTGCACCAGTTCGCGATTGCGCGCGCGCGTCGCGGCATTCGGCGGATAGTTGCCGTCGTTGGTCGGCAGTTCGCCGTCGAGGTACGCCTGCTTCAGCTGCGCGACGACTTCCGCGCGCGTCAGGCCCTGCGCGGGGGCAGCGGCATCGGTTTGCGCAAAGGCGGGGGACAGCAGCGCGGCTGCGGCGGTCGCGACGGCGAATCGCAAGACGTTCATGGTGTGCTCCGATCAAGGGGACGGGATAGCGGATGCGTGGCACATTGCCGTGCGTTCCGATGGGTCCCATTGTCGCGAGCGGGTGCTGCGCGGACGCTGACGCGTTCCGGGCAAGATTGTCAGTTGCGCGCTCACGCCGCGGCGGGGCGGCGTCGGCGTCACGGCGAAGGCGATCGCTACAGCTCGGCCGCCGCCGCGATCAGCGTCGCCTCGAGCGCGAGCGTCGAGCGCGATGCGGCCGCCGGCCGGTCGATCACGTATTCGAGTTCGCCGAGTTCGGGGAGCCCCGCGTCGAGCCGTGCGAGCCCGGCCGGAATCACGTAGCCCGCGAACGCGCTGACGCCGAGCCCCGCGCTCGCGGCCGCGCGCAGCACCGCGATGCTGCTGCTCACGACGGCGATCCGGTACGGGCGGCCGACCGCCTCGAGCGACTCGAGCACGCGGCGGCGCGATACGCTCGGCTCCGGATGCATCGCGAGCGGCAGCACGGCCTCGTGGCCGGTGATCCGCGAATCGGGGCCGGTGCACCAGTACAGCGGTTCGCTGCGGATCACGCGGCCGCGCCGGCTGCCCGCGACGCGCTTCGCGAACACCAGATCGTGGCGGCCTTCGTCGAGCGCGTCGAACAGGTCGCCCGACAACCCCGTCGAGATCGCGAGCTCGACTTCCGGATTGCGCTGCACGAAGCTCGCGAGCGCGGCCGTCAGGTGCGCAGACGCGAAATCCTCCGACATCGCGAGCCGCACCTTGCCCGACAGCGGCGGGCCGCACACCGACGTGACGGCCTCGTCCATCAGTTCGAGAATGCGCACCGCGTAGCGGAACAGCGCGTCGCCGTGCTGCGACAGGTGCACGTTGCGCGTGTCGCGCTCGAACAGCGGCCGGTCGAGCAGCTCCTCGAGGCGGCGGATGTGCTGGCTGACGGTCGACTGCGACAGGCTCACGCGCTCGGACGCGGCGGTGAAACTGCCGGACTGGGCGACGGCGACGAAGCTGCGCAGCAGCTCGGGCGGTAATGGACGCATTGCTAAATCCACTGAATCGGTTTCGACAACTTCATAAATGCCCGGATCATGCGGCGCTAGTATCGGATCACGCCCCGGTGCGGCCCATGCAAACGGGGCGCACCGGACGCGTTGCCCGTGTCGTGCCGTCGGCTGCATCGGTCAGTCTAAGCCATCCGGCGTCCGGCCCGAAACCGCATCATCCCATCGACCGCCCGAGAACGCGCTCGCACGACGAGCCGCCGGGCCGCGGCGCACCGCCGCGGGAGACAGACCGTCCGCGCCCGGGATCGGCGTGCGGGCCTGGCTTCCGCACGCGTCAGGCGCCCGTCACGAAGAGACTGGAGACGACTTATGATCATCTACGGAACCGCGCTGCTGGCGTTCTGCCATCTGGCCGGACTGTTCCTCGGCGACCTGCTGGGCGCCGCGATCGGCGTGAAGACCAACGTCGGCGGCGTCGGTATCGCGATGCTGCTGCTGATCTGCCTGCGCTTGTGGCTGCACCGGCGCGGCTGGCTGCCGAAGGAAACCGAGGCAGGCGTCGGTTTCTGGGGCGCGATGTACATTCCCGTCGTCGTCGCGATGGCCGCGAACCAGAACGTGGTCGCCGCGCTGAAGGGCGGGCCGGTCGCGCTGCTCGCCGCCATCGGCGCGGTCGCGATCTGCGCATGCTGCATCGCGGTACTCGTGCGCACGGGGCGCGACGACACGGCCTTCGCGGGCGTGCCGCAATTCGAACAACAGTGACGGAGGCCGCCATGCTGCAGATGCTCGAAAAAACCGTCGCCCACAACGGGCTCGTCGCGTCGTTCGCGCTGGTCGGCCTGATCATGTGGCTGTCGTCGATCGCGTCGCGCAAGCTCACCTTCGGCCGCGTGCACGGTTCCGCGATCGCGATCGTGATCGGCCTTGCGCTCGCGTATGTCGGCGGTGCGTTCACCGGGGGCGAGAAGGGAATCGCCGACGTGCCGCTGTTCGCGGGCATCGGGCTGATGGGCGGCGCGATGCTGCGCGATTTCGCGATCGTCGCGACCGCGTTCGAAGTGCAGCCGACCGAGGCGCGCAAGGCCGGTCTCGTCGGCGTCGTGTCGCTGCTGCTCGGCACGGTGCTGCCGTTCATCGTCGGCGCGTGCATCGCGCGCGCGTTCGGCTACACCGATGCGGTCAGCATGACGACCATCGGCGCGGGCGCCGTCACCTACATCGTCGGACCCGTCACCGGCGCCGCGATCGGCGCGAGCTCAGACGTGATCGCGCTCAGCATCGCGACGGGCCTCGTGAAGGCGATCATCGTGATGATCGGCACGCCGGTCGCGGCCGGCTTCATGGGCCTGAAGACGCCGCGCTCCGCGATGATCTTCGGCGGCCTCGCCGGCACCGTGAGCGGCGTGAGCGCGGGCCTTGCCGCGACCGATCGCCGGCTCGTCCCGTATGGCGCGCTGGTCGCGACGTTCCATACCGGCGTCGGCTGCCTGCTCGGGCCGTCGGTGCTGTTCTTCACGACGCGCGCGCTGGTCGGCGCGTGACCGCGCATGGCGCGTCGCATGCGGCCGGCGCGCGCGGTTCCGCGGCGGCCCGCATCCATCGCGGTGTCCTCTGAGTCGGATTCGTCAACATCATCAATCGGCGGCGGCGCCAGGCTTAGAATGCCGCTGAACCATCGAAGCGGGAGAACTGTTCATGACGGGATGGAATCACGCGCGGCAGGCGCGCGATGCACGCCTCGCGGCCGGCGCGGCCTTCGCGCGCGGCAAGCGGGTCGACGCGCGCGACACCGTCGCGTTGCTCGAAGCGGTGCTGCGGCCCGGCGATCGCGTGTGCCTCGAAGGCGACAACCAGAAGCAGGCCGACCTGCTCGCGACGGCGCTCGCCGACGTCGACAGCGCGAAGATCCATGACCTGCACATGGTGCAGTCGGGTGTCGTGCTGCCGGAGCATCTCGACGTGTTCGAGCGCGGGATCGCGACGCGCCTCGACTTCGCGTATTCCGGCCCGCAGTCGCAGCGGATCGCGAAGCTGCTGTTCGGCGGCAAGATCGCGCTCGGCGCGGTGCACACGTATCTCGAGCTATTCGCGCGCTACTTCATCGATCTCACGCCGCAGGTCGCGCTGATCGCGGCGGTCAGCGCGGATGCCGACGGCAATCTGTATACCGGCCCGAACACGGAAGACACGCCGACCGTCGTCGAAGCCACCGCGTTCAAGGACGGCATCGTGATCGCGCAAGTCGACCGCATCGTCGACAAGGTGCCGCGCGTCGACATCCCGGGCGACCGCGTGCATTTCGTCGTCGAGGCCGGCCGGCCGTTCTACGTGGAGCCGTTGTTCACGCGCGACCCGGCCGCGATCACCGAGACCCAGATCCTGACCGCGATGCTCGCGATCAAGGGCATCTACGAACCGTACGGGATCAAGCGCCTGAATCACGGGATCGGCTTCAACACGGCCGCGATCGAGCTGCTGCTGCCGACCTACGGCGCGAAGCTCGGGCTGAAGGGCAAGGTCTGCACGCACTGGGCGCTCAATCCGCACCCGACGCTGATTCCCGCGATCGAATCGGGCTGGGTCGAGCAGATCCACTGCTTCGGCTCCGAAGTCGGGATGGACGACTACATCCGCGCGCGCTCCGACGTGTGGTTCACGGGTCCCGACGGGTCGCTGCGCTCGAACCGAGCGTTCTGTCAGACCGCCGGCCTTTACGCGTGCGACATGTTCATCGGCTCGACGCTGCAGATCGACCTGTCCGGCCATTCGTCGACGGTCACCGCCGAGCGCATCGCCGGTTTCGGCGGCGCGCCGAACATGGGCAGCGACGCGCGCGGCCGGCGTCACCCGAGCGAGCCGTGGCTGAAGGCCGGCGCGGAAGCCGACCCGGACACGCCGGCGGCGCTCAGGCGCGGCCGCAAGCTGGTCGTGCAGATCGGCGAGACCTTCGGCGACAAGAACGTGCCGATGTTCGTCGAGAAGCTCGATGCGCTGAAGCTCGCCGACAAGCTGCAGCTCGACCTCGCGCCGATCATGGTCTACGGCGACGACGTCACGCACATCGTCACCGAGGAAGGGATCGCGAACCTGCTGATGTGCCGCGACAAGGACGAACGCGAGCACGCGATCCGCGGCGTGGCCGGCTATACGGAAGTCGGTCGCGGCCGCGACCGCAGGATGGTCGAGCGGCTGCGCGAGCGCGGCGTGATCCGCCGCCCGGAGGATCTCGGCATCGATCCGCTCGACGCCGATCGCCGCTGGCTCGCCGCGCGCTCGATCAAGGATCTCGTGCACTGGTCGGGCGGCCTGTATGCGCCGCCGGCCCGGTTCCGCAACTGGTGAGGAAGAGGGCATGGAACAGTTGAACTATCGCTTCACCGCGCGCGGGCGTGCGCGGGGCGAACGGGCCACGGCGCTCGTCGGCGTGGTCGCGTCCGGCAATCTCGAAGTGCTCGTCGAGCGCGTGCTGCCGGGCAACGAATGCGAGATCGACATCCGCACCGCGGCGGTCGGTTTCGGCGCGGTGTGGCAGGCGGTCGTGTCGGACTTCGTCGAACGGCGCGCGCCGGGCGGCCTGAAGCTGTCGATCAACGACGGCGGCGCGCGGCCGGACATGGTGTCGCTGCGGCTCGCGCAGGCCGTGCGCGCGATCGAGGGGGAGGCGTGATGACCGACGCGATCCACGACGCCCCGGCGTTCGTCGCGAACGACGCGAGCTGGTACGAGGCGTCGGCGCGCCAGCGCGTCGACGGGCTGCTCGACGCGGGCAGCTTCACGGAGTTTCTCGGGCCGGGCGAGCGCGTGACGAGCCCGCACCTGCCGCTGTTCGACCTGCCGCAGCAGTTCGACGACGGGATGGTGGTCGGCCACGGCCGGCTCGACGGCAAGGCGGTGTTCGTCGCCGCGCAGGAAGGCCGCTTCATGGGCGGCGCGTTCGGCGAGGTGCACGGCGCGAAGCTCACGGGGCTGCTGCGTGCGGCGCGCGAACGCGGCACGCCGGTGCTGATCCTGTTCGACACCGGCGGCGTGCGGCTGCAGGAAGCGAACGCGGGCGAGCTCGCGATCGCCGAGATCATGCGTGCGCTCGTCGAGGCGCGCGCGGCCGGTGTGCCGGTGATCGGGCTGATCGGCGGGCGGGCGGGCTGCTACGGCGGCGGCGGGCTGCTCGCCGCGTGCTGCTCGGCGCTCGCGGTGTCCGAGCAGGGGCGCATCAGCGTGTCGGGGCCCGAGGTGATCGAGACCAACCGCGGCGTCGAGGAGTTCGACGCGAAGGACCGCGCGCTGATCTGGCGCACGATGGGCGGCAAGCACCGTCGGCTGATCGGCGGCGCGGATCGCTACGTGGCCGATACGCCCGATGCGTTTCGCGCGGCCGCGCTCGACCTGATCGGCCGTGCGCCGGCATTCGACACGGCGATGCTGCGCGCGGAGCAGGCGCGGCTCGAAGCGCGCGTCGCGCGGTTCGGCACGTGCAAGGATGCGCTCGACGTGTGGCGCGCGCTCGGCGCGAGCGAGCCGGAAGCGATTCCCGGCATGTCCGACGACGCATTCGCGAAGCTCGCCGACCAGTTACAGGAGCCGCAGCATGACGCTCGATGAAGTTCTGAACTCGCTGTTTCCCAAGGGCCATTCGATCGGGCGAAACGGCGGCCTGCTGACGGGCCACGCTGAACTGACCGGCACGCGCGTCGACGTGATCGGCGTCGCCGACCGCCTGCCGTTCGGCATCGACGAAGCCCTCACGCTTGCGTCGCACGTGCTCGACACGATCGAGCGCGGCGGCGGCACGCCGCTTCTCGTGCTCGTCGACAGCGACAGCCAGCGGATGAGCAAGCGCGACGAACTGCTCGGCCTGAACGAAGGGCTGTCGCATCTCGCGAAATGCCTGATGCATGCGGAGCTCGCCGGGCACCGGACGATCGGGCTGCTGTACGGCCATACGGCCGCGGGCGCGTTCATCGCGACCGCGCTCGCGACGCGCACGCTGCTCGCGGTGCCGGGCGCCGAGCCCGAGGTGATGGACCTGCCGTCGATGTCGCGCGTGACGAAGCTGCCGATCGACGTGTTGAAGGAGATGGCGCGTTCGACGCCGGTGTTCGCGCCGGGACTCGACAATCTCGTGAAGATGGGCGCTGTCGACGCCGTGCTCGATCCGGCCCGCGCGCTCGACGCGCAGGTCGGCGAATGGCTCGGCAAGCCGGCCGATCACACCGATGGTCGTGCAGCGCGCGGCCGGCCGGTCGCGGCCGACGTCGCGCGGCGCGTCGAGGCACTCGCGCGTGCCGCACGCTGACACGCCGCTGCGCCGCCACACGCTCGTCACGCTGACGGCGGCCGGGTGGGGCGGCGCATGCGCGCGCGATCCCGCGCTGGCGGCCGATCCGCTCGTGCAGGCGTGGGCCGCGCGCGGCTGGCCGTTGATCGTGCGCCGCGCGTCGCCCGACGAGGCCGATGCGCGGCGTGTGCCGCTCGGCTTGCCGCTGCCGCCTTCCGCGGGCAAGCGGCGCATCGCTCTGAACGTCGCCGCCGACGCGGTCGAGTCGGTCGGCCCGCTGCCCACGCTGGCCGACGTGCTGGTCGCCGCGCCCGACGCCTGGCACGCCACGCTGCGCGAGCTGGACGCGCTCGGCACGCGCTGCGGCGTGCGGGGTCGCGTGTTCGGCAGTCTCGCGTGGCAGGCGCTGACGGGCGAGTGCTATCTGAGCGCGTCCTCCGATCTCGACATCGTGTTCCCGCTGCCGGCCGCCGCGTCGCTTGCCGCGCTGCTCGACGGCCTGGCGGCACTCGACGCGCGTGCACCGATGCGCATCGACGGCGAACTGCTGCGCGATGACGGCGCGGGCGTGAACTGGCGCGAATTGCATGCGCGGCTGCCTGAAGTCGCGGTCAAGACGGCGGTGGCGGTCGAATTGATGTCTGCCGACGCATTCACGGGAGGCACGCGATGAGTGCATGGGCCGCCTGCCGCGCGGCGGCGCCGTCCGACGCCGAGCGCATCGCCGAACTCGCCGAGCGCAGCCTCGTGCTCGAAATCGAGACATATCCGAAACCGGGCCTCGTCAGTCACGTCGACACCGGCAGCCATGCGGACATGGACGCCGCGACGTTCGCGCGCAGCGCGGCCGTGCTGCGGCCGTACTTCGCGGAGCTCGCCGACGCCGGCGCGCGCGACGCGGGCATGGCCGTACTGCGCAAGATCGGGCTGCGCGCGGAACACGCGATGCTCGCCGCGACCGGCGGCGTCAACACGCATCGCGGCGCGATCTTCGGGCTCGGGCTGCTGTGCGCGGCCGCCGGCCGCCGCGCGGTGCCCGGCGCGGTGGCACGCACGATGACGCTCGGCGCGCTCGTCGCGCGGCGGTGGGGCGCCGAGATCCTCGGCGGCCCGCGGCTGCCCGACAGCCACGGCGAGCGCGCGAGCCGCCGCTACGGCGTCGGCGGCGCGCGTCGCGAGGCGGCCGACGGGTTCGCGACCGTGTACGGCGTCGGTTTGCCGGCACTGCGCCGCGCGCAGCGCCGCGTGCCGGACGATCCGGAGGCCGCGCGCGTCGACGCATGCTTCGCGCTGATCGCCGCGCTCGACGATACGAATCTGCTGCACCGGGGCGGGCAGGCCGGCCTCGATTTCGCGCGGGCCACGGCGCGCGCATTCGTCGCCCGCGGCGGCATACGCGCTCGCGACTGGCGATTGCGCGCGGCCGCCGCGCACCATGCGTTCGTCGCTCGCCGGCTGAGTCCGGGCGGCGCGGCCGATCTGCTGGCGATGAGCGTGTTCGTCGACGCACTCGAAGCGGCCGGGGTGGGGCGATGACGCTGGCGATCCTGTGTTCGGGGCAAGGCGCGCAGCGGGCGGACATGTTCGAGTTGACCGGTGCCGCGCCACAGGCTGATGCGCTGTTCGAGCATGCGGGCCGGCTCCTTGGCGACGATCCGCGCGACTGGGTGCGGCACGCCGAACCGGACGCGCTGCGCGAGAACCGCGCCGCGCAGATCCTTTGCACGGTGCAGGCGCTCGCGGCGGCCGCGCTGCTCGAAGCGGTGTGGCCGCGCCGGCGCTGCGTCGCCGGGTATAGCGTCGGCGAAGTCGCGTCGTGGAGCGTCGCGGGGATGATCGATCCGCACGACGCGCTGGATCTGGCCGATGCGCGCGCGCGCGCAATGGACGCCGCGAGCGGCGGCGACGAGCGGATGGCGTTCGTGCGCGGGCTGACGCGCGCGCAGCTCGCGCAACTGTGCGACGGCCGCGATGCGGCGATCGCGATCGCCAATCCGGGCGACGCATTCGTGGTGGCCGGACGGCAGGCCGACGTCGCCGCGGTGGCCGACGACGCGGCACGCGACGGTGCGCTGCGCGTCGCGCCCGTGTGCGTGCGGATCGCGTCGCACACGCACCGGCTCGCGGCGGCGGTGCCCGCGTTTCGCGCGTCGCTGGCTGGCGTGAACGTGCGCCGGCCGTTGCCCGGTACGCGGCTGTTTTCGGGGATCGACGGCGCGTCGGTGCTCGATGTCGGCGCAGGGCTCGACAAGCTCGCACGGCAGATCGCGGAGCCGGTCGAGTGGGCGGCCTGCCTGGCCGCATGCGTCGAGGCCGGCGCGACCGCGTTTCTCGAGCTCGGCCCGGGCCGCGCGCTGACCGAGATGGCGGGCGGCGCGTATCCGGCGCTGCCGGCACGCAGCGTCGCGGATTTTCGTTCCGTCGACGGTATCGCGAGCTGGCTCGCACGCGTCGCGGCCGCCTGACGGGCGGCCCGCGAGCGGCCCGGAAACGCTCCGAAATCCCGGCAACATCGATTCCGGAACCGGCCCGCCGGGCGCGCGTTGCGCATCGGGTGTTGCGCCGGCGCAGCAGCGTCGCAGCAGGCGCTTGCCACGCGAATTGGCATCGCTACAATGGCGCCCGCCATGAGACCCGCCGCCTTCCTCCTCGCCGTGCTTTGCTGCGCGGCGACCGCCCACGCCAGCCCGATTCCGTCCGATGCCGCATCGGTCGGCACGTACTTTTCGTATGACAATGCGGCGGCCGACGCGACCGTCGACCTGATCGGTCAGGCGCAGCGCCGCGTGCTGCTGGCCGGCTACGCGTACGTGCCGCCCGCGGTCGCGGCGGCGCTGCGTGACGCGCGTTCGCGCGGCATCGAAGTGCGCGTCGTGCTGGTGCGTTCGTCGCGTGCGGGCAAATACAGCGGCGCGGGCTATCTGAAATCGGCCGGCATCGACGTCGCGATCGATTCGCGGCACGGCGATCCCGCGCCGCGCTTCGTGATCGTCGACGACAGCGTCGCGCTGACGACGCTGTCCGACGGCGCGCCCGCGCACGCGGAAACGGTGAACGTGTTCCAGCGCGCACCGGAACTCGCGCAGTCGTACGCGCAGTCGTTCTGGCGGCTGTACCGGCAGGCCGGCGGGCTCTGAGCGCCTGACGGCGGTCCGCCCGGGCGAACGCCATCCATCCTTTTCCGCCACGATCCGCATGCCGAGCGCCGGTATGACCCCGCTTGCATCGGCGCGTCCGATGAACCATGCTCGTTGAACAGGGGCCGGTGCGGGTGTCGCGCATCCGGCGCAACGGCAGGGAGCCGATCGTGACCGAATGTTTTGTCGATCGCGCCGACGCGGGTCGCCGGCTTGCGCACGCGCTGCAGGATTATGCGGGGCGTCGCGACGTCGTCGTGCTCGCGCTGCCGCGTGGCGGCGTGCCGGTCGCATTCCCGGTCGCGCAGGCGCTGCGCGCGCCGCTCGACGTGCTGGTGGTGCGCAAGCTCGGCATGCCGTCCGATCCGGAATTCGCGATCGGCGCGATCGCGACCGGCGGAGCGATCCACCTGCAGCATTCGGCGATCCGCGCGATGGGCGTGACCGATGCGCAACTGGCCGACGTGATCGCGCGCGAGACGGCCGAACTGCAGCGCCGCGAAGCGCTGTATCGCGGCGCCCGGCCGCCGCTGCCGGTCGACGGCCGTATCGCGATCGTCGTCGACGATGGCGTCGCGACCGGCGCGTCGATGCGCGTCGCGCTGCAGGCGCTGCGCGAGCGCCATCCCGCGCGCATCGTGGCCGCCGTACCCGTCGCACCGGACGGTGCCGGGCGTGCGTTCGACGATCTGGCCGACGCGTTCGTGACGGTGCTGCAGCCGCTGTCGTTCTTCGGGATCAGCCAGTTCTACGCGCGTTTCGACCAGACCGGGGACGACGAGGTGCGTGCGCTCCTCGATGCGGCCCGCGCGCCGGACGACGACGTCACGTCCGTCTGATACGGCGCCGGCGCGATCCCGGGCGACCGGCTTCGGCCTGCGCGAATACGCGCTGCAGCGCCGGATGGACTTCGCTGCGCCAGCGCGCGCCCGTGAACAATCCGTAATGATCGCATTCGTCGACATCGAGGCGCTGGCGCTCGCCGGCCTTGAGGCCGCGGCACATGGCGAGCGCCGCATGCGTCTGGCCGGTGCCCGTGACGGCGTCGCAACCGCCTTCGACCGTCAGCAGCGCGACGCCGCGCAGCGCGGCCGGCTCGACGCGCTGCCCGCCGACGTCCCACGTCCCGTTCGCGAGGCACATTCGCTGAAACACGATATCGACGGTATCCAGGAAATACTCGGCCGGCATGTCGAGCAGCGCCGTGTATTCGCGCAGCGCACGCCGCGCGTCCGCCAGCGCCGTCAGGTCGAAATGCGACGCCGCGCGCGCGTAGTCCTCGATCAGCGTCAGAAAGCGTTGCGGATACAGCAGTGCGATCTCGCCTTGCTGAAGATAGGTCGGGAACACGTGCCGGCCACGGCCGGGGAAGCGCGGCGGCACGATGTCGATCAGGTGGCGGCGACACCACGCGAGCGACCGGGACGCGGCGGTGGTGCCGAGCGTGGTCGGGTTGACGCGCGCGTCGAGCGGCCCGCCGATCAGCGTGACGCTCGCGGGCGGTGCGAGGCCGCGCGCGGCGCGCAGCGCGAGTGCGCCGAGCGCGGGAACGGTGGCCTGGCACACGGCGACGACGTGCAGCGGCCGCGCGTCGCGGGCGAGCGCGTCGACGAAGCCGTCGAGCGTCGCCACGTATTCGTCGAGCCCGAAGCGACCCGCCGCGAGCGGGACGTCGCGCGCATTGACCCAGTCGGTCACGCAGACGTCGCCGTCCGCGAGCAGCGCCTCGACGGTTTCCCGCATCATCACGGCCGCATGTCCGGCGAGCGGCGCGCACAGCAGCACCGTGCGTCGCGTGTCGTCGCGCGCGAAGCGTCGCAGCTGGCAGAACGGCGTGCGCGCGACGATCCGCTCGTCGACCGCCGCGCGCCGAATCTCGAAGCGCGGCGGCCCGGCGGCGGGCCCCAGCAGCGGCTCGAACAGGTCGTCGTAGCACGATGACGCGGCGTGCGCCAGCGTCGCGGCTGGCCACACGTCGAACGCGTGGCACGTCGCCGCGCGCCAGGCGCGCATCCATTCCCGCTGCTGCTCGACGACGGCGTACCACATGGCGAACCTTGGGCGGAGGGGGCGTGAATCTGCATTATGGTCACTCTGGCCGCGCAGCGGGTGTCGGAAACGTGACCGGGCCCTAGGCGTCGACATATGGCGCTGCTACAGTCGTCGATTCCATTCCCTCAAGTGGAGCGTTCGCGATGAAGCTGATCGGCATGCTGGATTCCCCATTCGTGCGCCGTGCCGCCATTTCGGCGAAGCTGCTCGACCTGCCGTTCGAACACGAGTCGATCTCGGTGTTCCGTCAGTTCGACCAGTTCCAGACATTCAACCCGGTCGTGAAGGCGCCGACGCTCGTGACCGACGACGGTGCGACGCTGATCGATTCGTCGCTGATCGTCGACTATCTCGACCATCGCGTCGCGCCCGAGCGGCGTCTGCTGCCCGACGCCGCCGACGCGCGGCTGCGCACGCTCGTGCCGGTCGGATTCGCGCTGGCGGCGGCGGAGAAGACCGTGCAGGTGGTGTACGAGCACGCGCTGCGGCCGGCCGAGAAGCAGCACGCGCCATGGCTCGAGCGGGTGCTGGGCCAGATCGAGGCCGCGTATGACAAGCTCGAGCCGCTCGTCGCGGCCGCGAATGGCTGGCTCGGCGGCGCGCGCCTGCTGCAGTCCGACGTGACCGTCGCTGTCGCGTGGCGCTTCACGCAATTCACGAGCGCCGAGTACCCGGCGCTCGCGCGGATCGATCCGGCCCGTTATCCGGCGCTCGCCGCACATTCGGCGCGGGCGGAAGCGCTGCCGGCGTTTGTCGAGACGCCGCTCGACTGAAGCCCGGCGGCTGTCGCGTCGGCACGGGAGCGTGGGCGGCGGGCGATGCAACCGGCGTGCGATGTCGTCGCGACTCGGGCTGGCATCCGGCACGGATCGACTCGGCCGCCATCGGCCGCGTGGTCACTCGTTTTCGCCTGGTGCGGCGTCCGCAAGACCCCGTCGCGCACCGTCCGCCTTGCGTTCCCGGGCCGTCCGCCGCCGCCCTCTCGGCCCTGTCCGCCAAAGGCGCGGCCGATTGTTATCCGCCGCTGACAAGTGACTTCGCATTCGCGCTGTTTATCCGGTTGCGGCCGATCCCTAGAATCCACTCCATCGAATATGCATTGCCTGATGGAGCCGATGATGAGAGCGCTGATCGAATCGAGTCTGTACCACCCGTCCGTCGTGTTGCCGCTTGCCGCGTTGACGCAGCTGATGGTCGAGCGCGATTTCAATCTCGGCCAGGTCGGACTGATCGTCGCGGCGCGCGGTGCGCAGGCTGCGGTGTCGCGTTCGCGGGCGCTGATCTTCTGCCGCCACTGCGAAGCGCACGCATGATCGCGCATCCAGCCAACAGATGAAAAAAAGCCCGGCCGGCGCAAGCCGGTCGGGCGGATCGGGTTCGATCGAGCCCCGGCTTGTGCCGGGGCTTTTTCTTGGGCGATGCTCAGGCGCGTGCAGTCGACACGACGCCGTAGATTTCCGCGTCGTCGTCGTTCTCGCGCATCTCGCGCACCAGCTGGTGCGCCTCGCGGCGCGTCGCGACGGCCGGCGGCGAGCCCTTGAGCGGCTGGCGTGCGGTTTCGGCAAGCGCGACGACCGACACGATGCCGATCACGGCGGCGCCCATCATGTAGTACGCGGGCATCATCAGGTTGTGGGTCACGTCGACGAGCCATGCCGTGACGAGCGGCGTCGTGCCGCCGAACAGCGACACCGACACGTTGAAGCCGATCGCGAGCGCGCCGTAGCGGATCTCGGTCGGGAACAGCGCCGGCAGTGCCGACGGCATCACGCCGGTAAAGCACGACAGCAGCACGCCGAGAATCAGCAGGCCGCCGAACACCGACGCGGTGGTGCCCGCGTGGATCAGCATCATCGACGGGATCGACAGCACCAGCAGGCCGACGCAGCCGGCCAGCATCACGGGCTTGCGACCGATCTTGTCCGACAGGCGGCCGGCGGCGAGCGTCAGCGGCATCATCAGCACCATCACGATCAGCACCAGCACGAGGCTGTGCGACTCGTCGAAGTGCAGCGTGGACGACATGAAGCTCGGCAGGTACGACAGCACCATGTAGTCGGTCACGTTGAAGATCAGCACGAGGCCGACGCAGAGCAGCAGCGCGCGCCAGTTGCGCATCAGCGTTTCGCGGAAGCGTGCCTTCGGCACGGCCTTGTCCTGCGCTTCGCGCTCTTCGGCCTGGCGCTTGAACGCCGGCGTTTCCTCGAGCTTCATCCGGATGTACAGGCCGATCAGGCCGAGCGGGCCCGCGATCAGGAACGGCACGCGCCAGCCCCACGACAGCAGCGCTTCCTGCGACAGCGACGCGGTGAGCAGCGCGACGACGCCGGCGCCCATCACATAGCCGATCAGCGTGCCGAATTCGAGGAAGCTGCCCATGAAGCCGCGGCGCTTGTCGGTCGAGAACTCGGCGATGAAGGTGGCGGCGCCGCCGTATTCGCCGCCGGTCGAGAAGCCCTGCACGAGGCGGGCGACGAGCAGCAGCACGGGCGCCATGATGCCGATCGACGCATAGCTGGGGATCAGGCCGATCGCGAAGGTGCCGACGGCCATCATGATCATGGTGGCGGCGAGCACGCGCTGGCGGCCGATGCGATCGCCGAGCGGGCCGAACACCATGCCGCCGAGCGGGCGCACGAGGAAGGCGGCGGCGAACGTGCCGAAGGTCGCGAGCAGCTGCGCGGACGGGCTGCTGGACGGGAAGAACACCTTGCCGAGCGTGACGGCGATATAGCTGTAGACACCGAAGTCGAACCATTCCATCGCATTGCCGATGGCCATCGCGCTGACGGCGCGCTTGAGCAGGCTCTGGTCGACGACGGTAATGTCGTCCGCGGCGAGCGGGGCCTCGCCGGACGACGTGGAGGAAGAAGCAGCGGTCGGGCTGACGTGTGTTGCGGTCAAGGTCATGCACTCCTTTGACTGCGCCGGAACGGGCGGGCCGTCCGACACGGTTTGCCGGCGAGCGCGATGTCGCGTGCTGCGCGTCGGGGCAGGCCATTTAAGCGCTTACTGCACATGAGGCGGTAAAGGGCCGTAAGGGACTGCTTCGACGCGGGCCCGATGGGCCGTCACGACGGTGCGCTCATGAAGAATGGGCCGCGTGATGCGAGCGGCAGATGCCGGCGCGGACGTGTCCGGCGATCCGGCAAGCGCCCCGGAGGGGCAACGAAACGAGAAAAGCGGGCCTGTCGGGCGGGCTTTCCTGTGGATGCAATTCCGGTCGAAGCACCGGCCCGCAACGCGCGGACGGACTTCTTTCGAAATTGAGTAGACAGAGATTGAATGTTGAAACAGGCGACATGATAGCACGATGACAGACGATCGCGCAAATTGCCCGGAATCCCAAGTCTGGCGGCGGTTCCGGCGAGGCCGGCTCCGGTATGATCGGCGGCGCGCGGCGGGGTCGCGCGGCCCGCCGGACGGGGGCCGAATCTGCGAGGAACCGGATGACCGAACTGATCAGGATTGCGGCGCTGTTCGCCGTCACTGCACTGGCCGAAATCGTCGGCTGCTACCTGCCGTGGCTCGTGCTGAAGGGCGGCCGGCCCGTATGGCTGCTGGTGCCGGCCGCGCTGTCGCTCGCCTTGTTCGCGTGGCTGCTGACGCTGCATCCGAGCGCGGCGGGGCGCACGTATGCGGCGTACGGCGGCGTGTATATCGCGGTGGCGCTGATCTGGCTGCGGGTGGTCGACGGCATTGCGCTGTCCCGCTGGGACGTGGCGGGCGCGGTGCTCGCGCTCGGCGGGATGGCCATCATCGCGCTGCAGCCGCGCGCGTGAGCGCGGCTGCAGGCGCCGGTCGGGAGGCGCCGCGTCAGGCGGCCTCGGCGGCGTCCGCGTCGGCGGACTTGCGCCACACGCAGGTGCCCTTGACCGACTTGTCGAGTTCGTCGAGCTGGGTCTGGTGGGCGGCGAGTTCGTCGTCGCTCGCCGCGAGAACCGGCAGGTCGAGCGACGCGAGCGACACGCGCTGGCCGTTCGCCGCGCCGCCGTCGGCGCCTGCGTCGTCGAGCATGTCGATCACGAGGCTGTCCTGGCCGCGCGTCATCGCGAGATAGACTTCGGCGAGCAGTTCCGAGTCGAGCAGCGCGCCGTGCAGCGTACGGTGCGCGTTGCTGATGCCGAACCGGTCGCACAGCGCGTCGAGCGAATTGCGCTTGCCGGGGAACATCTGCTTGGCCTGCACGAGCGTGTCGATCACGCCGCCGCAATGCTCGGTGAACGGCGGCAGGTCGAGCCGCGCGAATTCTGCGTCGAGAAACCCGAGGTCGAACGGCGCGTTGTGGATGATCAGCTCGGCGTCCTTCACGAAGTCGCGGATCTGGTCGACGACTTCCGCGAACTTCGGCTTGTCGCTCAGGAATTCGGTCGTGAGGCCGTGCACGGCCAGTGCGCCCGGGTCGCTGTCGCGCTCGGGGTTCACGTAGATGTGCAGGTTGTTGCCGGTGAGCCGCCGGTTCAGCAGCTCGACGCAGCCGATTTCGATCAGGCGGTCGCCCGTGCGGGGATTCAGGCCGGTGGTTTCGGTATCGAGAATGATCTGGCGCATGTCGGATAAATCGGGAAAGACAGTGGGGCGGCCTGCGTTCAGGCCACGAGCGATTCGACGCCGCGATTCGCGAGCGCGTCCGCGCGTTCGTTTTCGGGGTGGCCTGCGTGGCCCTTCACCCAGCGCCACTCGACCTCGTGCTGCGCGACGAGCGCGTCGAGGCGCTTCCACAGGTCGGCGTTCTTCACCGGGGTTTTCGCCGCGGTGACCCAGCCCTTCTTCTTCCAGCCGTGGATCCACTCGCTGATGCCTTTCTGCACGTATTGCGAGTCGGTATGGACGATCACGCGGCACGGCCGCTTCAGCGCCTCGAGCGCGGCGATCACGCCCATCAGCTCCATGCGGTTGTTGGTCGTGTCGGGCTCGCCGCCGAACAGCTCCTTTTCGCGGTCGCCGTAGCGCAACAGTGCACCCCAGCCGCCGGGGCCGGGATTGCCCTTGCAGGCGCCGTCGGTATAGATGTCGATGGTGTCGGTGGTCATGAGTGTTCTTGGTGGGTGGTCGGGGTGGCCGCCGGCGTGAGGCCCGGCGCGAGCACGGGCTTCTTCATCTTGATCGGGCCGACGAGGCGCATGCCGCGCACGCGCTTGACGGCCGTGACCATGTAGACGGCGCCGAAGATCGGCCACCAGCGGTCGCCGGCGGCTTCCATGAAGCCGTAGCGGGCAAGCCATTTGTCGGTGACGAGCGGCGGCCGGTAGCAGCCGAAGCGGCCGCGCTCGAGATCGAAGCCGAGCAGCTTGATCCAGTCCTTGAGCCGGATGAACGCGATCTGGTCGCGCGCGGCCGGCACGAACGGACGGTTCGCCATGCGTCCGAACGATTGCCGCATGCCCCACAGGCTCAGCGAATTGAAGCCGGTGATCACGAGCTGGCCTTCCGGCATCAGCACGCGCTCGGCTTCGCGCAGCAGGCGGTGAGGGTCCGACGTGAATTCGAGCGTATGCGGCATCACGATCAGGTCGACGCTTTGCGACTCGAACGGCAGGTCGAGCAGATCGCTCCACGTCGTGCTGCGACCGGCCGGCGCATGTTCGGGCGCGTGCGCCTCGCGCGCCCACGGATACTGGTAGGGCGCGCTCGCGCCGCTCGCCGGGTCGAGCACGAGGCCGCGATACGGCATGCGGTTCTCGCGCAGCGCATCGAGCTGCGGCAGGCCGAGCTGCAGCGCGTGAAACCCGAAGACGTCGGACACGATCCGGTCGAGCTGCGCCTGCTCCCAGTCCAGCACGTAGCGGCCGGGCGGCGAGTCGGTCCAGGCGGGCCAGTCTATAATTTGACGATCGGACATAACGATGATTGCGCGCCCATGAACGAGCTGGAATACGTGCCGGTTCCGGCATTCGAAGACAACTATATCTGGCTCGTCTCGGACGGCCGCGATGCGATCGCCGTCGATCCGGGTGAAGCCGCGCCCGTACGCCGTGTTCTTGCCGAACGCGGCTGGCGGTTGACCGCTATTTTACTCACGCACCATCACGCCGACCATGTCGGCGGTGTCGCCGCGCTGCGCGATGGCCAACCGGACGATGTACCGCTGGTCGTCTACGGCCCGGCGGCCGAGTCGATCGGCGTGGTCATGCGGCCGCTCGCGGGCGGCGATCGCGTGACGCTCGACGCGCCGGCGCTCACGTTCGACGTGCTCGACGTGCCGGGGCATACGCGCGGTCACATCGCCTATTTCCAGGCGGCCGGGCAGGGCGCCGCGACCCCTCATGTGTTCTGCGGCGACACGCTGTTCTCGTGCGGCTGCGGCCGCCTGTTCGAAGGCACGCCCGCGCAGATGCTCGCGTCGCTCGACGCGCTCGCGGCGCTGCCCGGCGACACCCGCGTGCATTGCGCACACGAATATACGCTGTCGAACATCCGTTTCGCGCTCGCGTGCGAACCGGGCAATGCCGCGCTCGCCGCCTGGCGCGACGACGCGCAGGCGCTGCGCGCGCGCGGCGTGCCGACGCTGCCCACCACGATCGCGCACGAGCGCGCCGTCAACCCGTTCATGCGGTCGGACAGCCCGGCCATCCATGCGACGCTCGAGGCCGAGCTGCACGAAACGGTGCCGGATCGCCTCGCGGCGTTTACGCTGATGCGGGAGTGGAAAAACCGGTTCCGATGACGATTTCCGGAGGGACTCCAAAAGCTCAAGCTGAGTCTGTAAAAATTGCTCCAAATGTAGGATTTGGCTGAGTTTTCGGTGTTTTTATTGACGTGAAGCACGCACTTCCGTAGTATCGCCAGCAATTTCCAGCCGTCGGAAGCCGAGATTTTCATGCGACTTATATTGAGTGCGATGGTGGTCCTGCTGCTCGCCGCTTGTGCGAGCCAGGCTCCTGTCGCCAACAACGCCGCCGATTCGCAGGCGGCGTCCAACTACCTCCGTAAATCAGCCACCGCCAAAGAAACTGTCGACGTCGACAAGCAATCCGTCGGCGACCTGACCAGTGCAGATTCCGATCTCTGGGGCCGCATCCGTCGCGGCTTCCAGATGCCCGATCTGCAAAGCGACCTCGTCGACATGCAGACGACCTGGTACACGCAGCGTCCCGATTACGTGCAGCGCATGACCGAGCGCTCGCAGAAGTACCTGTATCACATCGTCGAGGAGCTCGAGGCGCGCCATATGCCGACCGAGCTCGCGCTGCTGCCGTTCATCGAATCCGCGTTCAACCCGCAGGCGCTGTCGGTCGCGAAGGCGGCCGGCATGTGGCAGTTCATGCCGGGCACGGGCCGCACGTACAACCTGAAGCGCAACATGTGGCAGGACGAGCGCCGCGACGTGCTCGCGTCGACGAGCGCCGCGCTCGACTACCTGTCGCGCCTGCATGACATGTTCGGCGACTGGTATCTGGCGCTGGCCGCGTACAACTGGGGCGAGGGCAATGTGCAGCGTGCGATCGCGCGCAACCAGGCGGCCGGCCTGCCGACCGACTACCAGAGCCTGCGGATGCCGAACGAGACGCGCAACTACGTGCCGAAGCTGCAGGCGGTGAAGAACATCATCGCGAATCCGCAGCAGTTCGGCCTGGCGCTGCCGGAGATCCCGAACCACCCGTATTTCGTGACGGTCACGACGTCGCGCGACATCGACGTGGCGGTGGCCGCGAAGCTCGCGAACCTGTCGCTCGACGAGTTCCGTTCGCTGAACCCGTCGTTCTCGAAGCCGGTGATTCTCGGCGCGACCGAGCCGCAGATCCTGCTGCCGTTCGACAACGCGTCAGCGTTCGAGAAGAACCTGAAGGCCTACAACGGCCAGTTGTCGACGTGGACCACCTATACGGTTAGCGAGCGCGCGCGCCCGGCCGCGATCGCCGAGAAGATCGGTGTCGACGCCGACACGCTGATGTCGGTCAACAAGATTCCCGCCGGCATGCGCCTGAAGCCGGGCTCGACGATCGTCGTGCCGCGCGGCGATGACGACGACGAGGACATCAGCGCGGACGTTGCGGAAAACGGCGTGCTCGCGATGGAGCCCGACGTGCCCGACACGCGCAAGATGCTGATCCGCGTGCGCCGCAAGCAGTCGATGGCGGCGATCGCCGGCCGCTACGGCGTGTCGGTCGGCCAGCTGAAGGCATGGAACCGCACGCATCGCGATCTCGCGATGCCGGGCCAGGCGCTCGTGCTGCACGTGCCGGTCGGCCGCGCGGTGCCGGCCGAGCCGGGTCCGGAGCGGATCGCGACGTCGACCGCCGGCGCGCGTATCGAGCGCGCGAGCCTGTCCGTCGGCGGCAAGTCGCGCGGTGCGAAGCACGGTGCCGCGAAGCCGGCGGCCCGCGCGACGAAGGCTGCTTCCGCGAAGGCGGCGCCGGCCAAGGCCGCGCCGAAGGCCGCTGCAAACAAGGGCAAGAAGAAGTAACGCGGTCGCGGCTGCAGCGCGGCGGTCCGGTCGGATCGTGCGCTTGCGTTATCATCCGATGAAACACGAAGCAACGCCGTCACCGAGGTGACGGCGTTTTCGTTTGTGCGCGGCAGCGGCGGCGCTGCTTCGCGCGGCCGGGATCGGATCACGAGGAGGAGCGATGTCGTCGGTGCAAGTGAGGGTGCTCGCGCTGTTTGCGGTCGGATATTTCGTGTCGTACGTGTTCCGCGGCGTCAATCTCGGCTTCGCGCCGTTCGTCACGCACGAGCTCGGGCTCTCGGCCGCCGATCTCGGGCTGCTCACCAGTCTCTATTTTCTCGGCTTTGCCGGCGCGCAGATTCCGGCCGGCGTGCTGCTCGACCATTTCGGCTCGCGCCGCGTGACGGCCGGGATGCTGCTGTTCGCGGCCGCCGGTGCCGCCGTGTTCGGCGTCGCGCACGACCTTGGCACGATGATGGTCGGCCGGCTGCTGATCGGCGTCGGCGTATCGGTCTGTCTCGGTGCGGCATTCAAGGCGCTCGCGCAGCATTTTCCAGTCGGCCGGCTGCCGCTCGTCAACGGTCTCGTGATGGCCGTCGGCGGCCTGGGCGGCGTCGCGGTCGGCTCGCCGTTGACCTGGCTGCTCGGCGTGACGAGCTGGCGCGTGATCTGCGGCGGCCTCGCGGTGCTGACGATCGTCGTCGCGGCGGCGATCGGCTGCGGCGCGCCGGAAGCCGAGCGGCCACGCCATCAGGGCGGACTCGTCAGCCAGTTCAAGGGCACGTGGCACATCCTCGGCAGCCGTGCATTCTGGAAGATCTCGTCGTTCTCGATCGTCACGCAGGGCGTGTTCTACGCGATGCAGTCGCTGTGGGTCGGTCCGTACCTGCGCGACGTCGCGGGGTTCGATGCGCAGCACGCCGCACGGCTCGTGTCGGTGCTCGGCTTCGCGATGATGGCCGGCTGTGTCGGTTTCGGCGCGGCGGCGCGCGTGCTCGAGCGCCGCGGCGTGTCCGTCCAGGCGTTTTGCGGCGTCGGCATGGTGCTGTTCGTCGTCACGCAAATCGCGATCGTCGCGCGCGTGCCGCTGCCGCCGGCCGTGCTGTGGGCGGCCTACGGCATGTTCGGCGGCGTCGGGATCCTGACCTATGCCGTGCTGGTCGGCCACTTCCCGGCCCAACTGATCGGCCGCGCGAACACGACATTGACGCTCGTGATCTTCGTGCTGATCTTTGCGTTCCAGATCGGTATCGGCGCGGTGCTGTCGCACTGGCCGGCCGTCGACGGCCATTACCCGGCTGCCGCGCACGTCACGGCGTGGAGCGTGCTGCTCGTGCTGCAACTCGCAAGCGCGGTCTGGTACGTATGGCCCGCGCGCAGCGCTGGCAAGCATGTTGATCCGGCGGTACGCTGACGGGTAGGGCGGCTGCGGAAACGGGGCCGCAGCAACGAACGGCGCGCGTGACGCCACGGCATTGCGCGCGCCGCATGCGTGATCGGACGGCCATATCGATTGAAGATAAGGCCATTTTCGGGCTATAATTTGAAAGTTTGTGCTGATCAACCTCGCACCCTAGCGCCTACCTCACTCATCCCGTTCATCCGCCGCACGCCGCCTGTCGGGCGATGCCGCGAAGCCTCGTGCGCCACGCGCCGGGTTCGCGTGCCGACACCTCAGGTCGCGTCCAGCTAGCGACTCCGCGCGCCTACGCAGCGCGGCGCTCGCGCGGCAGGGTAAACAGGTCGGCAGCAGGGTGTTCCCCAAGGAGCCTCCCGTGTTGCCGTCTTTTTCTCCCGCCTTGCTTGCACTCGCCGACGGCACGGTCTTTCGTGGTTATTCGATCGGGGCCGAAGGCCACACGATCGGTGAAGTCGTGTTCAACACCGCGATTACCGGCTATCAGGAAATCCTGACTGATCCGAGCTACGCGCGTCAGATCGTCACGCTCACCTACCCGCATATCGGCAACGTCGGCGTCAACGCCGAAGACGTCGAAGCCACGAAAGTCCATGCCGCCGGCCTGATCATCCGTGATCTGCCGACGCTCGCATCGAATTTCCGCATGGACCGCACGCTCGGCGACTACCTGCGCGACGAAGGCGTCGTCGCGATCGCCGGCATCGATACCCGCAAGCTGACCCGCATCCTGCGCGACAAGGGCGCGCAGAACGGCTGCATCCTGGCCGGCTCGAACGACGAGGCGAAGGCGATCGAACTCGCGCGCTCGTTCCCGGGCCTCGCGGGCATGGATCTCGCGAAGGTCGTGTCGACCACGAAGCCGTTCGAGTGGAAGCAGACCGAATGGCGCCTCGGCAGCGGCTACGGCATGCAGGAAGCGCCGAAGTACCGCGTCGTCGCGTACGACTTCGGCGTCAAGTACAACATCCTGCGCATGCTCGCGGAGCGCGGCTGCCACGTGACGGTGCTGCCGGCCGAGGCGAGCGCGGCCGACGCGCTGGCACTGAATCCGGACGGCATCTTCCTGTCGAACGGCCCCGGCGATCCGGAGCCGTGCGACTACGCGATCGCGGCGGCCAAGGAATTCATCGAGCGCGGCGTGCCGACCTTCGGCATCTGCCTCGGCCACCAGATCATGGGCCTCGCGGTCGGCGCGAAGACGCTGAAGATGAAGACGGGTCACCACGGCGCGAACCACCCGGTGAAGGATCTCGGCGACGGTCGCGTGGTGATCACGTCGCAGAACCACGGTTTCGCGGTCGACGCGGATTCGCTGCCGGCCAACGCGCGCGTGACGCACGTGTCGCTGTTCGACGGCACGCTGCAGGGCTTCGAGCTGACCGACAAGCCGGCATTCTGCTTCCAGGGCCACCCGGAAGCGTCGCCCGGCCCGCACGACATCGCGTATCTGTTCGACCGTTTCACCGCACTGATGGACGCGGCGAAGCAGCGCAACGCCTGACGCAACTGAAGCAACCGAAGAACGGGAGATTCGCATCATGTTCGGCCACGCACTCGGCATCACGGATATCTGGACCTACGTGTTCGGCGTGATCTTCATCATCCTGCTGCCGGGGCCGAACTCGATGTACGTGCTGTCGCTCGCGGCGCAGCGCGGCGTGAAGGCCGGATATCGCGCGGCCTGCGGCGTGTTCCTCGGCGACACGGTGCTGATGGTGCTGTCCGCCGCGGGCGTCGCGTCGCTGCTGAAGGCGAACCCGCTGCTGTTCTCCGTCGTCAAGTACGGCGGTGCCGCGTACCTGCTGTACATCGGTGCCGGGATGCTGCGCGGCGCGTGGCGAAAGCTGCGCGCGCGCGCCGATGCGCCGGCCGATGCACCGCGTGCGGTCGACGGCGAGCGGCCGTTCCGCAAGGCGCTGATCGTGAGCCTCCTGAATCCGAAGGCGATCCTGTTCTTCATCTCGTTCTTCATCCAGTTCGTCGACCCGGCGTTCCCGCATCCCGCGCTGTCGTTCGTCGTGCTCGGGGCGATCGCGCAATGCGCGAGCTTCCTGTATCTGAGCACGCTGATCTTCGCGGGCGCGCGGCTCGCCGAGCATTTCCGCCGCCGCCGCAAGCTCGCGGCGGGCGCGGCGAGCAGCGTGGGCGGCCTGTTCATCGGTTTCTCGGTGAAGCTCGCGCTCGCCACCATGAGCTGAGCGCAGCCGCCGATCCGCGACAACGCCACGACAAAGATTACTTACTGAATTCACAAGCCATGCCAAAACGCACAGACATCAAAAGCATCCTCATCATCGGCGCCGGCCCGATCATCATCGGCCAGGCTTGCGAGTTCGACTATTCGGGCGCGCAGGCTTGCAAGGCGCTGCGTGAAGAGGGCTACAAGGTCGTCCTCGTGAACAGCAACCCGGCGACGATCATGACCGACCCGAACACGGCCGACGTCACCTACATCGAGCCGATCACGTGGGAAGTCGTCGCACGCATCATCGAGAAGGAGCGCCCGGACGCGATCCTGCCGACGATGGGCGGCCAGACCGCGCTGAACTGCGCGCTCGACCTGCACCACCACGGCGTGCTCGAGAAGTTCGGCGTCGAGCTGATCGGCGCGTCGCCGGAAGCGATCGACAAGGCGGAAGACCGCCAGAAGTTCAAGGAAGCGATGACCAAGATCGGTCTCGGCTCCGCGAAGTCGGGCATCGCACACTCGATGGAAGAAGCGACCCAGGTGCATGCCGAGATCATGGCCGGCACCGGCGGCAGCGGCTATCCGGTCGTGATCCGTCCGTCGTTCACGCTCGGCGGCTCGGGCGGCGGCATTGCGTACAACCGCGAAGAGTTTGAAGAGATCTGCAAGCGCGGTCTCGACCTGTCGCCCACGCGCGAGTTGCTGATCGAAGAGTCGCTGCTCGGCTGGAAGGAATACGAGATGGAAGTCGTGCGCGACCGCGCCGACAACTGCATCATCGTGTGCTCGATCGAAAACCTCGACCCGATGGGCGTGCACACCGGCGACTCGATCACGGTCGCGCCGGCGCAGACGCTCACCGACAAGGAATACCAGATCCTGCGTAACGCATCGCTCGCGGTGCTGCGCGAGATCGGCGTCGACACCGGCGGCTCGAACGTGCAGTTCTCGATCAATCCGAAGGACGGCCGCATGGTCGTCATCGAGATGAATCCGCGCGTGTCGCGTTCGTCGGCGCTCGCATCGAAGGCGACCGGCTTCCCGATCGCGAAGGTCGCGGCGAAGCTGGCGGTCGGCTACACGCTCGACGAGCTGAAGAACGAAATCACCGGCGGCCAGACGCCGGCATCGTTCGAGCCGACGATCGACTACGTCGTCACGAAGATCCCGCGTTTCGCGTTCGAGAAGTTCCGCGAAGCCGATTCGCGCCTGACCACGCAGATGAAGTCGGTCGGCGAAGTGATGGCGATCGGCCGTACGTTCCAGGAATCGTTCCAGAAGGCGCTGCGCGGCCTCGAAGTCGGCGTCGACGGTCTCGACGAGAAGTCGACCGACCGCGACGAGATCGCGATCGAGATCCACGAGCCGGGCCCGGACCGCATCTGGTACGTCGGCGATGCATTCCGCATCGGCATGACGGCCGAGGAAATCTTCGCGGAAACCGCGATCGACCCGTGGTTCCTCGAGCAGATCGAGCAGATCATCCTGAAGGAAAAGGCGCTCGCGGGCCGCACGCTCGCGTCGCTGACGTTCGACGAGCTGCGCTTCCTGAAGCAGAGCGGCTTCTCCGACCGCCGGCTCGCGAAGCTGCTCGGCGCGACGCCGGAAGACGTCCGCCGCCGCCGCGTCGAACTGAACGTGCGTCCGGTCTACAAGCGCGTCGATACCTGCGCGGCCGAATTCGCGACCAAGACGGCCTACATGTACTCGACCTACGAGGAAGAGTGCGAGGCGCAGCCGACCACCAACAAGAAGATCATGGTGCTGGGCGGCGGCCCGAACCGGATCGGCCAGGGCATCGAGTTCGACTACTGCTGCGTGCACGCGGCGCTCGCGATGCGCGAGGACGGCTACGAAACGATCATGGTCAACTGCAACCCGGAAACGGTGTCGACCGACTATGACACGTCCGACCGCCTGTACTTCGAGCCGCTGACGCTGGAAGACGTGCTCGAGATCGTCGACAAGGAAAAGCCGGTCGGCGTGATCGTCCAGTACGGCGGCCAGACGCCGCTGAAGCTCGCGCTCGACCTCGAGGCGCACGGCGTGCCGATCGTCGGCACGTCGCCGGACATGATCGACGCGGCCGAAGACCGCGAACGCTTCCAGAAGTTGCTGCAGGACCTCGGCCTGCGCCAGCCGCCGAACCGCACCGCACGCGCCGAAGAAGAAGCGCTCGCACTGGCGGCCGAAATCGGCTACCCGCTCGTCGTGCGCCCGTCGTACGTGCTGGGTGGCCGCGCGATGGAAATCGTCCATGAGCCGCGCGACCTCGAACGCTACATGCGCGAAGCCGTGAAGGTGTCGAACGATTCGCCGGTGCTGCTCGACCGCTTCCTGAATGACGCGATCGAATGCGACGTCGACTGCATCTGCGACGGCGAGTCGGTGTTCATCGGCGGCGTGATGGAGCACATCGAGCAGGCGGGCGTCCACTCGGGCGACTCGGCATGCTCGCTGCCGCCGTACTCGCTGTCGAAAGAAACGGTTGTCGAACTGAAGCGCCAGACGGGCGCGATGGCGAAGGCGCTGAACGTGGTCGGCCTGATGAACGTGCAGTTCGCGATCCAGCAGGTGCCGCAGGCGGACGGTTCGAAGCAGGACATCATCTACGTGCTCGAAGTGAACCCGCGCGCATCGCGCACGGTGCCGTACGTGTCGAAGGCGACCAGCCTGCCGCTCGCGAAGATCGCGGCGCGCGCGATGGTCGGCCAGAAGCTCGCGCAGCAGGGCGTGACGAAGGAAGTCGAGCCGCCGTACTTCAGCGTGAAGGAAGCGGTGTTCCCGTTCGTCAAGTTCCCGACCGTCGATCCGGTCCTCGGGCCTGAAATGCGTTCGACCGGCGAAGTGATGGGTGTCGGCCAGACGTTCGGCGAGGCGCTGTTCAAGTCGCAGCTCGCGGCGGGTTCGCGCCTGCCGGAGTCGGGCACGGTGCTGCTGACCGTGATGGACGCCGACAAGCCGAAGGCGGTCGAAGTCGCGCGCATGCTGCACGACCTCGGCTACCCGATCGTCGCGACCAAGGGCACGGCTGCCGCGATCGAAGCGGCCGGCGTGCCGGTGAAGGTCGTCAACAAGGTGAAGGACGGCCGTCCGCACATCGTCGACATGATCAAGAATGGCGAGATCGCACTCGTGTTCACGACGGTCGACGAGACGCGTCAGGCGATCGCCGATTCGCGTTCGATCCGCATGAGCGCGCAGGCGCACAAGGTCACGTACTACACGACGATGTCGGGCGCGCGCGCGGCCGTCGAAGGCTTGCGCTACCTGAAGGATCTGGAAGTCTATGATTTACAAGGTCTTCATGCTCGCCTAAACTAAGCGTTCAGTTACCTGTCGAAGCAACACGTGCCGCGATTAAGCGGTGTTTCCGGTTCGCCGGAAATGCGCTTAATCGCGGTGATTTTTTTTATAGCCGTTTTTAGCGATTGAGCCGTTTATGAGCACCATTCCGTTGACAAAGCGTGGCGCAGAGCAACTGCGCGATGAATTGCAGCGCCTCAAGTCCGTCGAGCGGCCGGCCGTGATCAACGCGATCGCGGAGGCCCGCGCACAGGGCGATCTGTCCGAAAACGCCGAATACGACGCTGCGAAAGAAAAGCAGGGCTTCATCGAGGGTCGCATCGCGGAAATCGAATCGAAGCTTTCGGCCGCGCAGGTCATCGATCCCACCGTGCTCGACGCCGAAGGCCGCGTGGTCTTCGCATCGACGGTCGAACTCGAGGATCTCGAGTCCGGCGATACCGTCAAGTACCAGATCGTCGGCGACGACGAAGCCGACATCGATCACGGCCTGATCTCGGTCAGCTCGCCGATCGCACGCGCGCTGATCGGCAAGTCCGAAGGCGACGTCGCGGCCGTGCAGGCGCCGAGCGGCGTGCGCGAATACGAAATCATCTCGGTCAGCTACATCTGAAGCGGGGCGACGTGATGCCGCATCGCGTGTTCCGTCTGCTGTCGGCCGTGTGGGTCGGCAGCCTGCTGACGATCGGGTATGCGGTCGCGCCCGTGCTGTTCAAGACGCTGGAGCGGATGACGGCCGGCTCGGTCGCCGCCCAGTTGTTTCGCATCGAGGCGATCCTCGGTGTCGTATGCGGCGTGTTGCTGCTCGCGCTGTCGAACCAGCAGGTGCGGCGCGGCAGCGGCGATTACCGGCGCGTGCGCTGGATCGTCGCGGCGATGGTCGCGTGCGTGCTGGTCGGGTATTTTGCGCTGCAGCCGTTCATGAACGCGCTGCGGGTGGCCGCGATGGAGGCGGGCACCGATATCGCGAACTCGCCGTATGCGAGCCGCTTCGGGATGCTGCACGGCGTTTCGAGCCTGTTCTATCTCGTCGAGAGCGTGCTGGGGCTGATGCTGATCTGGCGTTTGCCGGCGCGAGACGCCTGAACGGCGTGTGCGCCGCACCGGCAGGGCGACACGGGGTGCCCCGTGCCGCGCGGCAGGATTACTTGCCTTGGTGCGGCCGCTTCGTGCTGGCCTGACGCTTTTTCGCACGCTTCACGGTGCCGCCCGCCGTCACGCGCTCGTTGCCGCGCACCGTGACCTTTACCGGCCTCGGACGGCGCACGGGGCTCGCGTTCGGCGACACCTTGACGACCTTGACGGTGCGCGGCGCACGGCCTTTCTTGTCGTCGACGGCTTCGGCCGCGCTCGGCAGCGCGCCGGCACGACGGCCGCGGGCCGGGGCCGCCACGGCAGCCTCGGGCTTCCAGATCACCAGCAGCTTGCCGATGTGCTGGATCGGCGCCGCATTCAGGCGGTCGCAGATCTCGTCGTAAATGGCGACGCGCTCGTCGCGCTCGTCACCGAATACACGAATCTTGATCAACTGGTGCGCGGCAAGGTGCACCTTGATTTCCTTCAGCACGGCGTCGGTCAGCCCGTCGGCGCCGATCAGCACGACGGGCTTGAGCGCATGGGCCTGGGAGCGCAGCGCGGAGCGCTCGGCGGGGGAAAGCGAAAGGGCGGGCATGGAAATGTCGAAATCTAAATAGGGGCGCGCTGCATCAGAAGCGAATCGCGGGAAGTTACCGCATCAGCCGCGCGCCGAAACCACGTAAAATCGCGGCTTGGGCCCGGAAGGGGCCGCAGCCGCGCGAAGAAGACGCGTATTATCCGCCAAAAGCACGGCTTCACGAAGCAAATAGCAGCAATCTCTCTCTCGAATGGCAAAAAACCGCTTTAACCAGCACTGGCTGCACGACCACATCAACGACCCGTACGTCAAAATGGCGCAGCGGGAGGGCTATCGCGCGCGTGCCGCGTACAAGCTGAAGGAAATCGACGAGCAGGACAAGCTGATCCGTCCGGGCCAGGTGATCGTCGATCTCGGCGCGACGCCGGGCAGCTGGAGCCAGTATGCCCGCAACAAGCTCGCGCAGGGCAAGAAGCGTGACGCGGAGCGCGAAGGCGGCATCGACGGCACGATCGTCGCGCTCGACATCCTGCCGATGGAACCGATCGCCGACGTCCACTTCCTCCAGGGCGACTTCCGCGAGGACGAGGTCCTTCACCGGCTCGAGGAAGTGCTCGAAGGCCGCTCGGTGGACCTTGTTATTTCGGACATGGCCCCCAACCTCTCGGGCGTGGCCTCGGCGGACGCGGCGCGCATCGAGCATCTGTGCGATCTGGCGCTCGAATTTGCGCAGAATCATCTGAAGCCGGAAGGTGCGCTGCTCGTGAAGTGTTTCCACGGCAGCGGCTACAGCCAGATCGTCGAAAAGTTCAAACAGCAGTTTAAGATCGTCGCGCCGCGCAAGCCGAAGGCGTCCCGCGACAAATCGTCCGAAACGTTCATTTTGGGCCGGCAACTGAAGCATCCGCGGTGACGCGGGGCGCGGTGCCGCAAACGGGCTCCGGCCCTTGCCAGACAAGCGAAGCGCTATCGCGACGGTTGTCAATGCTTATGGCAGGGGTGGTCGGACTGGATTAGAATGACCGAGGAGCGCCGCAAGGAAAATGTAGGCGCTCGTCTACGAGTGAAGGAGTGGTGCTTTGAACAACAATATGTTTTCGAAGGCAGCAGTGTGGCTGGTGATCGCACTGGTGCTGTTTACGGTGTTCAAGCAGTTCGACAAGCCCCGCGTCCAGGAAGGTGTGTCCTATTCGCAGTTCATGGACGACGCCAAGAACGGCAAGGTCAAGAACGTCATCGTGCAGGGGCGCAACCTCACCGTCACTCCGGCTGATGGCCAGAAATACCAGATCGTGTCGCCCGGCGACATCTGGATGGTCGGCGATCTGATGAAGTACGGCGTGCAGGTCAGCGGCAAGGCCGATGACGAGCCGAACGCGCTGATGTCCGCGTTGTACTACCTCGGGCCGACGATCCTGATCATCGTGTTCTGGTTCTACATGATGAGGCAGATGCAGGGAGGCGGCAAAGGCGGCGCATTTTCGTTCGGGAAATCGCGTGCGCGGCTGATCGACGAGAACAACAACGCGGTGAACTTCTCCGACGTCGCGGGCTGCGACGAAGCGAAGGAAGAAGTGTCCGAGCTCGTCGACTTCCTGCGCGACCCGCAGAAATTCCAGAAGCTGGGCGGTCGCATTCCGCGCGGCGTGCTGCTCGTCGGCCCTCCGGGTACCGGCAAGACGCTGCTCGCCCGCGCGATCGCCGGTGAAGCGAAGGTGCCGTTCTTCAGCATCTCGGGTTCCGACTTCGTCGAAATGTTCGTCGGCGTCGGCGCGGCCCGTGTGCGCGACATGTTCGAGCAGGCGAAGAAGCACGCACCGTGCATCGTGTTCATCGACGAAATCGACGCGGTCGGCCGTCATCGTGGCGCCGGCATGGGCGGCGGCAACGACGAGCGCGAGCAGACGCTGAACCAGATGCTGGTCGAGATGGACGGCTTCGAAGCGAACTCGGGCGTGATCGTGATCGCCGCGACCAACCGTTCCGACGTGCTCGACAAGGCGCTGCTGCGTCCGGGCCGTTTCGACCGTCAGGTCTATGTCGGCCTGCCGGACATCCGCGGCCGCGAGCAGATCATGCGCGTGCACCTGCGCAAGGTGCCGATCGCGAACGACGTCGACGCAGCGGTCATCGCGCGCGGCACGCCGGGCTTCTCGGGCGCCGATCTCGCGAACCTCGTGAACGAAGCGGCGCTGTTCGCCGCCCGCCGCGGCAAGCGCATCGTCGAGATGCAGGATTTCGAGGACGCGAAGGACAAGATCTTCATGGGTCCGGAGCGCAAGTCGGCGGTGATTCGCGAAGAAGCGAAGCGTGCGACGGCTTACCACGAGTCGGGCCACGCGGTGATCGCGAAGCTGCTGCCGAAGGCCGACCCGGTGCACAAGGTCACGATCATCCCGCGCGGTCGCGCGCTGGGTGTCACGTGGCAGCTGCCGGAGCATGACAACGAGACGTACTCGAAGGACTACCTGCTCGACCGCCTGGCGATCCTGTTCGGCGGCCGCGTGGCCGAGGAGCTGTTCCTGAACCTGATCAGCACCGGCGCGTCGGACGACTTCAACAAGGCGACGCAGACTGCGCGTGCGATGGTGGCGCGTTTCGGCATGACCGACGCGCTCGGACCGATGGTCTACGTCGACGACGAGAACGACAGCGGCCCGTTCGGCCGCGGCTTCACCCGCACGATCTCGGAAGCGACGCAGCAGAAGGTCGATGGCGAAATCCGCCGCGTGCTCGACGAGCAGTACGGCCTTGCGCGCCGCCTGCTCGAAGAGAACCGCGACAAGGTCGAGGCGATGACGGCCGCGCTGATGGAGTGGGAGACGATCGACGCCGATCAGATCAACGACATCATGGAAGGGCGCCCGCCGCGCTCGCCGAAGAGCTCGCCGGCCGTTGGCGGCGATTCCTCGGGTGGCGGCACGGCCGCCGAAGTGAAGCCCGGCAACGCGCCGGCGCCTGCTTCGCCGGCCTGACCTCCGCCGTAGCACCGTTCACGGGCTGGTGTGGCTTCACACCGGCCCGTTTTGCATTCATCAACACCTCCCGCCCGTGCCCGAATCCGCAGTTTCAGCCTCCATTCCCGCGCCGCTCCAGTGCGGCCGTTTCTCGCTGACGTTCGAACGCCCGCTCGTGATGGGCATTCTCAACGCCACCCCCGATTCGTTTTCCGACGGCGGCCGCTTCCTCGCGCGCGACGATGCGCTGCGCCAGGCCGAGCGGATGATCGCCGAAGGCGTCGACCTGATCGACATCGGCGGCGAGTCGACGCGTCCCGGTGCGCCGCCCGTGCCGCTCGACGAGGAACTCGCGCGCGTGATCCCGCTCGTCGAAGCGCTGCGGCCGCTGAACGTGCCGCTGTCGATCGACACCTACAAGCCTGCCGTGATGCGTGCGGCGCTCGCTGCCGGCGCGGATATGATCAACGACATCTGGGGGTTCCGCCAGCCGGGGGCGATCGACGCGGTGCGTGAAGGCAACAGCGGGCTGTGCGCGATGCACATGCTCGGCGAGCCGCAGACGATGCAGGTGGGCGAGCCCGACTACGGCGACGTCGTGACCGACGTGCGCGACTTTCTCGCAGCACGCGCGCAGGCGCTGCGCGACGCGGGCGTCGCGGCGGAACGGATCTGCGTCGATCCCGGGTTTGGATTCGGCAAGGCGGTGGTCGACGACAACTACGCGCTGCTGGCCGCGTTGCCGGACACGGCGCCCGCGCGGCCCGACGGGCGCGCATATCCGATTCTCGCGGGCATGTCGCGCAAGTCGATGCTCGGCGCGGTGATCGGCGGCAAGCCGCCGATCGAACGCGTCGCGGCGAGCGTCGCGGCAGCATTGTGCGCAGTCGGGCGCGGCGCGGCGATCGTGCGTGTGCACGACGTCGCGGCGACGGTCGATGCGCTGAAGGTCTGGAACGCCGTGCGCGAAGCCGCGCGGCAACGATAAGTCAGAAGTCAGAAAGACGAAGGAGGAAGGTTCGCCATGGGACGTCGATATTTCGGCACGGACGGCATTCGCGGCACGGTGGGCGAGGCGCCCATCACGCCTGATTTCGTGTTGCGTCTCGGCTATGCGGCCGGCAAGGTGCTGGCCGGTGCGGCCGACGTCGCGGCGGGTGCGCGTCCGACGGTGCTGATCGGCAAGGACACGCGCGTGTCGGGCTACATGCTCGAGGCCGCGCTCGAGGCCGGTTTTTCGGCGGCTGGCGTGGACGTGATGCTGGCAGGCCCGATGCCGACGCCGGGCGTCGCGTACCTGACGCGCGCGCTGCGCCTGTCGGCCGGTGTCGTGATCAGCGCATCGCACAACCCGTATCAGGACAACGGGATCAAGTTCTTCTCCGCCGACGGCAACAAGCTGCCGGACGATACCGAGGCCGAGATCGAAGCATGGCTCGACAAGCCGCTCGAATGCGCGTCGTCGGACCGGCTCGGCAAGGCGCGTCGCCTCGACGATGCGGCCGGTC
This sequence comes from Burkholderia sp. RF7-non_BP4, assembly GCF_001521935.1. Taxonomy (NCBI): domain Bacteria; kingdom Pseudomonadati; phylum Pseudomonadota; class Betaproteobacteria; order Burkholderiales; family Burkholderiaceae; genus Burkholderia; species Burkholderia sp. RF7-non_BP4. The sequence continues at coordinate 118,925 of NZ_LOTA01000001.1, read as the reverse complement.
GCTACATCGAGTTCTGCAAGAGCACGTTCCCGGCCGCATACGACCTGCGCGGGCTGAAGCTCGTGATCGACTGCGCCCACGGCGCCGCGTATCAGATCGCGCCGCACGTATTCCACGAACTCGGCGCGGACGTCATCCCGATCGGTGTCGCGCCGAACGGCTTCAACATCAACGACGGTGTCGGCGCAACGGCGCCCGACGCACTGGTGCGTGCGGTGCGGGCGAACCATGCGGACCTCGGCATCGCGCTCGACGGCGATGCGGACCGCCTGCAGGTCGTGGATGCGACGGGCCGGCTGTACAACGGCGACGAATTGCTCTACGTGCTCGTGAAGGACCGGATTGCGACCGCCGGCAAGGTCGACGGCGCGGTCGGCACGCTGATGACGAACCTCGCGGTCGAGGTCGCGCTGCAGCGCGAGGGCGTGCAGTTCGTGCGGGCGGCCGTCGGCGACCGCTACGTGCTCGAACAGTTGCGCGAGCGCGGCTGGCAGCTCGGTGCGGAAGGCTCGGGCCACATCCTGTCGCTCGACCGCCATTCGACCGGCGACGGCATTGTGTCGGCGCTGCTCGTGCTGGCCGCGCTCAAGCGCAGCGGCCGCACGCTTGCGCAGATGCTGGACGGCGTCACGCTGTTCCCGCAGAAGCTGATCAACGTGCGGATGAAGCCGGGGGCCGACTGGAAGGGCAGCGCATCGATTCGCGCGGCGATCGACGCAGCCGAAAGCGCGCTCGCCGGCCGCGGCCGTGTGCTGATCCGCGCATCGGGCACCGAGCCCGTGCTGCGCGTGATGGTCGAGGCGCAGCATGCGGCCGACGCGACCCGTCACGCGGAAGCGATCGCCGACGCGGTGCGCGCGGCGACGAGCTGAGCCGAATCGGTGACGGCGCGCGACGGTCCGGTGCCGTGCGCGCGCCGCCTTCCCAGTGATTCGACAAGCGGCGCCTTCGGGCGCCGCAATTCGTCAGACGCAAAGGTTTGCGCTATTAAATAGAGAATGACGTCGGCGCGGGTTTCGTCTGACGCAAGAAAACATCCGACCCTGAATCGTGATGACCGCCGCAAAGGGTTTTTCCTGCCCCATGTGCGGTGAACACGATTCGCTCCGGACCTCGCATCGGCGGGTACCGAACAGCCCTTCCTGACCGGCAATTCTTGCCGTCATTTCCCGCCGCGCTGCCCCTGCGCGGCCGCCCGCACAGGGCCCGATACACCCTTTCAACCAGTCATGTTACTGTCACGCCAGTTTCATTGATTGTCACATTATCGTCATGAGGAGCCCCTAACCTTCGCGGTGCCGTAGTCATCCGCTCACACACTGGAGGTCTCATGAAATTGATGCAAACCGCGATTGCCGGCCTGGCTGGCGCGCTTTTCGCAGTCGCCGCGCAAGCTGCCGACATCACGGGCGCAGGCAGCACGTTCGCGATGCCGATTTATACGAAATGGGCTGCCGACTACCAGCAGGCCGGCGGCGCGAAGGTGAACTACCAGGGTATCGGTTCGTCGGGCGGCCTCAAGCAGATCAACGCGAAGACGGTCGATTTTGCCGGTTCGGACGCTCCGCTGAAGGACGAAGAACTCGCGAAGGAAGGCCTGTTCCAGTTCCCGACGGTGGTCGGCGGCGTGGTGCCGGTCGTCAACGTGCCGGGTGTGAAGGCCGGCGAACTGACGCTGTCGGGCCCGGTGCTCGGCGACATCTACCTCGGCAAGATCAAGAAGTGGAACGACCCGGCGATCGCCGCGCTGAACCCGAAGGTCAAGCTGCCGGATACGGACATCGCGGTCGTTCGTCGTGCTGACGGCTCGGGCACGAGCTTCATCTGGACGAACTACCTGTCGAAGGTCAACGACGAGTGGAAGTCGAAGATCGGCGAAGGCACGACGGTCAACTGGCCGACGGGCACGGGCGGCAAGGGCAACGACGGCGTCGCGGCCTTCGTGCAGCGCCTGCCGGGCGCAATCGGCTACGTCGAGTGGGCGTATGCCAAGAAGAACAACATGACCTACACGGCCCTGAAGAACTCGACGGGCACGGTGGTCGAGCCGAAGACCGAAACGTTCAAGGCCGCTGCTGCCGGCGCGAACTGGTCGAAGTCGTTCTACCAGATCCTGACGAACCAGCCGGGCAAGGACGCATGGCCGGTCGTCGGCGCGACGTTCGTGCTGCTGCACGCGAAGCAGGACAAGCCGGAGCAGGGCGCCGAAACGCTGAAGTTCTTCAGCTGGGCGTTCAAGAACGGCGAGAAGGCAGCCGACAGCCTCGACTACATCTCGCTGCCGGCGACGGTCGAGACGGAAATCCGCAAGCAGTGGAAGACGAAGGTGACGGACGCATCGGGCAAGCCGGTCGCCACGGAGTAAGCAATCCAGCGGTTCGCTGCCCGGCCGTGCCGGCCGGGCAGTGTGTGCGGTAAGGCCGGGCGTCACGGCGCCCGGCGATCCAGAACAGGCGCCCATGTCTGATATTTCCTACACGTCTTCCCGGTCCGATGCCGCGCAGCAACGCGCGCCGAGCCGTCTCGGAGACGTTCTGTTCGGCGGCCTCGCACGGCTGGCCGCGATCGTGACCCTGCTGCTGCTGGGCGGGATCATCGTTTCCCTGATCATTGCGTCGATGCCGACCATCCAGAAGTTCGGCATCGGCTTCTTGTTGCAAACCGAGTGGGATCCGAACTCGGATATTTACGGCGCGGTCGTGCCGATCTACGGCACGATCGTGACGTCGCTCATCGCGCTCGTCATCGCGGTGCCCGTCAGCTTCGGCATCGCACTGTTCCTCACCGAATTGTCGCCCGTATGGCTGCGTCGCCCGCTCGGCATCGCGATCGAGCTGCTCGCCGCGATTCCGTCGATCGTGTACGGCATGTGGGGCCTGCTCGTGTTCGCGCCGATCTTCGCCGAATACTTCCAGAAGCCGATCGGCCGTCTCTTCAAGGACGTGTGGGTGCTCGGCCCGCTGACGTCGGGCCCGCCGATCGGCATCGGCATTCTCGCGGCCGGCGTGATCCTCGCGATCATGATCATCCCGTACATCGCGTCGGTGATGCGCGACGTGTTCGAAGTCACGCCCGTGCTGCTGAAGGAATCGGCTTACGGGATCGGCTGCACGACGTGGGAAGTGATGTGGAAAGTCGTGCTGCCCTACACGAAGACCGGCGTGATCGGCGGCGTGATGCTCGGCCTCGGCCGCGCGCTCGGCGAAACGATGGCCGTGACCTTCGTGATCGGCAACACCAACCTGCTCGACAGCGTGTCGCTGTTCGCGCCGGGCAACAGCATCACGTCGGCGCTCGCGAACGAATTCGCGGAAGCGCAACCGGGCCTGCATACGTCCGCGCTGATGGAACTGGGCCTGATCCTGTTCGTGATCACGTTCATCGTGCTGTCCATCTCCAAACTGCTGCTGCTTCGTCTCGAGAAGGGAGAGGGCAAGAAATGAGCGAGCCCGTCATGAATTTCCCGGGGCCGAATGGCGCCGCGCTCGACGCGATGCGCAACCGCCTGCAGCGCAAGCGCAAGCTGACCAACGCGATCGCGCTGACCGCGTCGCTCGCCGCAATGGCGTTCGGCCTGTTGTGGCTCGTGTGGATTCTCTACACCACGGTGCATCTCGGCGTCGGCGGTCTGTCGCTGCAGCTGTTCATCGAATCGACGCCGGCACCGAACACGGAAGGCGGCGGCCTGGCGAACGCGATCGTCGGCAGCCTGCTGCTGTGCGGTTTCGGCACGCTGGTCGGCACGCCGATCGGCATCCTCGCGGGCGTCTATCTTGCCGAATACGGCCAGAAGAACCTGCTGGCGAGCACGATCCGCTTCATCAACGACATCCTGCTGTCGGCGCCGTCGATCGTCATCGGGCTGTTCGTCTACGCGATCGTCGTCGCGAAGTCGGGGCGCTTCTCGGGCTGGGCCGGCGTGATCGCGCTGGCGCTGCTGCAGATTCCGATCGTGATCCGCACGACCGAGAACATGCTGAAGCTCGTGCCGAACGCGCTGCGCGAAGCAGCCGTCGCGCTCGGCACGCCGAAGTGGCGGATGGTGTTGAAGATCACGCTGCGCGCGTCGGTCGGCGGGATCGTGACGGGCGTGCTGCTCGCGGTCGCGCGGATCGCCGGCGAAACGGCGCCGCTGCTGTTCACCGCGCTGTCGAACCAGTTCTTCTCATGGGACATGAGCCAGCCGATGGCGAACCTGCCCGTCACGATCTACAAGTTCGCGATGAGCCCGTTCGCCGAATGGCAGTCGCTCGCATGGGCGGGCGTGTTCCTGATCACGCTCGGGGTGCTCGGACTCAACATCCTGGCGCGTTCGATCTTCTCGAAAAAGTAACGGCGGAGCAATCCGATGAATATGGCAGAAAGCCACCTGAATCCCGTCGAGCGCACCGCTGCGCCCGCCGGCACGCAAGATGCGGCACATGGCCGTCCGCTGGCGCCGCTGAACGCGAAGATCGAGGTCAACAACCTCAACTTCTTCTACAACAAGTTCCACGCGCTGAAGAACATCAACCTGCGCATTCCCGAAGGGAAGGTGACGGCGTTCATCGGTCCGTCGGGTTGCGGCAAGTCGACGCTCCTGCGCACGTTCAACAAGATGTACGCGCTCTATCCGGAGCAGCGCGCCGAGGGCGAAATCCTGATGGACGGCGAGAACCTGCTGACCACCAAGCGCGACATCTCGCTGCTGCGCGCGCGGATCGGCATGGTGTTCCAGAAGCCGACCCCGTTCCCGATGTCGATCTACGACAACATCGCGTTCGGCGTGAAGATGTTCGAGAAGCTCACGCGCTCGGAGATGGACGATCGCGTCGAGTGGGCGCTGACGAAGGCCGCGCTGTGGAACGAAGTGAAGGACAAGCTGAACCAGAGCGGCTACGGGCTGTCCGGCGGCCAGCAACAGCGTCTGTGCATCGCGCGCGGTATCGCGATCCGTCCGGAAGTGCTGCTGCTCGACGAGCCGTGCTCGGCGCTCGACCCGATCTCGACGGGCCGCATCGAGGAGCTGATCGCGGAGCTGAAGAGCGACTACACGGTCGTGATCGTCACGCACAACATGCAGCAGGCCGCGCGCTGCTCGGACTACACGGCCTACATGTACCTGGGTGAGCTGATCGAATTCGGCGAAACCGAAAAGATCTTCATCAAGCCGGTGCGCAAGGAAACGGAAGACTACATCACCGGCCGTTTCGGCTGATGACGGAGAATCACAACCATGTCGGATAAACATCTGTCGAGCCAGTTCGACGCGGACCTGAATGCCGTGTCGTCGAAAGTGCTGGAAATGGGCGGGCTCGTCGAGTCGCAGATCGTCGGCGCGATGCATGCGCTGAACGAATTCGACCGCGAGACGGCCGAGAAGGTGATCGCGGCCGAGGAAACTCTGAACGCGATGGAAGTCGACATCGACCAGGAGTGCGGCAACATCATCGCGCGGAGGCAGCCGGCCGCGCGCGACCTGCGTCTTCTGATGTCGATTTCGAAAACGATTACGAATCTTGAGCGCGCCGGCGACGAGGCCGAGAAGATCGCGAAGCGCGTGCGCCGCCTGATCGACGAGCCGGCCGCGCGTGCGGTGAACATCGCCGAGATCAAGGTGTCGGGCGAGATGGCCGTGACGATCCTGCGCCGCGCGCTCGACGCGTTCGCGCGCCTCGATACGGTCGCGGCCGCGCAGATCGTCAAGGACGACAAGGAAATCGACCTCGAATTCCGCGCGTTCGTGCGCAAGCTCGTGTCGTACATGCAGGAAGACCCGCGCACGATCTCGGTCGGCCTCGAGTACCTGTTCATCGCGAAGGCGATCGAACGGATCGGCGACCACGCGAAGAACATCGCCGAATTCATCATCTACATCGTGAAGGGCACCGACGTGCGGCACCAGCCGCGCGACACGCTCGATCGCGAAGCCAACAGTTAATCGACTCCGTAAGGAAGAACAGAGGTGCCGATGCCCAGCAACATTCTCGTCGTCGAAGATGAGCCCGCGATTTCCGAACTGATCTCGGTGAATCTCCAGCATGCCGGTCACTGCCCGATCCGCGCGTACAACGCCGAGCAGGCGCAGAACCTGATCAGCGACGTGCTGCCCGATCTCGTGCTGCTCGACTGGATGCTGCCGGGCAAGTCCGGCATTGCGTTCGCGCGCGACCTGCGCAACAACGAACGGACCAAGCACATCCCGATCATCATGCTGACCGCGCGCGGCGACGAGCAGGACAAGGTGCTCGGCCTTGAGATCGGCGCGGACGACTACGTGACGAAGCCGTTCTCGCCGAAGGAACTGATGGCGCGCATCAAGGCCGTGCTGCGCCGCCGCGCGCCGCAGCTGACCGAGGACGTCGTGTCGATCAACGGGCTGCGCCTCGATCCGGCCACGCATCGGGTCGCCGCGCACGGCGACGGCAGCGAGATCAAGCTCGATCTCGGCCCGACCGAATTCCGCCTGCTGCATTTCTTCATGACGCATCCGGAGCGCGTGCACAGCCGCACGCAATTGCTCGACCAGGTCTGGGGCGATCACGTGTTCGTCGAGGAGCGCACCGTCGACGTCCATATCAAACGATTGCGCGCGGCCTTGAAACCGGCCGGTTGCGATGCGATGATCGAGACCGTGCGCGGCAGCGGCTACCGGCTCGCCAAGCACGCGTAACGTATCCGGACATGCCGTGTGCCACGGCATGCCGTTCATTCTTTCGGGCGCTGAATCATGAACATCATCTGGGCGCGCTTTCTCGTGTCGCTCGTGCTGCTCGTGCTGATCAGCGTATTGGTCGGCGTGTTCGCCGGCCCGATCGCGGGCCTTGGGTTCGCGGTCGTGATGCTGGTCGCGCAGGGCTTCTTCAGCACCTTCCATACGCAACGCCTGTGGCGTCTGCTCGATGCGCCCGTCTACGGCGAGGTGCCGAGCGCACCGGGCATCTGGGGTGAAATCTACTACCGGCTGCACAAGCTCGCGAAGCAGTGGCATGCGCAGGTGCGGCAGGTCGAGCAGCAGCATTCGCGCTTCATCCAGGCGATCCAGGCGTCGCCGAACGGCGTCGCGATGCTCGACGACCATGACCAGATCGAGTGGTGCAACGCGATCGCCGAGGTGCATTTCGGCCTCGACGCGAAGCGCGACCTGCGGCAGCACATCACGAATCTGGTTCGTCATCCTGATTTCGTCCGCTACCTGAACGCGCAGCATTACGACGAGACGCTCGTGATGCGCGGGATGGGCGACTCGCGGCAGAACGTGCTCGAAGTGCAGGTGTTTCCGTACGGCGAGAACCGCAAGCTGCTGCTCACGCAGGACATCACGGAGCTCGAGCGGACCGACGCGATGCGGCGCGACTTCGTCGCGAACGTGTCGCACGAACTGAAGACGCCGCTCACCGTGCTGTCGGGCTTCCTCGAGACGATGCGCGAACTGCCGCTGAACGAGGAGGATCGCGCGCGCTATCTCGAGATGATGGAGCAGCAGGCGTCGCGGATGCGGCACATCGTCACCGATCTGCTGGTGCTCGCGAAGCTCGAGGGCGAAAGCAAGCCGCCGATGGATCACGCGATCGACATGCGTGCCGTGTTCGACCATCTGAAGGAAGATGCGCAGACGCTGTCGAACGGGCATCACGAAATCACGTTCACGATCGACGAGACGCTCGGCGTCACGGGCGCGCAGACCGAAGTGTTCAGTGCGTTCGCGAATCTCGTGACCAACGCGATCCGCTATACGCCGGATGGCGGCAAGATCCTCGTGTCGTGGCGGCGCGAGGGCGCGCAAGGCGTGTTTTCCGTCACCGACAGCGGCTTCGGCATCCCGGCGGCCGACCTGCCGCGGCTGACCGAACGCTTCTATCGTGTCGACCGCAGCCGCTCGCGCGATACGGGCGGCACGGGGCTCGGCCTCGCGATCGTCAAGCACGTGCTGCAGCGGCATGACTCGCACCTGTACGTGCAGAGCGAGGAAGGGCGCGGCAGCACGTTCACCGCACGCTTCCCGGCGTCGCGGATCATCGCGATCCGGCCGGCGACGTTCGAAGCGTGAGCGCATGACGCGAATCGGGCGCCTCACGCAGGCATCCCGCCGCAAATAAAAAAGCACAGCCCTCGGGCTGTGCTTTTTCGTTTGGTGAAGCGGCACGCGAACCCGCGCGCCGCCCCGTGTCTACGAACAGAACTTCGCGAGCAGCCCGAGCTGCGCGTTGCGGATCGTCTTGCCCGCACGACGCCGGCGGTAGTGGCCGTCGCTGAGCATCTGCCAGGCCGACTGATTGTCGCCGAGACAGACCGACAGCCCTTCGGCGATCACGCGGCGCTTCAGCTTGCGCTCGCGGATCGGGAACGCGACTTCGACACGGCGGAACAGATTGCGGTCCATCCAGTCGGCGCTCGACAGATAGACGTCCTCGGCGCCGTCCGCGTGGAAATAGTAGATGCGGTGGTGTTCGAGGAAGCGCCCGACGATCGAGCGCACCGTGATGTTTTCCGACAGCCCCGGCACGCCGGGCTTCAGCGCGCACACGCCGCGCACGATCAGGTCGACCTTGACGCCGGCCTGCGACGCTTCGTACAGCGCGGCGATCACCGACGGCTCCAGCAGCGCGTTCATCTTCGCGACCACGCGCGCGCGCTTGCCGGCACGCGCGTTGTCGATTTCCGCGCGGATCGATTCGATGATGCGCGGATGCAGCGAGAACGGTGACTGCCACAGCTCGTGCAGCGTGAGCTCGCCGCCGATCCCGGTCAGTTGCTGGAAGACGTGGTGGACGTCCTCGCAGATCTTCTGGTCGGCCGTCATCAGCCCGAAGTCGGTGTAGAGGCGGGCGGTGCGCGGGTGATAGTTGCCGGTGCCGAGGTGTACGTAGCGGCGCAGCGACGCCTTGCCGTTCTGCACGACGCGCCGCACGATCAGCATCATCTTCGCATGGCACTTGTGGCCGACCACGCCGTACACGACGTGCGCGCCGACGGCTTCGAGCTGCGACGCCCAGTTGATGTTGGTTTCCTCGTCGAAGCGCGCGAGCAGCTCGACGACGACGGTCACTTCCTTGCCGTTGCGCGCGGCTTCCATCAGCGCGTCCATCAGCGGCGAATCGGTGCCGGTGCGGTAGATCGTCTGCTTGATCGCCACGACGCTCGGGTCTTTCGCGGCCTGCTGCAGCAGTTCGAGCACCGGTTGGAAACTTTCGTACGGATGGTGCAGCAGGATGTCGCCGTCGTCGATCGCGTCGAACATCGTCGGCGTGTTGACGATCGCGGGCGGGATCGACGCGGTGAACGGCGAGAACTTCAGGTCGGGGCGATCGACGAGATCGGGAATCTGCATCAGCCGCACGAGGTTCACGGAGCCGGCCACGCGATAGCAGTCCTTCTCGCCGAGCAGGCTTTCCTCGAGCAGGCGCCGCACGATATGCGCCGGCGTGTCGGCCGACACTTCGAGCCGTACCGCGTTGCCGAGGTGGCGCGCGGGCAGTTCGCCCTGCAGCGCGACGCGCAGGTTGGTGATTTCGTCCTCGTCGACGAAGAGCTCGCTGTTGCGCGTGATGCGAAACTGGTTGCAGCTCTTCACGACCAGTTGCGGGAACAGTTCGCCGACGAAGCGCTGCATGAACGAGCTGAGCAGCACGAAGCCGTGCTCGAAACCCGACAGCGCCTGCGGCATGCGCACGACGCGCGGCAGCGCGCGCGGCGCCTGCACGATGCCCATCACCGCCTGGCGGCCGAACGCGTCGCGGCCCTCGAGCTCGACGACGAAGTTCAGGCTCTTGTTCAGCACGCGCGGGAACGGGTGCGCGGGGTCGAGGCCGATCGGCGTCAGCACCGGCAGCAGTTCATCGAGGAAGTAGCGGCGCGCCCATTCGAGCTGTTCTTCGTTCCACGTGTCGCTCGCGTGGAAGTAGATGCCTTCCTGTTCGAGCGCGGGCAGCACGGTTTCGTGCAGCATCGTGTACTGGCGGTGCACGAGCCGTTGCGCGCGCTCGACGACGAGGTCATAGGCGTGCTGCAACGACATGCCGTCGGGCGTCAGTGCGCCGGGGTTGTCGCGGATCTGTTCCTGAAGGCCGGCCATCCGGACTTCGAAAAATTCGTCGAGGTTGCTGCTCGTGATGCAGATGAAGCGCAGGCGTTCGAGCAACGGAATCTGCGGGTCAGCCGCCTGGGCCAGCACGCGCTCGTTGAAACCGAGGATGCCGAGTTCACGATTGAGAAGCGGATAACGGACGGACATCGGCAGAGTAGGGGATGATTCGGGCGATGATTCGAAAGGACGCTCGGAAACTCTCACGGTACGATGACGTGCTGATGACGATAATGTATTTATATCGGGAAATTCTACGCCTGAACCGTTTCGTCTCATAAATGTTTCGGCCATATACAATCTACCCGTGTACATGCCCGTGAAGCGTGGCAACGGCAAGCGTTCCACGCTTAAAATGTCGCCTTTGATTGATCGTCCAGCGTGGCCGGACCGGCTGCCGCGGGCGAACGCGCACGGAGCCCCCTTCTGATGGTTACATCCCCCCACTTGCTGGCTGCCGTCGATCTCGGCTCGAACAGCTTTCGGCTGATCGTCGGGCGCGTCGAGGAAACGCCGGCGGGCAGCCAGATCTATCCCGTCGATGCGCTGCGCGAGCCCGTTCGACTGGCCGCGGGCCTGTCGAGCGACAAGATGCTCGATCGCGCGTCGCAGGAGCGTGGCTGGGAGGCGCTCAAGCGGTTCGGCGAACGCCTGCGCGATTTCCATCCCGATCACGTGCGCGCGGTGGCGACCAACACGCTGCGCGTCGCGAAGAACGCGGGCGAATTTCTCGGCGAGGCCGAAGCGGCGCTCGGTTTTCCGATCGAAGTGATCGCGGGCCGCGAAGAGGCGCGCCTGATCTATGCGGGCGCCGCGCATTCGGTGCCGGCGAGCGCGGGCAAGCGGCTCGTCGTCGACATCGGCGGCGGCTCGACAGAATTCATCATCGGCTCGCACTACACGCCGATCGTGATGGAGAGCCTCTACATCGGCTGCGTGAGCCATAGCCGCGCGTTCTTCCCGGCCGGCAACGTCGACGAATACACGATGCGGCAAGCCGAACTCGCGGCCAAGCGCGAGATCCAGATCATTTCCAGCGAATACAAGAAGGCCGGATGGGACCAGGCGATCGGTTCGTCCGGCACCGCGCGCGCGCTCGCGGAACTCGTCGAGGCGAACGGCTTCAACGACGCGGGCATCACGCACGGCATTTCGCGCGGCGGGCTCGAACGCCTGAAGCGCGCGCTGATCAAGTCCGAGAACGTGAACCGGCTGAAGCTGATCGCGCTGAAGCCCGATCGCGTGCCGGTGCTCGCCGGCGGCCTCGCGATCATGCTCGCGGTATTCGAGGAACTGGGCGTCGACTACGTCGATACCACCGACGGCGCATTGCGTCTCGGCGTGCTGTACGACCTGCTCGGCCGGACCCAGCACGAGGACATGCGCGCGGTGACCGTCGAGGGCTTCACGCGCCGCTACGGCGTCGATCGCGCGCAGGCCGAGCGCATCGGCGCGCTCGCGGTGCGGTTCTACGACGAGCTCGACGATTCCGACGACGAAGAACGCGAGGAAGGCCGGATGTTCCTCGGTTGGGCCGCCGCGTTGCACGAGATCGGCTTGTCGATTTCGCACAGCTCGTATCACAAGCATTCGGCCTATATTGCGAGCAACGCCGACATGCCGGGTTTCTCGCGCACCGACCAGGCGCGCCTTGCCGCGCTCGTGCTCGGGCATGCGGGCAAGCTCGGCAAGCTGTCGCAGGCGCGCGACGTCGAATGGCCGCTGCTGTTCTGCCTGCGGCTCGCGGCGCTGCTTTGCCGGCGCCGGACCGATGCCGGGCTGCCGGACATTTCCGTGTCGCAGATGAAGAAGGGCGGGTATGAAGTGCGCCTGCCGAGCGCATGGGTCGAGCAGAACCCGCTGACCGATTACAGCCTCAGCCAGGAAGCGGCCGAGTGGGAGAAGGTCGGCATTCCGTACCGCGTGGTTTATACGGGCGCGTGACGCGCCGGCACGGCGGCGGCGCGTTCGCGCCGCCAGGTTGCCTTGGACGCGCTCAGTCCGAGCACACGATCGCGGTCAGGAACGGGAATGCCTGCTTGACGGTCGCGTCGCTGCCGGCCTTGCGCACGGCCTGTTCGACCGCGCTCTTCGTGCCCCGCACCACGACGCCGTATGCCCAGTCGCCGATCGGCGTGCCGTCGCCGGGCTGGAAAATCGGATCGTTCGCCTGGTAGCCGAGCACGACATAGACGCCGAAGCCGTAGGCGGTCAGCGGATGGTTCGTGCGGAATGCGTTCACCGAATTCGATTCGACGTGCATCGGCTCCGACTGGATGTCGCCTGCCGCGAGCAGCGGCGCGACGAACTTGTGGCCGTTCGAATGGCAGTCGAGCGCGTCGTCGAGCGACTTCGCCGATGCGACGCCGGGCGCGCCGAGGGTGCCGCTTGCGAGCAGCGCGCCGAGCATGGCGGTCTTGAAAACGTGATTTTTCATGCGCGATTGCGGGTTGGTCGCGGACATTATCGCGTGTTCCCGCAATTTTCGTGCGCGGGCTGCGGGCAGTGGCACCGGTGGCCGAAGCGGGCGGCGGACCAAACGAAAAAGGGCTGCAAGCGCGATGGCTTGCAACCCTTGTCGTGTATCTCGTGGTCGGAGCGATAGGATTCGAACCTACGACCCTCTGATCCCAAATCAGATGCGCTACCAGGCTGCGCTACGCTCCGACGAGCCAAAGATTCTATCGTCTAATGGGTAACCGGGTCAATCACGTTTTTGCGTACGGCGCATATCATCACGAACCGCTCACGATTGGCGACAATTCGAAGCATGATCGTCCGGCCCGCGAGTGTGCGGCCGGAGCATTCGTCGAAGCATGGAGAGACATCATGATGAACCTGATCCTGTGGCGCCACGCCGAAGCCGAAGACTACGCGGCAAGCGACCTCGCGCGCCAGCTGACGGCCCGCGGGCGCAAGGATGCGCAAGCGATGGCCAAATGGCTGCGCGGCCGGCTCGAGTCGAGCAGCGTGATCCTCGCGAGCCCGGCGGCGCGCACCGTGCAGACCGTCGAGGCGCTGACCGACCAGTACCGGACCATCGATGCGCTCGCGCCGGGCGGCAGCGTCGACGACGTGCTGGCGGCCGCCGGGTGGCCCGACGGCATCGCGCCGACGGTCGTGATCGTCGGGCACCAGCCGACGCTCGGCTGCGTCGCGGCGCAATTGATCGCCGGCAACGACGATAGCTGGAGCGTCAAGAAGGGCGGTATCGTGTGGCTCGCGAGCCGCACGCGCGACGGCAACCGTCAGGCCGTCCTGCGCGCGGTATTGACGCCGGACCTTGTCTGAAGCGGTTTGAAGGCATTGATCATACGGTTTCGCAGGCTTTCTGCTAAAGTCAATTCGGCGACACGTCATTGAAAGGACACGGTCGTGCCACAGAACGGTAACGACCGGTTACTACATTGGCTGGCATGTCGTCCTATTCCTTACGACCAGGAAAGCCTAATGCGAGAACTGCCGACGCCTACGCTCCCCTTTGCCTCGCTTCCCCTCGACACGTCGCGGCGTCACCTGCCGCGCGCTGCTGAAACCGTCACATCCGAGTACCGTCTGCGTGCCGCCTGGGCACGCACGGAAGATGAATTGCGCGAGGCCCAGCGCCTGCGTTACACCGTGTTCGCCGACGAGATGGGCGCGCAGGTCAGCGGTCCGTCCGGTCTCGACGTCGATCCGTTCGACGCCTATTGCGATCATCTGCTGGTGCGCGACCTCGATACGCTGAAGGTGGTCGGCACGTACCGCGTGCTGCCGCCGCACCAGGCCGCGCGTGTCGGCCGTCTGTACGCCGAAGGCGAATTCGACCTGTCGCGCCTTACGCACCTGCGCGGCAAGATGGTCGAGGTCGGCCGCTCGTGCGTGCACAGCGACTACCGCAGCGGCGCCGTCATCATGGCGCTCTGGGGCGGTCTCGGCGCGTACATGATGCAGAACGGCTACGAGACGATGCTCGGCTGCGCGAGCGTGTCGATGGCCGACGGCGGGCACTATGCGGCGAATCTGTATCAGTCGCTGCCGGCCAACTCGCTGACGGCGCCGGAATATCGCGCGTTCCCTCATACGGCGCTGCCGGTCGACGAACTGCAGACGGGCACCGTCGTTGCACCGCCGCCGCTGATCAAGGGCTACCTGCGTCTCGGTGCGAAGATTTGCGGCGCGCCGGCGTGGGATCCCGACTTCAACTGCGCGGACTTCCTGACGCTGTTCCGGCTGTCGGACATCAACGCGCGCTACGCCCGGCACTTCCTGGGCTGAGCCATCCCGATCGCGGCGCGCTGCTCAGGCGCGCACGCAGGCGAACGCCATCGCGCGGCAGATTGCCGCGCGATGGCGTTTGTTCGTTCCGAGGAAGGCGTTTTATCCGGCCCTGTTAATTTGGGCGATATGCACTGCCCACCGTGCCGGCAGACGCACGTTCGACGCGGGCCGCGCGGGCGGCCCGGACAACGGGGCGGGCTTGCCTAGTGCTTGCGCCGCCAGTCGAGCAGGTGATGTTCGGCCATCCAGTGATGGATCATTCCTTCGCCGCCGTGGCTGCGCTTGTATTCGCGCGACTCGAAATAGGACAGGGCGACGAGCACCATCAGACCGATGAACAGGCCGATCAGGCCGGCGATCTCTTCAGATGACATGGCAGCCTCCTTTCAACGGCACAGCGCCATCTGCTACATGGTAGAACATGCGCGGGACAACCCCTAACCCGGAATTCGGCTAGACTCGGCGCGGTCCTGGCGCGCGATGGGCGCGCCGTTTTCCGGAGCCTCACCGATGACCCGTTTCATGCTGGCCGTGCTGGCCGCGTCCATTCTCGCCGGCTGTTCCAGCGATCCCCGCCAGGCTCGTCGCGGCCACCCGCCGCAAGATCCGGCCGATTATCACGGCGTGCCGACCGACATGACGCCGCCGTCGATGCTCGGTGAGCCGGCGCCGTCGGCACCCGCATCCGCGCAATAACGAAACCGGCCGGCGTGCGCGGCCGTCAGGTGCCGGCTGCGGGTGCGTCGGCGCCGATCCGCCGTGTCAGCGCCGGCAAGTAGCGCGCGAGCGTCGCGCCACGCGCGAGCATGAACAGCAGCAGCGCGAACCACAGCCCGTGGTTGCCGAACGGGCCGACTGCCGCCAGCGTCGCGGCAATGAAGATCGCGAACGACACGACCATCGCGCGCATCAGCGACTGCGTCTGCGTCGCGCCGATGAATACGCCGTCGAGCAGGAACCCCCACACGGACACGATCGGCGAGATTGCCGCCCACGGCAGGTATTGCAGCGCGACCGCGCGGATCCCCGCCTGGTCGGTCAGCCGTGCGACGATCCAGCCGCCGGCCGCCCAGTAGATGAGCGCGAACAGCAGCGCGCCGAGCGCGGACCACAGCAGCGTGACCCGCACAGCCTGCCGGAATGCGGTGCGGTCGCGCGCGCCGGCCGCGGCGCCGACGAGTGCCTCGGCCGCATGCGCGAAGCCGTCGAGCCCGTAAGCCATGAAGGTCTGGAAATTCAGCAGCAGTGCGTTGGCCGCGAGCGTCGCGTCACCCTGCGTGGCGCCCAGGTGCGCGAACCAGCCGAATGCGCCGAGCAGGCACAGCGTGCGCAGGAAGATGTCGCGATTGAGCGCGATCAGCCGCTTGAGCGCCGCACGATCCGCCAATGCACCCGCGGCCAGCGGCGCGAGGCCGCGCGGGCGCAGCCGCCACAGCATCCATGCGCCGAGCGCGAAGCCGCACGCGTCCGCGGTCGCGGTTGCCGCGCCGATCCCGGCGATGCCCCAGCCGAAGCCGTACACGTACAACAGCACGGCACCGATGTTCACTGCATTGATGAAGACCTGCGTGACGAGCGCGAGCCGCACGCGCTGCGCGCCGAGCAGGTAGCCGAGCACGACGTAGTTCGCGAGCGCGAACGGCGCGCTCCAGATACGTGCGTGGCCATAGGTCAGCGCCGTCGCGCGGACGGCGTCGCTTCCGCCCAGCGCGGTCAGCGCGAACGACAGCAGCGGGACCTGCAGCGCGAGCACGGCGGCGCCGAGCGCGAACGCGACGATCAGCGCGCGCAGCACGTTGAGCCGGATGCCGGCGGCGTCGCCGGCGCCGTGCGCCTGCGCGACGAGGCCGGTCGTGCCCATGCGCAGGAAGCCGAAGCCCCAGAACACGAAGTTGAAGAACAGTCCGCCGAGCGCGACGCCGCCGAGGTACTGCGCGCCGTCGAGGTGGCCGGCGACGGCCGTGTCGACCGCGCCGAGGATCGGCTGGGTCAGGTTCGCAAGGACGATCGGGAAGGCGAGCGCGAGGACGCGCCGGTGCGAGACGGCAGCCGATCCGGTGCCGGCCCCCTGCGGTAATGCGGATTCGAACATGGCGAACGCGTCAGGCGCGTTCCTGCACGCAGACCCACGGCGACACGACGACCGCCCATAGCTCCGGATTGCGCGCCGCGAAATCGGCGGCGGTTTCCGCCGGCATGCGCGCGACGAGCCCGGACGACAGCCAGCGCGTGACCTGGTCGGCGTCGTCGCCGGCGATCGCTTCCGCGACGCTGACGAGATCGAGATCGCGTGCGACCGACAGCAGCTTGCCCTGCGCGAAGAAGCGCTCGAGATCGCACCAGTCGATCTTGGCGGTTTCGCCGAGGAGTTTGGCGTAGAGCGGGCTGTGCGACGCGCCCGCGGCGGATTCGTGTTGGTCGGAGGACATCGGTGGTGTGCTGAAAAGACTGCGTGGGCGCCACTATAAACCATCCGGGCGCGCGGCCGGCCGCCCGACATGGCGGCGCGCGCCCGGTTCACGCGTCGCGCAGCGCGCGGCGCACGATCTTGCCGGTTGCCGTCATCGGCAGGCCGTCGACGAACGCGATCGCGCGCGGGTACTCGTGCGCGGCCAGGCGCGTCCGCACGTGGGCCTGCAGCGCCTGCACGAGCGCGTCGTCGCCGACATGGCCGGGGTTCAGCACGACGAACGCCTTGACGATTTCGGTGCGCGTCGGGTCGGGCACGCCGACGACGGCCGCCATCCGCACCGCCGGGTGCGTGAGCAGGCAGTCCTCGATCGGCCCCGGGCCGATCCGGTAGCCGGCGCTCGTGATCACGTCGTCGTCGCGGCCGACGAAGCGCACGAAGCCGTCGGCGTCGATCGTGCCGGTGTCGCCGGTGAGGAGGTAGTCGCCCGCGAACTTGTCGCGCGTCGCGGCGGGATTGCGCCAGTATTCGAGGAACATCACCGGGTCCGGGCGGCGCACCGCGATGCGTCCCTCGACGCCGGGCGGCAACGGCGTGCCGTGCTCGTCGACGATCGCGACCGCATGGCCGGGCACAGCCTTGCCGATCGCACCGGGCCGCGCATCGAACAGCGCCGCGCATGACGACAGCACCATGTTGCATTCGGTCTGTCCGTAGAACTCGTTGATCGTCACGCCGAGCGCGTCGCGTCCCCACGCCGTCAGCTCGGTGCCGAGCGATTCTCCGCCGCTCGCGACCGATTTCAGCGCCAGCGCGTGGCGCTCGCGCGGCGCGGGCACCGCGCGCATCAGCTTCAGCGCGGTCGGCGGCAGGAACGCGTGGGTCACGCCATGCCGCGCCATCAGCGCGAACGCGGCTTCGCCGTCGAACTTCTCGAAGCGGCGCGCGAGCACCGGCACGCCGTGGTGCCATGACGGCAGCAGAACATCGAGGAGCCCGCCGATCCATGCCCAATCGGCGGGTGTCCAGAACAGGCGCGCGTCGCGCGGGAAGCATTGCTGCGACATCTCGACGCCCGGCAGGTGGCCCAGCAGCACGCGATGCGCATGGAGCGCGCCTTTCGGCTTTCCGGTCGTTCCGGACGTGTAGATGATGACCGCCGGGTCGTCGGCGGCGGTGTCCGCCGGCATGAAATCCGGCGATTCGGCGGCGAGTGCGGCGTCGAATCGCAGCACGCCGGGCGCATCGGGCGCATTGTCGCCGATGCAGTAGCACGTGCGCAGCGCCGGCAGTTGTGCGCGCAGCGGCGCGATTTTCGCGTAACCGGCCGCGTCGGTGACGAGCGCGGCGGCTTCGCTGTTCGCGAGCCGGTATTCGAGCGCGTCGGCGCCGAACAGCGTGAACAGCGGCACCGCGATCGCGCCGAGCTTGTACGCGGCGAGATGGGCGATCGCCGTTTCCGGACCTTGCGCGAGGAAGATCGCGATGCGGTCGCCACGTTGCAGACCCGCCCGCGCGAGGCTGTTCGCGAAACGGTTAGAAACATTCCTCAGGTCGTCGAACGTGAGGCGGGACACGTCGCCTTGCGTCGTCTCGTGAATCAGCGCGAGCCGTCCGCTGCCGTCGGCCCACTTGTCGCAGACATCCACGCCGATGTTGTAGCGGGCCGGAACGTCCCACGCGAAGCGGGAGAGGAGGTTGTCGTAGCGGTCGGCGGCGGGCAGCATCGCAAGTCTCCTTGGCGTCCATCGTCGGCATCGGCCGATGGATTACATCGGCATTTCACGCGACCGAAACCACAATGGCGCCTGATGGATAGGGGAATGTGCGGACTCGTGCAACGGGGGCGGCTCAGTGCACGATTCCGCTATGACGCATAAGATCATGACAAAACAGTGATATGACCATGGATTTGCTTCTGATAGCTGCGGGGTTCAGCCTGTTCGGAATCGGTGCGCTGGTGGCGTTTGCCAGCTGCGTCGATCCGTTGTCCGGCCGGTTCACCGGCCGTCTGCGCAAGCGCTGACACGACCTTCCCGATTTCCCTCGCGACGACATGCGATGCATGCCGGCATCGCGTGTCGTCCTCCTTCGGCGGTGGCGCGCTCAGCGCGCCGGCAGGTAGCGCGCCGGATCGATCGAGCGGCCGCCGTAGCGCAGCTCGAAGTGCAGCGCGACGCGATCGCTGTCGCTGTTGCCCATCTCCGCGATCGTCTGCCCCTGCGTGACCGACTGGCCTTCCTTCACGAGCAATGCACGGTTGTGTGCGTAGGCCGTCAGGTAATCGGCATTGTGCTTGAGGATGATCAGGTTGCCGTAGCCGCGCAATCCGTTGCCCGCATAGACGACGGTGCCTGGCGCGGCGGCCAGCACCGGCGTGCCCGTGGCGTTCGCGATATCGATGCCCTTGGATTTCGAGCCGTCGAAGCTGCGCACCACGTTGCCGGCGGCCGGCCAGATCAGCGCGATGCTGGTGGCCGGCTTGACGGCCGATTCGACCGGCGCGGAAGGCGCGGGGCGGCTGCGGCCCGCACTGCCGGTGCCGGTGGTCGACGCGGTCGTCGTGCCGGGCGGCGGCGCGATGCGCAGCACCTGGCCGACCTCGATCGCGTCGGGATTCGTGATCTGGTTCCAGCGCACGATGTTCGCCATCGACGTGCGATTCTCGCGCGCGATCTTGTAGAGCGTGTCGCCGCGCTCGACGCGGTAGTAACCCGGGCCGACGGGTGCGGAGCCGCACGCGACGAGCAGCGCGGCGCAGGCGGCCGCGAAGAGCCGCTTCGTTGTTGTTCCGAACATTGAACCTCGCAAAACCCCGCCGCGCGCGACGCGGCAGGCGATACAAAACGTCCGATTTTAACGGGTTCGACCCGAGCACCGCAGTTTCGGGCCGCGGGCGCGGCCGGCGCGCCCCGGTTCGCCGGTGCGGCCGACGTCAGCCGGCGAGCGGCAGCACGCGAATTCGCAGCGTCGCCGTTTCGGTCGCGCCCGGTGCAAGCATGCGAAGCCCGAGGCCGTTGTGGATCGCGTCCGGCAGGCCGAGCCACGGCTCGACGCAGTAGAAGTCCGATTCCGGCTTTTCCGTCCAGGTCGTGACCGCGTACCACGGGATCGAGCCAGGGACGTCGAGCGCGATCTCGATCGTGCGGCGGCGGCCCGGCATTACGATGCGCACCGGCGCGGAGGGCGCGCCGTCGAGGCAGTGGAAGCGGTCGAGAATGTCCGGATCGCCGAGGCTGTACGATGCTTCGCCGGGCTCCAGCGGGCTGATCGAGCCATCGGCGCGCTGCATGCAGCGGCGCGTCGGCGGCAGTTCGAGCGTGGTTTGCGCGCGCTCGCCGTGCGGCAGCGCGAAATAGAAATGGTGGCCCGCGTAGTAGGGCAGCGGCGTGTCGCCGCGATTGGTCGTGGTGAGCGCGACGTCGAGCGTGTGGGCGTCGGCGAGCCGGTAGGTCGTCTCGAACCGGAAATCGAACGGATAGCCGTCGCGCAGCGCGTCGTTCGCATCGAGCGTCATCGACAGCGCGGCGCCGTCGGCCGACGGTTGTGCCGCGAACGGCAGGTCGCGCGCGAAACCATGCATCGGCAGGTCGCGAACCACGCCGGCGGCATCGCGCCAGCGGCCCAGTTCGCCGTCGACGCGATGGCGGCCGAGGAACGGGAACAGCAGCGGGTTGCCGCCGCGCACGCGTGCGAGGTTGCTCCAGTCGGCGGCTTCCGGCCAGAAAATGACCGGCTCGCCGTCGACGTGCCACGACAGCAGGCGGCCGCCGAATTGCGGGGCGACCCGGACGAGTGACGAGCCGGCGTGAAGTTCATGAATGTCGTGCTGCTGGAAGATCGGCATGGCGAATCGGTATGAACGGGTGGGCGGGGTGCGCGATGGCGCGCTCCATTATCGGGCCGCGACGCGGTCGGGGAAAACCCTTCTCGGGAAATCGCGAGTTTTTCAGACTGCCGACGGTCTGGATAATGCCTGTAAACCGGTGATGTTGCCGGGTCATGACACTTCGTGGAGGGGGCCATGGATCTGGCAATGGCAATGGGAATCGCACTGTTCGGCATGTTCACCGGCAGCACGGTATTGTTTTTCTATCAGCTCGGCCGCTGACGGCAATTTCTGCCGGAATCGAAAGGCCCGCCATGCAAATGGCGGGCTTTTTGCTTTCTGCCCGCTTACAAGTTGCAAGCGTTTGTGTGCATTGCCGCAATAACCAGCCAAATGCCTTGGCGCAGTAATCCTGGCTGGGCATAATCGGGGCGCGTTTTTCGGACGCGCGATGCGTCGTCCGCTTTTCTACCCGATTGATCACCACTAAAAGGACCGACGCGTGAGTCTCTGGTTTCTGGTATTCCTGAGCGT
Source organism: Burkholderia sp. RF7-non_BP4 (assembly GCF_001521935.1). NCBI lineage: Bacteria > Pseudomonadati > Pseudomonadota > Betaproteobacteria > Burkholderiales > Burkholderiaceae > Burkholderia > Burkholderia sp. RF7-non_BP4. The sequence continues at coordinate 97,829 of NZ_LOTA01000001.1, read as the reverse complement.
CCTGCAGGGCGTCACCGAACTCTTCCCCGTCAGCAGCCTCGGCCACACGCTGCTCGTGCCCGCGCTGTTCGGCATGCACATCGACAAGCACGCGCCGCAGTTGCTGCCGTTCCTCGTCGCGCTGCACCTCGGCACCGCGCTTGCGCTGCTGTGGTATTTCCGCGCGCGCTGGATCGCGCTGATCAGCGGCTTCTTCGCGCAGCTCGGCGGCCGCAAGAACGACGACGGGCACCTGATGTGGGCGCTGATCATCGGCACGATCCCGACCGGAATCGTCGGTCTGCTGCTCGAGAAGCGCATCGAGCGCGTGTTTCACGATCTACGGATCGTCGCGATCGCGCTGATCATCAACGGCGTGCTGCTGTGGATCGGCGATCGGATCCAGCGCAGCCGTGCACACCAGCCGCCCGAAAAGATGACGTTCAAGCAGGCGTTCTTCGTGGGCCTCGCGCAGATCGGCGCGCTGATTCCGGGTTTCTCGCGCAGCGGGCTGACGATGATCGCCGGTAACGCGGCCGGGCTGACGGCGGAGAAGGCGGCGGAGTTTTCGTTCCTGCTTGGCACGCCGATCATTTTTGCGGCGGGCGTGCTCGAACTGCCGAAGCTGTTCCATGCGCGCGACCAGCTCGCGGACGCGCTGCTCGGTGGCGTGCTGACGGCGATTGCCGCTTATCTGAGTGTGCGGTTCTTGATGCGCTATTTCGAAGGGCGCGGGCGGCTGGCTTCGTTCGGCCTGTATTGCGTGATTGCCGGGGTGTTTTGCCTTGGGTGGTTCATGCTGCATCCGCAGCCGGTTTGACGGTTGCGGCGCCGGTCGCGCGTCGCGCATGATATGACGCGATGATCGGGTATAATTTCGGGCTCGGCTTCATGCCGGGCCCGTTTCGTTTCGGGGCTTTGAGTGCGGGTTGTGTGGTTTGTGCTCGAAGCCTTTCGCGTCAAATGCGGCCCGGGTCGTGTGGCCGTGTCTTTTCTCCTCGACCGCCCTTAGCTCAGTTGGATAGAGCAACGGCCTTCTAAGCCGTAGGTCACACGTTCGAATCGTGTAGGGCGGGCCAGAATTCTCTGAAAGATCAATGGGTTGCGAGTAGAGCGCACTGCTTGATTGCACTCCGATCGGCACGCGGAACTGCACTCGCTGTGCTCGGAGTGTGCTCGCATTCTAGCTCGCATGGTCGGGCGTTGCGTACTAACGGCAGGACGCAATTATCCTTTTGGCGAGAACATGGGCCGCAGGCGTCTCGTCATGGCATCCAGATACCGCTGCTCGGCGAGCATCTTCAGATCTGCGATCAGTTCCTGAAGGCGCATGTCTCCTCTGTTGACTGCATCAAGGCATCCTGTAAGCCGAGCTTTTATTTCGTCGTTGTTCATCTGCTCGTAGTCGGAAAGCACTATGGCAAAGTTCAAGCGGAACGCTCGAATTTGTTGGTATGCAAACGCGATGTCTTCTGCCGCCTTGCTTGGGAGCAAACCAAGCTTGCCGACGTTGCTTTCATAAACCGGGTCATTGGGAGGGTCGAAGCGCCGCAGTCTAAGGCCGCTGTCCCTGCCCAGCCGCCGTGATCATGCCATTCAACATGTCCCGCAGCAGCGGGAACGCTGCCATGTGCGAGGCTAATTCGCCAGCTAGGGCACCGCCCAGAGCCGCACCGTCGCGAAACCGGCGATAGTCTTCTGCTAAGAAATTGTTGACGTAGCCGCCTGCCAGCACGCCAATGAACGCTATCAACGCTGCATTGCTGTCCGCCATCGTTACCTCCCGACCGTGAATTGGAAGTTGCAGTATTTTGCGCGATTGGGTCAGACTGCGGGCAGACAATTCCAAAACCACATTGCGGGGAATGATGAAAGCGTTGATGTTGACTTGTTCGGCAGTGGTCGCTCTGACTGCGTGCGGAAATTCTGACCAATCGACGGCAGTACCGCCAGTGTCCAGTCCTAATGCACCGGTAGGTGCGAACGTTAGTGCCCAGCCGCAGCCAATTGATGTGTGGACCGGTCTCAACCCGGAAACGTTCCGAACGCGGTACGACGAACTTGCAAAGGCCCGCGGTGATGACACGATCAGGCGGATGCGCAAGACAAAGGATGGGATCGAGGTGACACTTAATGACGAGCGATTTCAGCACGGGATAGCCGAATTGAAGAAGCTCGATTTGGCGAATGGGCGCTTCGAGAGCCGACTTGGAATTCTCCTTTCCGTTGGCAGTGCGGGCACCATTACAAAAATTGGCGTGGTGGGCGACCGGTCCGATCCCGTCAATCTCATGCATTTTGTCGGTGTGATGGGGGTAGTCAACGATATGTTGAACCCGGGCCAAGACGAAAAGGCGAACACGGACTTTCTCGCGTCTCTAAATCTCATGAGAGGCGATGATGACGTGTCCATCGGCAAGTCAGTTTCGTCATTCAATCGCGGCGGCGCATTTGCATGTATTTCTATGCCTTCCGAGCAGACGACCGGTGTTGGCTGCGTTGTGACACCGCGATCGTAGTTCGCCGCCCGCCCCGGCCCCAAATCTGATGCGCTTATCTGTGCGGAGTTACGCCGCCCGCTCGCGGCCGTGCGCCCCCGTGCGCGGAGCCGTGTGCAAGCTCCGGATGATGCGGGTAAGTGGGGGGGCGGGAGGATTTGAACCTCGTCAAAGTACCGCCCAGTACGGCTCTGGCGTTGCTACACATCCCCATGTGGATACGGGTTGTGGGGCAGTCGGCAGTATGGGCGAGCCGCCCTACCACCTGCAAGCTGTGCAGGTTATTGGGCGTTCTCCCATTCGCCGGTACGCAGTCGGCGCTGTACTTCGGACTGGACCCTACGGCGCAAGTCAGGGGCAAAGGGCACCGTCATCGCATGGCCGCACCTATCGCAACGGACGTCCCAAACAGTGCCGTTCGCGTTCGGCCTCGCGTAATTGAAAACGGCATCGCTGAGTTGGTGGTCACACGCCGGCTCTGGACAGTACATTTGCGGAGAATGCACGGCACCATTCTCGGAAAGGTTCCACCGCCAGCGTAGACCGAAAATAATGTCGCTTCGATACCGGAGCCAAGCTGGCGACGCTAGTTTAGAACGAATGCGCAGAGCGACTAGGACGACTGTGGTGACCGAGATTGCAGCCCATAACCAGAACCACCAGCGAGGCAGCGTAACGTCGGCGACCAAGAACCGGCCAACGGTCTTCAGCCACTCTACGAAGGCGCGAGGCGTCAAGCCAAAGTAGTGTGCGAGTGCAATCACGGCTGCACCGCTTACAGTGACCAACACCCCGACTAGCACGGCCCGGATCATTCCGTCCTTGTTCAACAGTCCCAAGCTGCCCTCTCGAGTAGTTGTGCACACTGGCGCTGATTGTACCGGCGCGCCGGGCCCAATTTCACTGCGCTTATCTGTGGGCGCATTCAGCGCCGATTGCGCGCCGAGTTGTCCCCGCTGCCCCTTAGACGCACCCGTGCGTACACGCCGTACCAGTCTGCGGCGAAGAAACGGTGACGTACCTCCTGCCATGCCTTGCCGTAGCTCACGTCTCCCATGTACGAGCTAGTGTAGGGGATGGTGTCGGACCGAGCGAATCAAGATTGACGAGGTTTCCGTGAGAAGTTGCGGCCCGAAGCTCGCTGGGGTCTGCACGACGGAAATAACCGGAAGCAAATTTGATACGCCTATTTGCGGGTAGTTACGTCACTCGCTCGTACGCATAAGCCCCGTGCGCGGGTGCCCTTGCAGAATCCGTTGTAGATACGCGACACGCTGACGCGTGCGTTTATCGTGAATGAAACTGCATTTCATTGCATAACAAAACGGCTGAAAATGTTTAATTTAGTCAAGATTATTTTTTGAGCGAAATCGTCGTCTAAGCGATCGAATTAGCTGGGAAGGACCAGTCGGTGACTACCCGGAAATTTGTTCGGGGAATTGGTGCTCGGTAACGGCGAGTCTTGATTTTGCAGAAAAATTGAAGAGAAGGGATGCGTGTTTCGGTGCTCTGAGTCACCGAAATCAGCAGGGAGGAATCGCATTTTTAGTGCCTTTGAGTGTTCGGATGATTAACCTATATAAGTGTTTCTAATTGTCAAGTTTGATTGGTTGATTCCTAGTGCTGAAACGAACGATCTCGGCCCAAGAGAGGAGGCTGTTACATCATCGGAGTTGAACGGTCAAGCGATCAGATGCTTTTGCAATCCCTGACAATGCACGGGCGATTATTTCGATAAATTTCGGCGTGAGAGACCAATCATTACGCCGCTAACAAGTGAAGAAACGAGAAACTTCGGCAGCGTTGATTTCGGCGTTGGCGAGCGTTTCTGCGCTAGCCCAGGGCGTTCCGCCATCCGAAACTACGTCCGGCCCACAAATTCAGCGTTTGCAGCAGCAGCAACTCGAGGCCACCAAGGAACTGAATCCGCGTCCCAATGTGCTGACACCCACCGGAGAAAAGACTTCGGTGCCCAGCGTCACGAGCCTGCCCCTCGATAACCCGTGCTTTCCGATCAAGGAAATCGCGCTGGAAGACAATGCGTTCGGCTGGCTCGCGCGTTTCCTTCAACCGGTCGTGGGCCAGTGCGTCGGCAAGACCGCACTCAAGCAGATCCAGGATGCAGCCAACAATGCGCTGATCGAGCGCGGTTACGTGACGTCTCGTGTTCTCGTGCCGACGCAATCGTTGCAATCGGGGACGCTGACGCTGCGCGTTGTGCCGGGGCGCATCAGCGATGTCCGAGCCGACAGGCCCACGATTGGCTGGTTGCGCGCGGCGCTACCCGTTTCGGCCGGGGCGCTGCTGAACCAGCGCGACATCGATCAAGGGCTCGAGAACCTGCGTCGTCTTCAATCCCAGTCCGATGCCGCGTTCGACATCGTGCCGGGTCTGAATCCTGGGGACTCCGAACTCGTTTTTCACCCTGGAACCGGCAAGCGCTGGCATGCCGTTATCGGCACGGACAACGCGGGCCTCGATTCCACGGGCAAGTACGAACTGTCCGGCTCGTTCACGTTCGACTCGCCGTTTCACCTCTACGACCAACTGCAAATTGCCGGCACGACGAATGCCAACTTTGGCGCATCCGACAAGGGCAATCAGTCGGTGTCCGCCAACTACAGCGTGCCGGTTGGCTATGCGATGCTGACGTTGAACGCGAGCCGCTCCCGCTATAAGCAGACGGTGGCCGGCTTCGATGCGCCGATCGAATACAGCGGCGTGCAGTCGCAGCTTCAGGCCGGCCTGTCGAGCGTGATCTATCGCAACGCGCACGCGCGTACGGAGCTTCACGGCAACCTGTTCCACAAAATCAGCCGCAACTCGCTGGATGGTGTCGATCTTCCCGTGCAGCATCGCGACATCATCGGCTACGAACTCGGCATCGCGCATCGCCAATACATCGGAAACGTTGTCCTCGACGGCTCGTTCGCCTGGCGCGCATCGCTTCCGGGCCTGTCCAGTAATTCAGGCACGGTGGTTGGCACACCCGATTTCGACGGTAAGACACAGGTGGAGTTGGCGAGCCTCAGCGCCCAAGTCCCTTTCAAGATCGGCAGTCAGACGTTCTCGTACCAGTTCGGCTGGAACATGCAGAACGCACGTACGCCACTGACCCCTTCCGACTATTTCACGATCGGTACGCGTTACGCCGTTCGCGGCTTCGATCAGCAACTGACGCTGGCTGCAGAGAGCGGCTGGGTCGTTTCCAACGAACTCGATTGGTACGTGCCGACGCCGCTTGGCACGCAGGCGCTTTATGCCGGCGTCGATGCCGGACGCGTGCGCGGGCCGGCCGCGGAGTACCTGCTTGGCGAAACATTGGTCGGCGCCGTAGTTGGTGTGCGCGGCAATCTCGCGCCGAAGAACGTGCTCGGTGCCGCACTGAACTACGACGTGTCGCTTGGCTTCCCGTTGTCGAAGCCGCAGGGCTTCAAGACGAGTTCGCCGACGCTGCTGTTCCAGGTCAGCACGTTGTTCTAAGCAGTAGGGGTGAACCGAGCGCAACGACATGTTGCGACTCGGTGATTTTGTCGATCGAGTAGTAAGAGCAGAAGGAAAGACTATGCAGAACGTGTACGAGAAGCGTCGTGTTTTTCAAGCCGTAACGACAACGTTTGCGGTGGTGGCCGCACTTGGCCTGAGCGCATGTGGCGGTGGTGACGATGGCGGCAGCGGTAGCAGTGCCGCATCGAGTGGCGCGTCGTCGAACGCAGCGCCGTCGGGCAGCGCGTCGCCTTCGTCGGGGATTCGTGTGGAAGGGCAATCGCAATCGATCTCGAGCCAGGTTTCGACGGTTCGTGTTCTGATGCCGCCCGCGTCGTGGAACGGCGGGCAGATGCCGAACGGGAATTACACGCTGGCGGCCCTTTCTCAGCCTGTGTCGACGCTCAAGGAGCAGGCGCCGGGTGCGTATATCGCGATTCCGTATGGTTCGTCGGGCACGATCAAGACGCTGACGAAGGGCGTCGTGACGGACCTCGCTGGAAATGGCGACATTGCGATCGGCCGCTGGGCGGACGGCACCGATTCGTCGGGCGTTACGTATAACGCGAATCAAGGCCAGGTCTGGGCAGTCGGCGTACCGGTTGCAATTGATGCGACCTCGCCTGTGCAGATGCAATGTTCGCTCGCCTTTGCTACACGTCCGACGTCGGCGGATGGCAATACGGCGCCGGGTTCGCTGACTGGCGCCACGGCGACGCTGACGAGCGGGACAAACACGTTCGGCAATACGGCCATCAACTACACGTTGAATCTGCAGTACTCGATCGGCAATGACCAGAACCAGTTGTTCGTAGGAACGTCCTCGGTCGGCCTCACCGAACTCAGCGCCAAAACGAAGTCGACGCTGATGAGCACGGTCATGGGTTCGGATGCGAAGCAACCGTACCTGATCGTGTCGTACGGTATTCCGGCAACGACGACGGGCAACATCAACGGCTTGGTGGCACTGAGCTGCAAGTAACGTGAGTGGGGCCGGTCGTTTGCGCGATGTGCGCGATGCCGGCCTGACATGCATTCAAGAATAAAACGATCATGAATTCCGGAATCTTTCGCTTGGTGTTCAGTGCCGTGCGCGGCATGCTGGTGGCAGTTGACGAGAACGCGTCGGCGCATGGGGGCGGCGAGCGCTCCCGTGTACAGCGCGCGGTTCGTCCTGCGGCCGAGGATTCCGGAATCTCGATCTGGTTCGCGGCCCGGGCAACTGCGTTTGCCGCACTCTGTACGTTCGGCATGCAGCCCCTCATCGCCGAAGCGCAGGCTACGTTGCCGATCACGCCTGATCGTAGCGGTCCGACCCATCCGGTCGTCGGCGTGTCGGCATCAGGCGTGCCGCTCGTCAACATCACCGCACCGAAAAACGGCGTCTCGCTGAACAACTTCACGCAGTACAACGTGGGTACGAAGGGCGCGGTGCTGGTCAACAGCGGCCAGAATTCGCAAACGCAGCTCGCCGGCTGGATCCAAGGCAATCCATTTCTCGGCAACAGCTCGGCCCGCGTGATCGTCAACCAGGTCACGTCGGGTAACCCCAGTCAGCTGCTCGGACCGACCGAGATCGCGGGCAATCGTGCGAACCTCGTGATCGCGAACCCGGCAGGCATCACCTGTTCGGGTTGCGGTTTTCTGAATGTGCCGCGTGTCACGCTGACGACCGGCGTGCCGACGTTCAATCCGGACGGCACGTTGGCGGGTTTCAATGTGACGCAAGGGCAGATCGGCATTGCCGGTGCGGGGCTCGATGCCCATGGCAGTGCGATCGACCTGATTTCGCGTGCGATGACGATCAACGGTCAGGTGTGGGCGGATTCGATCAATGCGGTCGCCGGTGCGAACCGTGTCGACTATGCGAGCAACGCCGCGCAGGCCCAGGCCGGCACCGGCGCGGCGCCAGGCGTCGCGATCGACGTGCAGGCACTGGGTAGCATGTTCGCCAATAGCGTCCGGATGATCGGGACCGAGGCCGGCGTGGGCGTGCGAGACGCGGGTGTTGTCACGTCGCTGACCGGCGATATTCAAGTTTCGAACAACGGCGATGTGACGATTGCGCCGACCGCGCGTCTGCAGTCGGCCGCGAACACCCGGATCGATGGCGCCAACGTCGCCCAGCAAGGCACGATTGTCAGTACGCAGACCACCGATCTGAACGCGTCGCAGGCATTGTCGAACGCCGGAACGATTTCGTCGGGCGGCAACACGAACCTCACTGCGGCAGCCTCGCTCAACAACAGCGGGCAGGCATACGCGGGGGCAGATTCCGCAGGTAATCTCGTCGGCGGTGGCTCCGTCACGGCACGCGCTGCGAATCTGACGAGCAGCGGCACGCTGGCAGCGGGCGATAACGTCAATCTGTTCGCAAACGACGTCACGCTCGACCAAGGGACCGTGAATGCGGCCAGCGCAATCAATGTCGCGACGAACGGCACGCTGTCGAACGTCGCCGGCACGATGAGCGGTCAGAACGTGACGATGAATGCGGGGCAACTGGTCAACGACTCGGGCGTCATCAGTTCGCAGAACTTGGCGAACGTGACCGCGCAATCGGTATCGAACCGGTCCGGCACGGTGGTGGCCGATGCGCTGTCGCTGAACTCGTCCGGTCCGCTCGACAATACCCAAGGGCACATCACGGCGCGCACGGCGCAGATCGCTGTAACCGACCTGACGAACGTGGCCGGTGAGATCGGCACGTCGACGGGTGCGTTGGCACTGACGGCGACCGGGAACGTAGCGAACGATAACGGGAAGATTGCAGGCGGCAATGGTCTCACGCTGACCGCGAATACGGTTTCCAACGCACAGGGTCAGATCGGCTCCGTGGCGGGCAATACCTCGCTCGACGTCACGCAATCGCTGAACAACGCAAACGGCAAGCTTGCGTCCGGTAACGACCTGTCGATTCACACGGCCCATCTCGACAACTCGGCCGGATCGATCAGCGCACATGCCGCACAGATCACAGCGGCCGATGTCGTGAATACGGGCGGCAAGATCGGCACCACTGACGCACTGGCCGTGGCGGCGACGGGCGACGTCTCGAATCAGTCGGGCTCCATGGTCGGCGGCAACGGTCTGTCGGTGACGGCAAACAGCATTGACAATGCGGCAGGCACGATCGGATCGGCCGCTGGCGACACGACGCTGCGTGCGACGCAGTCGCTGACGAATACTGGCGGCACGGTGAGCTCGGCCAATGCACTCACCGTCGCAAGCGACACGATCGACAACACGGACGGCAGTATGACGGCCGTGCACGGTGCGCAAATCCAGGCGGGGAATCTCGTCAACGCGGGCGGCCAGATCGGATCAACATCGGATGCATTGTCGCTGACGGCCACGCGCACGCTGTCGAACGATAGCGGCAAGCTGGTGGGGGCGACCGGGTTGACGGCAACCGCCGGCACGCTGAGCAACCGTGCAGGCCAGATCGGCACGTCCACCGGCGACATGGCGCTGACCGTCGTTCAGGCACTCGACAATACGCAGGGCAAGATTACCGCAGCTGGCGCGCTGAACACGCAGGCCGGTACGTTCGACAATTCGCAAGGCACAGTGTCGGCGAATGCGACCAAGCTCGCTGTAGCAGGCGCACTGACGAATGCGGGCGGTACGATCGCGGCGACACACGACACGACCGTGACGGCGCAGACCGTGTCGAACCACGGCGGCACCATCGGTTCGGTTTCCGGCGCGTTGGCGGTGGCGACATCTGGTACGACGGACAACGCTGGCGGCAAGCTGCTCGCATCGGGCGACACGACCCTGACCAATGCGGGATTGCTGAACTCGGGCGGCACGGTCACGGGGGCGAACGTCACGCTCGCGTCCGGACAGGGGACGATTGACAACACGCTCGGTAAAGTGGCGGCAAGCCAATCACTGACGAGTCGGTCGGGGGCGTTCGATAACCGGTCGGGTTTGGTGCAGGCAACGGGCGCCGTCGACATCGGTACGCACGGCCAGATCATCGACAACAGCGTGATGGCGGGGCAGTCGGCGGGTGGTCAAGTGCTCGGCAATGGCGTCACGTTGGCAACCGGAGCGCTGAACAACGCAGGTGGCGCCATCTCGTCGAGCGGTGCCGCGACCGTCAATGCCGCGTCCGTGACCAACGATACGGGGTCGCTCGTGGCGGACGGTGCATTGACAGTGCGAAGCACCGGTACGGTGTCGAACGTGGCCGGCCAGATCGGCGGCAACCGGGACGTAACGGTCTCCGGTACGACGGTCGACAACACGCGCGGGGCCATGCACGCGAGCGGTGCGCTGTCGGTGACGGGCGATACGATTCGCAATGCACAGACCGCCAATTCGACGCTGCCGACGACGGCGGGCGTGCCGGGGCTGACGGCCGGGATGGAGGGCGCAAGCGTTACGCTCAACGCCAACCAGGCGATCGACAATACGTCCGGCTCGATTCGCGCGGACAAGGATGCGAAGCTCACTGCACCGACTATCGACAACACGTCGGGCAGCATTCAGTCGAAAGGCACGGCAACATTGGCAGCGTCGAATACGCTGATCAACGGCCAGGGCGAAATCAACGGCGGCCAGCAACTGACGGTCTCGACCGGGACGCTCAACAACGGCGGCAAGCTCCAATCGGCCGGCGACGTCAATGTGACGACGCAAGGCGATCTGACCAACACCGGCCAGATTCTGGCGGGCCATGATCTGACGGCCACGGCTGGCGGTACGCTCGACAACAGCGGCACACTGTCGGCAGGCAATGTTGCCAATGTGAACGCCAATTCCATTCAGAACCGCGCGACAGGCGAGATTTTCGGTGGGAACGCTACGAACGTCCACGCGAACCAGTCGATTACGAACGAAGGTCTGATCGACGGCGGTACCACGACGGTGACGGCGGGGGACACCATCACGAATGCGGGTGGCCGGATCTATGGCGATACGGTCGCGGTGGGCGCGAACACAGTCGTGAACGACCAGAACGCCCAAGGCGTGGGCGGTGTGATTGCGTCGCGCGGCGACCTCGACATTGGCGCGCAGACATTCAAAAACCAGAACAATGCACTGATCTACGCGAGCAACGACATTCGCGTCGGCGGCGCGCTGGATGCGAACCATCAGGCAACCGGCAGCGCCCAACTCGTGACGAACAACGGCGCGCAGATCGACGCGGGTCGTGACATCACGATCAGCGCAACCCGGTTCGAAAACCTGAATTCGAATTTCCAGACTTCTACGGTCACGACCGACAGCGGTAACCAGCTGTGGTACCAGGTCCCCGGCTCGACCGAGAAGATCGATCCTTCCACTGTTTACCTGTACCAGAAGAACAGTCAGGAAATTCATCCGGGCACGGACTACCAGTGGGCGTTGGATGACGACCAGAAGTTCATTCTGTTGCCGTCGACCAAATATCCGTTTGCCGAGTATGCGAAGTACACGATGAACGGTGTGGCGGGCAAGATCGATAACACGGCGTATGCCGCCAATTACTTTGGCTCGGGGGCGGCGGCGGCACAGACAGGTGCATATCGTACGGTGCCGGGCGACATTTGGACGACGTTCGGTGTGGCGCCACCACCCGACGCAAACCCGGCGTGGGTCACGCAGGGGCCGTTCGCCATGACGGCGCCCGCCGCGCTAATTTTCGGACGAAGGGGCGTCGGCAGCAACTGGTTTTCCATCAAGGCCCCCACTGAAGCGGACGTAACGGGTGCAAAACCGAATCCCTTCGACCCACAGAGCCCGTCGTGCCTGACTTCGACCAATGCGGCTTGCGCGCCTTTCCAGCAGTGGTACAAGGCGACCGTTACCGCCTACCAGAACCTGAACCAGGCGCTCGTTGCGTATAACGGGGACGTTGCGAGCCGGCTCGTCCAGACCTATACCGTCTACGCGGTCGACGTGAAATCGACAAAGGACGTGGTAACGGCTTCGCAACCCGGCACGATTACGTCTGGCCGACATATCACGATCAACACGCCCTCCGGCGTCAACGACAAGAGTCAGATCGTAGCCGGCGACGGCAACAATCCGGCGAACGTGCAGAACATCGGTGCGACAGGCACCGAGACCTTCACGGGCTCGGGCAAGGCAATCTATACCTGGGTCCAGTCGGGCGGTGCCTTCAGTGGTGACGAACGTGCAACCTCCACGACCAACTACTCGCCGGCCATTCCGTCACAAACGATCGATCTGCCGGTGGTGCTGACCGATCCGAGCAAACCGTCCAATCCGATCAAGAGTGTGGCCGCGGCGACGTCCGTTGCGCAGGGCGCAAGCGGTACGGGCGTGACGCCGGTGGCGGGCAAGGATGTCGGCGGCCAAGTGTCGATTGGCTCGGGTGTGTCGGGTGTCGGTGTGGGGGAGGTATCGGCCGTGAAGGCGAACGTGGGCGACGTTGTCGTGCGCACGGTGACGCCGAACACGCATTTGCCCAACAACGCGCTGTATCAGGTCACGAGCGATCCAGGTAGCCATTTCCTGGTCGAGACGGACCCGCGCTTTACCGATTATCGGAAGTGGCTGTCGAGCGACACGATGCTGGATGCGCTCAAGGTCGACCCGAATACGGTTCTCAAGCGTATCGGCGACGGCTTCTACGAGCAGCAACTGATTCAGCAACAGATCATCCAGACGACCGGCCAGCGTTTCATTGGCGACTACACGGACAATCAAAGCCAATACAAGGCATTGATGGCGAGCGGGGTGAAGGCGTCGCAGCAGTTCGGGCTGAACATTGGTACGGCACTGACCGACGCGCAAATGGCCGAGCTGACGAGCGACATCGTCTGGCTCGTGATTCAGACGGTGACGTTGCCGGACGGTAGCCGGCAAACGGTGTTGGTGCCGCAGGTGTATCTGCACGCGAACGCGGCGGACGTGACGGGAGAAGGCACGATCATCTCCGGCAAGAACGTCACGGTCGACGCCAACGGCGCGTACAAGAACTCGGGCACGATCGCAAGCCGCAACGTCACGATCATCCATGCGGATTCGATCGACAACAGCGGTACGGTGTCGGGCGGAACCGTGCTCGCGAGCGCGAACCAGGATCTCAATAATCTTGGCGGGTTGATTCAAGGCGATACCGTAGCGCTGTCGGCCGGCCGTGACCTCAACCTGACGAGCACGACCAGTTCGGCGAAAGCGGCGAATGGCAGCGCGACCGGTATCGATCGCGTATCGACGGTCAATGCCGGCACGCTTCAGGCTGTTGCCGGTCGGGACTTGAACGCCAATGCGGCTGTTATCGCGACGACCGGCGACGCGGTGCTGGCAGCGAACAACGACGTCAATCTGAATGCGGTTCGCCAGAGCAGTCAGGACGCGGTGAAGTGGGATGCCCGCAATCACGCCGAACACTCGGCGTCGAGCGATACGGGCACGCAGATCGCGACGGGCGGCAACCTGGCGATAGTCGCCGGCCATGACGTGAATGCGACGGCTGCGTACGCCAACGCGCAGGGCGCAATTGGCATGAGCGCCGGGCACGATGTCAACCTGAACGCCGGCGAGCAGAGCGCGAGCGCGAACGACGAGCACTATCGCAAGGAGAACGGCTTCCTGTCGTCGAAGTCGACGCACACGATCGATTCGAGCAGCTATACGAATGCGGTCGGCACGACGTTGTCGGGCAGCACGGTTGCGGTGCAGGCCGGCAACGACCTGACGGCGAAGGCCGCAACGATCGCGGCGACCAACGACGTGAGCCTTTCTGCCGGCCACGACCTGACGGTCACGACAGCGGATACGGCTTCGAGCGAGTATCACTACAAGGACGTGAAGAAGTCCGGCCTCGGCAGCGCGGGCGCCGGGATCTCGTATGGCACGAACCAGACGATCGACACCAGCCGCGATACGGTGAAGGGTTCGCAGGGCAGCTTGATCGGCAGCACGGACGGTAGCGTGTCGATGGTGGCGGGCAACAAGCTCCATGTGACAGGTTCCGACATCGTTGCAGGCCAGGACGTGACCGGCGTCGCGAAGGAAGTGACGATCGATGCGTCGCAAACGGATCGTCATCACGAAGAAACTCACGAGGTGAAAAGTTCGGGTTTCACGCTGGCCGTGAAGTCGCCGGTGATCGATGCGATCCAGAACGTCAATCAACAGGCGCAGGGCGCGGGCGGCAGTCAGGACGGTCGCGCGGCGGCGCTTCATGCGATCGCAGCGGCGGGTGGGATGGCGGATCTGGTCGGTGCGACGGGCAGCATGACTAAGGCACTGAACGATCCGAAGGGCAAGGTCGAGGCGAAGGTTGAACTGAGTTTTGGCTCGTCTCACAGCAAGTCGACGTTCACCGAGAACAGTACGCAGAACAACGGCAGCAGCGTGAAGGCCGGCGGTACGGCGGCGTTCGTGGCGACGGGTGACAAGAACGCCGGGCAGGGTAACGTGACGATCCAGGGATCGGACGTGACCGCGAAGGATGTGCTGTTGCAGGCAACGAACAAGGTCAATCTGGTCAACAGCACGGATACCGACAGCACGCGCAGCACGAACGAGTCGAAGAGTGCAAGCGTGGGCGTGTCGTATGGCACGGGTGGGTTTGGCGTGTCGGCGTCGATGTCACGCGCGCACGGCGATGCGAACTCGGATGCAGCGACGCAGAACAATACGCACATCAACGCGAGTAACACGGCAACGATCATCAGCGGAGGCGACACCAATATCGTCGGCGCGAACGTCAACGCGAACAAGGTGATCGCGAATGTTGGCGGTAACCTGAATCTCGCGTCGGTGCAGGATACGAGCCATAGCGAGGCCCACCAGAGCAGTTCGGGCGGTGGGTTCAGCGTCAGCCAGGGCGGAGCCAGCGCAAGTGTCAGCATGCAGAGCGGCCATGCGAGCGGCAATTACGCGGGCGTGAACGAGCAGGCCGGTATCCAGGCTGGCGACGGCGGATTCGACATCAGCGTGAAGGGCAATACGGACCTGAAGGGGGCGTATATTGCGAGCACGGCGACGCCGGACAAGAACCAGCTGACGACCGGGACGCTGTCCTTCTCGGACATCCAGAACAGTTCGAGCTACAACGCGAGCAGCTTTGGGATTAGTGCGGGTGGCGGCGTCGGTGACGGTGGGAACAACTACGCCACGCACGGCCAGGCGAGCGGTAAGAATACAGGCGGTGCATTGCCGCTCTACGTGAGCGAGAGCGATAGCAGTAACGCAACCACCAAGAGCGCAATCAGTGCTGGCAACATCACGATCACGGACAAAGCGAACCAGAAGCAGGATGTGGCGACGCTGAATCGTGATGCGTCGGGCCTGAATGGCACGGTCAACAAGACGCCGGATCTGCAGCAGGTCCTGAGCAATCAGTCGGATCTCATCAACGCGGCGCAGGCGGCGTCGGAGGCGATCGCAAAGCAGATTGGCAGCTACGCGGACAGGAAGGAGAAAGCCGCACGCGATGCCGCTGCCGCGACCGACGATCCTGCGCTCAAGGCGCAATATTTGCAGGACGCGAAGAACTGGGCTGAAGGCGGTGATAATCGTGTTGCTCTGCACATCGCAGGCGGTGCGCTCACCGGTGGATTGACGGCGGGCGGGCTGGGTGCGGCAGGCGGTGCAGCTGGTGCCGGGCTGTCGGCGAAGCTCGCTCCGGAACTGACGGAAATCGCGCAATCGATCAAGGACGCGGGTCCGACCGGCAACAAGAACGTCGACGAGCTGCTGGGCAACGTCGCGTCGAACCTGTTGGCCGGCGGCGCGGGTGCGCTCGTGGGGGGCGGGACGGGTGCGTTGACAGGCGCAGCGGTCGATCGTTTCAACCGTCAGTTGAATCAGGACGAGAAGAAGGCCATTCATGACAAGGCGAACGGCAACGCGGACGAGGAAAAGCGCCTGACGCAGGCCGCTTGCTATCGTGTTCAGTGCTGGGCGGAGTTCTCGCCGAACAGCCCGCAGTGGCTGGCGAACTACGTGGACCCGATGGACGCGAAGGACCTCGCGCCCGAGTTGCAGTGGATCGATAGCCAGAAGGTGAAAAAGGGGCTGTTCGACTACACGCTGATTCAGCAGGGCAAGGACTTGGGGCTGAGCCAGTTCGACCAGTTCAAACGCGGCGTGCTGGGTTTCGGAGAAGACGCGAAAAACTTGCCGCGTGACGTGGCGAATTCACACGTGAAGTTGCCGACCGACGTGCAGCAGGGCGATGCGAACCCGCAAATCGACCCGAATGGTGGCGGGCCGAAGACGCCGAGCGGGCCAGCAGGGGCTACGGTTACAGTAGGTGCTGTACCGTGTGGACCGGGTGTCTTGTGTCCGACTGTGAACGTTGCCCCTGTCGTGACGCCCGGTGGGCCTATTTTGTCAAGTGGCCCCGATAGCGGGAGTGGTGGTGCGACGAATAAAGGTGGAGATTCCGGCGGATTTGCGAAAGGTATTTTGGCGGGGGAGATTTCGGATATAAATCAGAAATTTGGCGGAAGCATTTCGTTCCGGGATGTTGATAATGTTTTGAGTAATGCTGCAAACTATAACGGCTTCTATGACAAGAGTGCATCTATAATTCGTGATATTGCAGGAGGGCATCTCTTTGATAATGGAAATAAACGAACGGCTGTTGAGGTTGTTGAAACTTTGATTCAGAGAAATTCGGTCGACGGACCTCCCCCTGAACAGATTTGGTCGGTGGTGGATAGAGTTGCAACTGGGCAGCTTCGTGAGGTAAAAGATATTTCAAATGCATTAAGAGGTCTTAAATGAACAAAATGGCGATTGATGAGCTTGGCTCGCTTTATGGTTTAAGTGTGCCGGAGGTTTGTGCGCTCGACGACGCTATGCGAGTATTGCAAGCGGCAGCGGCAGCAAATCGGGCGTTTTTCATAATAAAATTTGATGGGGAGCGCGCGACCAAGAGATTCACTGTAATTTTTAATGCTCCGGATTTGCAAAGAGGGATTGTCAGAATGGATGGGGATGAAATGGGGGAGTGTATTGATTATGCATTAATGGAGCTCATTAATCTGAAGAGGTCCGGGGAAATTCAATGAATTGGAGTGGTCGGGTTTTCAAAAGGCGAAAAAGGGGCTGTTCGACTACACGCTGATTCAGCAGGGCAAGGACTTGGGGCTGAGCCAGTTCGACCAGTTCAAACGCGGCGTGCTGGGTTTCGGAGAAGACGAGAAGAACTTGCCGCGTGACGTGGCGAATTCACACGTGAAGTTGCCGACCGACGTGCAGCAGGGCGATGCGAACCCGCAAATCGACCCGAATGGTGGCGGGCCGAAGACGCCGAGCGGGCCAGCAGGGGCTACGGTTACAGTAGGTGCTGTACCGTGTGGACCGGGTGTCTTGTGTCCGACTGTGAACGTTGCCCCTGTCGTGACGCCCGGTGGGCCTATTTTGTCGAGCGGCAACGATCAACAGTCGGGTGAAAGCACGGGTTCCACGCCGGGCCGAGTTCAGTCACGTATCAACATTACGAACGATGGTATTGAGCACATTGGCGACCGTCACTTTGATTCAAACGTCAATGCGAGTCAGTTTACAATTAGCGAAAGTGATTTGAGAAGGCTGCTTCAAGATCCGAATACGGTTTCAACTCCTATCACGAAAGAGGTACAAACGCCGGCAGGGCCGAGGTATATCCGTGAAGTCGATACAGGAAGATCTATTGGAACGGATAAGTTCGACAAATTTCAGCCTACATCCGTGGTGACTGTTATGACCGATAAGTTCGGGAATCTGCCCCGTCTGCCCAATCGGCGCCTGTAGCTCGTTGCGCCAGTAGAAGCCACGTGCCGCCGCCAGCATCGTCTCGCCGTCGAAACCCCGAAGGGTTCGCAGGGCAACTTGATCGGCAGCACGGACGGTAGCGTGTCGATGGTGGCGGGCAACAAGCTCCATGTGACAGGTTCCGACATCGTTGCGGGCCAGGACGTGACCGGCGTCGCGAAGGAAGTGACGATCGATGCGTCGCAAACGGATCGTCATCACGAAGAAACTCACGAGGTGAAAAGTTCGGGTTTCACGCTCGCCGTGAAGTCGCCGGTGATCGATGCGATCCAGAACGTGAATCAGCAGGCAAAGGGTGCCGCCAGTAGCCAGGACGGGCGGGCAGCAGCGCTGCATGCGATCGCGGCAGCGGGCGGCATGGCTGATCTGGTCGGTGCGACCGGCAACATGACCAACGCGCTGAACGATCCGAAGGGCAAGGTCGAGGCGAAGGTTGAACTGAGCTTTGGCTCGTCTCACAGCAAGTCGACGTTCACCGAGGACAGTACGCAGAACAACGGCAGCAATGTGAAGGCCGGCGGTACGGCCGCGTTCGTGGCGACGGGTGACAAGAACGCAGGGCAGACAGTTGGGCTGAAGGCGGTGACAACCGTGTTGCGCTGCATATCGCCGGAGGGGCGCTGACCGGCGGGTTGACCGGTGGTGGCTTGGGTGCTGTCGGCGGGGCTGCGGGCGCGGGAATATCAGCGAAGCTCGCACCGCAACTGAATGAAATCGCGCAGTCGATCAAGGATGCGGGGCCAACGGGCAACAAGAACGTGGATGAACTGCTGGGGAACCTGACGTCGAACGTGCTGGCGGGCGGTGCGGGTGCTTTGGTGGGTGGTGGAACGGGGGCGTTGAGCGGGGCGAGTGTGGATCGGTTCAACCGGCAACTGCACCCTGATGAGCGGCAGTGGGCGAAGGATAAGGCGAAGGACTTCGCGAAGTTCTACGAAGAAAAAACCGGTAAATCACTCACCGCGGATCAGGCGCAGAATATGTTGCTGGCAAACGGCTATCGTTTGGTGGATGCAGCGGCAAGCAAGGGGCCGGGAGGGGACGCAACCGCGGTGGCCTATATCAGTCAGAATGGTGGCGGGCTGTTCCATGCGACGTCGGCAGAGTACAACAGTCCGTTCTTATCTGGGAACAAGGATGGTTCGCTGACGCCGGAGCAGAGAGCGTTGCCTGGCGCGGTGGCTAATCCAAAGGCCGGCCTCGTCATTGCCGGAGGGTTGGTAACTGCCGGACTGGCACCAGAGATTGCTGCCGGGTTAGCCGCTATCCCTGGCGCGCCAATTTTTGGTTCGACCGGAGCTTTGGGGTCCAGCGCGTGGGCGTCGCCTATTGGGATTGGCGTCCTAACTGGCAGTGTAAACGCGACATCGCAATACATCCAGAATGGCACAGTGAATCCAGTCGATGTTGGGTATGCGGCATTGGCCGGTGGATCTGGCACTTACACCAAATTCTTTGGGAATGTCGTAATAAACGCAGTGACAGGTGCTCTTGATACCGTCACTAATAATGCAATCTCTGGCAAACACGATAGCATTGCAACCGGTGCAGCGGTGAACGCGGGTGCGGCGGCTATCGGTTATGGTACGGGACTCGCCATGCAAAATCTAATTTCCGCGTTGTCGAAGTCCGGGATGGGTAGTTTTGGGTGGTCCGGGACTGGTGTTTGGGCGGGATCATCAGGACAAAATCTGTTCAATCCGAACAATGTTCCTGCAATTGGTGCCGATATAGGGGGGGCTGCCGGCGCTGAGGCAGGAACGAAAGCGATAAACGATGCCAAATATCGGATTGGGAAATGAAGAAATGCTTAGATTGATTGCCTTATATTTAGCTGCTTTCTTGCTGTCGTTTCTGTGCTTTGCCTCCATCAAGGCATTTGTAATGATTTTTGTGGCCTATTTTTACGGTGGTGGTTTCTTGTGGGCGAGCAACGATACGAGATTCGTTTTAGTGAATGGCATTCTGTTGGGGCTTGTTTTTTGCGTTTTCGCAACGGTGGCTTTTGTGCGAAAAAAATGATTCGTGATGCCATTGTGAAATCCGGTTTAATCGGCAGTTGCACGAGGACAGCAAGGCGAAGGAGCAGACGCTGGCGAACAAGCTGGCAGCGGAAAGCGACGGGAAATACACGGTGCAGCAGATTCAAGACCAGATGGCGCAAATGGATCTGGTGATGAGTGATGGAGGGGTGTTGCCGGGCAATGTTCGAGTAGCGTCGGGAGAGATGCCGCAGGACGGTACGGAGTGGACGCGGTATGGTGTGAACAAGGCGGGTCAGACGGTGTGGACGCAATCGTTGGGTCCGGGCGATCCTGATTTGCAGGCGTATATTGTGAAGGGAGCGCAGGGTAGCGGGTTCTCATATCAGGTGACGACGACGGGGAAGAATCCGGGCTTGTTCAGGTTGCCGGACTTCGTGAACTTCCAGATTGATTACTTCGTTGGGAGTGCGTGGGGGACGTTCTCTCGAGATGGGAACTCGTATTTTGGTTATGGCGTGAACAAAGCAGTGCCGAACTCTGTTAATGCTGCGGCGAGCATGCAATTTGGTTGGCTTAATCAAGCTTCGGTAAGACCTGGACAGACCAACAACTTTTTATCTGGGTACGCTGGTAATGGAACGGCTGCATTCTCTGCCGTTGGTGGCGGTGTTGTGTATTCACCGGGCAATGGAACTGCGACGGTCATTGGCGTTGGTGCTGGTGCAAATCTTGGAAAGACTTCCAATCCGGCGTCGGTTGGAACGGGTTATACAGTCGATCAGGGTAAAACAGGAGTCAGGTGGTAATTATGATGAGCTTCCCGGGCCAAACACCGAAGACGCGGGCACAGAAAATTATCTGGTGGTGTTGTTTTGCCGCGATGATGAGTTTCATTGTGTATGTGGTGCTGAAGAACCTTTTCTTTAGTTGAACGACCGAGCCTGGCGGATGCCGGGCTCGGTGTTTATGAACGCGGGGAGCGAGAGCGACGTCGAGGCTATTGTTCAACGGCGAATTGTTCGTCGTGGTGGATGCAGTCCTGAATCTCCTGTTCGGTCATCTCGCGATTGCCGATCCGGTAGCGGTGATCGGGGAGATGGTCAATTGCTGGAAGCGGTAATTGACGGAGATGCTGGAGAACGGAGCGGACGTGCGGTTCGTGCACGTGATGTTGGGGCACGCACAACTGACAAGCATGCAGATTTACACGCAGGTGGCGATACGGGCACGCAGATCGCGACGGGCGGCAACCTGAATCTCGCGTCGGTGCAGGATACGAGCCATAGCGAGGCCCACCAGAGCAGTTCGGGCGGCGGGTTCAGCGTCAGTCAAGGCGGCGGCAGCGCGAGTTTCAGCGCGCAGAGCGGTCATGCGAGCGGCAATTACGCGGGCGTGAACGAGCAGGCCGGTATCCAGGCTGGCGACGGCGGATTCGACATCAGCGTGAAAGGCAATACGGACCTGAAGGGTGCGTACATCGCAAGTACGGCGACGCCGGACAAGAACCAGCTGACGACCGGGACGCTGTCCTTCTCGGATATTCAGAACAGCTCGAGCTACAACGCGAGCAGCTTTGGGATCGGTGCCGGTGGCGGCGTTGGCGACGGTGGGAATAACTACGCCACGCACGGCCAGGCGAGCGGTAAGAATGCAGGCGGTGCATTGCCGCTCTACGTGAGCGAGAGCGATAGCAGCAATGCAACCACGAAGAGCGCGATCAGTGCCGGCAACATCACGATCACGGACAAGGCGAACCAGAAGCAGGATGTGGCGACGCTCAATCGTGATAGGTCGTGCCGCACCGACCACACAACCCCCCTGAATCACCCGACCCGACGACAATCGCGAATTCGTCTGATAATACCTGCGGCGATCCCCGCTACGAGCAATCGCCCGAATCCCGCCGAACCGTTGCACGGGCAACCAGACGGCTCCATCGCCGTGATTGCATCGCCACCCGATGCAATCCGGAAACGAAACGGCGTCAGGCCCACCTGGTCGTTCGGAATGTGCCCAGCGCCGTTCAAATCCCCACACGACGCCCGCGCGACGCGGCGCCGCCAACAGGAGATGAACGATGATCACGCTGACCGTCAACGGTAGCGAACAGCATTTCGACGGCAATCCCGAGATGCCATTGCTCTGGTATCTGCGCGACGTCCTCGGTCACACGGGCACCAAGTTCGGCTGCGGGATGGCGCTGTGCGGCGCATGCACCGTGCATCTCGACGGTGAAGCGATCCGCGCATGCATCACGCCCGTCGCGGTCGCCGCCGGCAAGCGCGTGATGACGATCGAAGGATTGTCGACCGACCTGACCCACCCGCTGCAGCAAGCCTGGCAGGAACTGAACGTCGCGCAATGCGGCTACTGTCAGTCCGGACAGATCATGCAGGCCGCCTCGCTGCTGAAGACCAATCCTCACCCGAGCGATGCCGACATCGACGACGCGATGTCCGGCAACATCTGCCGCTGCGGCACCTATACGCGCATTCGCGCGGCGATCCGGCTGGCGGTGCGCCGTGGAGGTGCCGCATGAACGCGCCGGAACTCTCCGTCCACAACGAAAGCCGCCGCGCATTGCTGCTCGGCTTCGCCGCCGGCGGGCTGCTGCTCGCGTTCGGTGTGCCGTCGCTCGCGCGCGCGGCCGCGCCGGTGCAGCCGCCGGTCAGCCCGAATCCGCAGTACGGCGGCGCGGGTATGCCGCACGGATTGCGCGACGATCCGAACCTGTTCGTCGCGATCGCGCCGGACGGCACGGTCACGGTGACCTGCATCCGCTCCGAGATGGGGCAGGGCGTACGCACCAGCGTCGCGCTCGTGGTCGCCGACGAACTGGGCGCGGATTGGGCGCGCGTGAAGGTCGCGCAGGCGGTCGGCGACGAGCCGCGCTACGGCAACCAGAACACCGACGGCTCGCGCAGCCTGCGCCAGAGTTTCGCGGCGCTGCGCCGCGCGGGCGCCGCTGCTCGCACGATGCTCGAGCAGGCCGCCGCGGCGACGTGGGGCGTCGACGTGCGTCAGGTGAAGGCGGCGGTCCACGAGGTCGTCGATACGAAAACCGGACGCAAGCTCGGCTTCGGCGAACTGGCCGCGAAGGCAGCCGCGCTGCCGGTGCCCGATCCGAAGAGCGTGCCGTTGAAGGCGCCGGCCGAGTTCCGCTATATCGGCAAGGGCAAGACGGCGTTGATCGACGGACGCGACATCGTCGGTGGCCGCGCGCGCTACGGGATCGACACGCGGCTCGACGGCATGCTGTATGCGGTGGTCGCACGTCCACCGGCCTATGGCGATACGGTCGCGTCGTTCGACGCGTCGGCCGCGGAGAAGCTGCCGGGTGTCGTCAAGGTCGTGCAGCTTGCGTCGGCACCGCTGCCGTCCGGGTTCCAGCCGCTGGGCGGTGTGGCCGTGATCGCGCGCGACACGTGGACGGCCATCCAGGCGCGCGCGCAGTTGAAGATCGACTGGAAGCACGGGCCGCACGCAGGCTACGATTCGGCCGCCTACCGCAAGACGCTCGAAGCGGCGGCCGCGCAGCCGGGCGACGTGATCCGCAACGACGGCGATACGGCCGCGGCGCTCGCGGGCGCCGCGAAGCGGGTGCGCGCGACGTACTACGTTCCGCATCTCGCGCACGCGACGATGGAGCCGCCGGCGGCAGTCGCGCGCGTGGCCGACGGCCGCTGCGAGGTGTGGACCTGCACGCAGGCGCCGCAGACCACGCGCGACGAGATCGCGAAGGCGCTCGCGTTGCCGACCGAGCGGGTAACGGTCAACGTGACGCTGCTTGGCGGCGGCTTCGGCCGCAAGTCGAAGCCGGACTACGTGGTGGAGGCCGCGTTGCTGTCGAAGGCGGTCGGCGCGCCCGTGAAGCTGACGTTCACGCGCGAGGACGACATCGCGCACGACTATTTCCACGCGGTGTCGCTGGAGGCGTTCGAAGGCGGCCTCGACGCGGCGGGGAAGGTGGTCGCGTGGCAGCATCGCACGGTCGCGCCTTCGATCCAGTCGACTTTCAGGGCCGGCGTCGTGCATGAGCAGCCGGGCGAGCTCGCGCAAGGCATCGCGGATCTTCCATTCGCAGTCCGGAACGTGAGGATCGAGAATCCGGCCGCAGAAGCGCACACGCGGATCGGCTGGTTTCGTTCGGTGTACAACATTCCGCACGCGTTCGGGATTCAGAGTTTCGTGTCCGAGCTCGCGCATGCGGCGGGCCGCGATCCGAAGGATTTCCTGCTCGACCTGATCGGGCCGGCGCGACGATTCGAACCGCACATCACGGTGAAGAACGTGAACTACGGCGAGGATCCGGCGTTGTATCCGGTCGATACCGGACGGCTGCGGCGCGTGATCGAGACGGTCGCGCGCGAAGCCGGTTGGGGGCGCAAGCTGCCGAAGGGGCACGGGCTCGGGATCGCCGCGCATCGCAGCTTCGTGTCGTACACGGCGGCCGTGTGCGAAGTGCAGGTCGGCGCGGACGGTGCGATCGCGGTGCCGCGCGTCGACATTGCGATCGACTGCGGGCCGCAAGTCAACCCGGAGCGCGTGCGCTCGCAGCTCGAAGGTGCGGTGGTGATGGGGCTCGGCATTGCGCTGCACGGCGAGATCACGTTCAAGGACGGACGCCCGGAGCAGAGCAACTTCAACGGCTTCCAGGTATTGCGGATGAACGAGGCGCCGCGTGAAATCCGCGTGCACCTTGTCGCGCCGGACGACTACGCGACGCCGCTCGGCGGCGTGGGCGAGCCGGGCCTGCCGCCGGTCGCGCCGGCGCTGACCAACGCGATCTTCGCGGCGACGGGTACGCGCATCCGCAGCCTGCCCGTCGCGGATCAACTCGCGAAGCCGAAAGCGGGGTGATGCGGTGCCGCGCGCCGGGCCGTCTGCATGGCCCGGTGCGCATTCGCTCGCACACCCAGGCCATTGCACGCGATCCATTCATGCATTTCATTTGCATATAAATTCAACGGGACCACCCGGCCGTTCGGCCGCCGGGACAACTGCTTTCCAGAATCAACCACGGAAATTCAATCTCGGCATTCAAGCCCGTAATTCCCCGTGGAAATAGAATCAATTGCCGTCGGATATCGGGTTTGCCCGATGGTGCGGTATCGTACAAAGAGCGACCGGAAACTGTCGGATCATTGGCGCGTCGAATTCAATTTTGTAAAAAATTCAATGAGAAAAATCGGGCGTGATTCAGCCATTCGGTAATGACCGATTGGGTGGGGCATTTGGCGCATGCTTGTTACCGGTCAGTCCTAAGGCGGGCATTCATTATCGTTTTCATTCCGACGGTTCATGGCGTTCCAGCTATGGTGGCGCCTGATCTGTAGCGCCCGCTCGTCTGCAGATCGAAACCGCCGAGCCGGATGGCCGGTGTCGCAGGAATTGACGGTATATCGAAAGCGGAATGCATTATCGAATGCGGATTGACCTCGCGAGTATTGCGAAAAGGTAGCTCGAGATATTCGAGTGGACGGAGCGATGTGCGCCGTTTTGTCGACTTGGTTAATGAAGTGTGACTGCGCGATGCAATCGTCTTGCCAGAGAATTTAACATATTTAACGTATTGATCTGCGTCGCGATCGCGGCGTGGTTCGATGCCTCGCTAGATGGGTTATCTAGCATTCTCAATCTGGAGAAACGCAATGCAAGAACTGAATCAACAGGAAATCGCACAAGTTTCCGGCGGCTACTACAGTGGCGGCTCGATTTTCGACACGCTGGGCAACGTGGTCGAGCTGTACGGCCAGACGCTCTACAACGTCGGCGAAGCACTGACGACGGCCGTCGTCGGCACGGGCAATGCACTGCTCGGCCTGCTGACCGGCCAGCACGCGTAAGCCGGACGCGATTTCCGTGCGATGGCGCGCGCTGCGTCGCCATCGCGTGAATCGCGGATCGCCGCGGCACCGGAGCGGGGCGCCGCGGCGATCTTCCCGGGCAACCGGGACGCATCCGTCGAACCCAACTGACTGTCTGTAATCCCGTATCTTGACGAACCCGACTTCTCTCTTCCGGCACGAAGCGCAACAGGCGCAGCGCGCCGGCGCGCTGGGCGAGATCGTGCTGGCGCGCCCCGTGCCGCTGACGCTGCTGGCGGCGTCTGCGGTCGCGATGGCCGCATGCGTGCTGCTGTTCTTCGTGTTCGGCACCTACACGCGTCGTACGACGGTCAGCGGCGTCGTGATGCCGGATGCGGGGCTGGTGAAGGTCTATGCGTTGCAGCCGGGTATCGTCGTCGAGCGCGACGTGAAGGAAGGGCAGCACGTCGCGCGCGGGCAGACGCTTTATACGGTGTCCACCGACCTGCAAAGCGCGGCGGAAGGCGCGACGCAGGCCGCGCTGATCGCGCAGGCGCGGCAACGCAAGGCATCGCTGCTCGCGGAAATGGACAAGACGCGCAGCCTGCAGCAGGACGAACGCGCGACGGTGCGCGCGAAGATCGCGAGCCTGCGCGGCGAGCTTGCGCAGATCGACGATCAGCTTTCGGCGCAGCGGTTGCGCACGTCGATCGCGGCCGACGGCGCGAAACGGTATCGCGGCCTGCTGGCCCAGGACTACATTTCGAAGGATCAGGCGCAGCAGCGCGAGGCCGACCTGCTCGACCAGCAGTCGAAGCTGAACGGGCTGCTGCGCGAGCGCGCGTCGACGGCGCAGTCGCTGACGGAAGCGAACAACCAGCTGGCCGGCCTCGACCTCAAGCAGCAGAACCAGCTCGCGCAGATCGATCGCAACGTGATCGACGTCGACCAGAACCTGATCGAAAGCGAGGCGAAGCGCCGGATCGTCGTCACCGCGCCGGAAACGGGTGTCGTGACGGCGGCGATCGCCGACGTCGGCCAGTCGGTCGATACGTCCCGGCCGCTCGCGAGCGTGGTGCCGGGCGGCGCGCGCTGGCAGGCGCATCTATTCGTGCCGAGCACGGCGATCGGCTTCGTGCGGGTCGGCGAGCCGGTGCTGATCCGCTATCAGGCGTTCCCGTATCAGAAGTTCGGCCAGTATCGCGCCGTGGTCGTGTCGATCGCGCGCACGGCGCTGTCGGCGGCCGAACTCGCGAACGATGGCGGCCCGGCGGCGACGCCGGGCGAGGGGCGCGACGCGACCTTCTATCGCGTGATCGTCGCGCTCGATGCGCAGCACGTCACCGCGTATGGCGCGCGGCAACCGTTGCAGGCCGGCATGACGCTGCAGGCAGACATCCTGCAGGAGCGCAGGCGCCTGTACGAGTGGGTGCTCGAGCCGCTTTACAGCCTGACCGGCAAACTCTGACGAGGTCGCGCATGGCATTACTCGATCGACTCTCGTTCGGCCTCGGCCGCCGGCTGCCGATGATCCTGCAGACCGAAGCCGCGGAATGCGGGCTCGCGTGTCTCGCGATGGTGGCCGGCTATCACGGCCATCACGTGGATCTCGCGACGCTGCGCGGACAATTCCCCGTATCGCTGAAGGGCGCGGGACTCGGGCGCGTGATCGAAGTCGCGCAGCGCCTCTCGCTCGGCACGCGCGCGGTGAAGCTGGACATGGCGCAGCTCGGCCAGCTTCGCCTGCCGTGCCTGCTGCACTGGAATTTCAACCACTTCGTCGTGCTGAAGGAAGTGAACGGCAAGAGCGCGACGATTCACGATCCGTCGCACGGCATTCGCAAGGTGCCGCTCGCCGAAGTGTCGCGTGCGTTTACCGGCGTCGCGCTCGAACTGTGGCCGGCCGCCGGATTCGCGCCGCGTGCGGCGCGTCCGGCGGTGAAGCTGCGCGAGCTGCTGGGCCCGGTGTCGGGGCTGTCACGCTCGCTGGCGCAGATCCTCGCGCTCGCCGTCGCGCTCGAAGTCTTCATGCTGGTGCAGCCGTTCTTCCTGCAGTGGGTGATCGACGAAGTGATCGTCAGCGCCGATCGCGACCTGCTGACGGTGCTGGCGCTCGGCTTCGGCCTGTTGCTGCTGATGCAGCAGGCGACCGGCACGATTCGCGCGTGGGCGCTGATGTACGTTGGCGTCACGCTGAACATCCAGTGGCGCGCGAACGTGTTTACGCACCTGCTGAGCCTGCCGGTGCGCTATTACGAGCGGCGCCATCTCGGTGACGTCGTGTCGCGCTTCGGTTCGATCGACACGATCCAGCAGACGCTGACGACGTCGTTTCTCGGCGCGGTGATCGACGGGCTGATGACGGTCGTCACGCTCGCGATGATGTTCGTCTACAGCCGCGTGCTCGGGTTCGTCGCGCTGGCGACGATGGCGCTGTACGCGCTCGTCCGGTGGCTGTGGTACGGCCCGTTGCGGCGCGCGACCGAGGACCAGATCGTGCACGCGGCCAAGCAGCAAAGCCATTTCCTCGAAACGGTGCGCGGCGTGAAGACGATCAAGCTGTTCAACCGCCAGACGGAGCGCCGCGCGAGCTGGATCACGCTGCTGGTCGAGCAGGTCAATGCGAGCCTGCACGTGCAGAAGCTGCAGATCTTCTACCAGCAGCTCAACGGCCTGCTGTTCGGCATCGAGAATGTGCTGATCATCTGGCTCGGCGCGCGCATGGTGATGGACGGTCAGTTCACGGTCGGCGTGCTGATGGCGTTCAACGCGTACAAGAACCAGTTCGACAGCCGGGTCGGCAGCCTGATCGACAAGTATTTCGAAGTCAGGATGCTGCAGCTCCAGGGCGAGCGGCTGGCCGACATCGTGTTCGCGGAAAGCGAGCCGGACGCGAGCCTGCGCAGCGTGCCGGGCGAGGCCGATGCGCTCGACGCGAGCATCGAGATCGACGGGCTGTCGTTCCGCTATGCGGACGGCGAGCCGCTGGTGCTCGACGGCGTGAGCGCGAAGATCGCGGCGGGCGAGTCGGTCGCGATCGTCGGGCCGTCGGGTTGCGGCAAGACGACGCTGATCGGCGTGCTGCTCGGCATCCACGAGCCGACGGGCGGCACGGTGCGGATCGGCGGGCTGGAGGTCGGCCGGCTCGGCATCGAGCGGTTGCGCGGGCTCGTCGGCACCGTGTTGCAGGACGACGTGCTGTTCGCGGGCTCGATCGCGGACAACATCAGCTTCTTCGATCCGGATGCGGACCCGCGCTGGGTCGCCGAATGCGCGCGCATCGCCGCCGTGCACGACGACATCGCCGCGATGCCGATGGGCTACAACACGCTGGTCGGCGACATGGGCACGGTGCTGTCCGGCGGGCAGAAGCAGCGCGTGCTGCTCGCGCGCGCGCTGTACAAGCGGCCGGGCGTTCTCGTGCTCGACGAGGCGACGAGCCATCTCGACATTCAGCGCGAGATGCAGGTCAATGCGGCCGTCACGCAACTCGCGATGACGCGGCTGATCGTTGCGCACCGGCCGGAGACGATCGCGTCGGCGCAGCGCGTCATCATGCTGCAGGGCGGCAAGGTCGTGCTCGACCAGTCGACCGCCGCGATGCGCACGGCGATGGCGGCAAGAACGTCCGCCAGCGCGCCGGCGGCACCGACGACGCATGACGCCGGCGCCGCGGAACCGGTCGCGGGGCGTTGAGCGATGAAGCGTCCACTCGCTACCGTGCTGGCTGTCGTCGCGCTCGCTGCGTGCGTGCCGACGGCATGCGCGCAGATGCTCGACGTCTACGGCACGAGCAATGATGTCGCGGCCACGCCGTCCGGGTCGATGGCGTCGGCCACGGCATGCGGCGCGCGGCATGTCGACGAGCGGCCACTCGCGCTCGAGGACGCGATCCTGCTCGCGATCTGCTCGCATCCGCAACTGAGTCGCACGTGGTCGGATGCGCGCGCGGCGGCGGCGGAGGTCGGCGTGTCGAAGGCCGCGTACTGGCCGACGCTCAATGCGACGGCGGGTATCGAGCGCGACAACCTGACGACGAACTACAGCGGCGGCTACTCGCAGGACCAGCGCAGCACCAGCCGCTACGGCATGCTCAACCTGAGCTGGGTGCTGTTCGATTTCGGCAAGCGCGGCGCGACGCTCGACCGTGCGCGCGCGCTGCTGCGCGCGGCGAACGCGGCGCACGACGATGCGCTGCAGAGCGTCTTCTACGATGCGGCGCAGGCGTTCTACGCGCTGCGCGACGCGCAGGCGGCGCTCGCCGCCGCGCAGGCGGTCGAGCACGCGGCGCAGGAAAGCCTGGCCGAGGCGAGCGCGCGGCACGACGGTGGCGCCGGCACGCTCGGCGATGCATTGCAGGCACAGACCACCTACCGCAAGGCGCTGCTCGATCGCGTGAGCGCGGAAGGCGACCTGCAGAGCGCGATCGGCACGCTCGCGACCACGCTCGGCGCCGACGCCGATACGCCGCTGCGCATCGCCGACGCGGAACCGTCGCCCGATCGCGACGACTTCACGCGTGGCGTCGCCGACCTGATCGCCGAAGCGAAGCGCCATCACCCGAAACTGATCGCCGCGCGCGAAAAGCTCGAAGCGGCGCGCGACGAAGTGCGCGCGGTGCGCGCGCAGTCGCTGCCGACCGTTTCACTGATGGGCAGCCTCGCGCGCAACAACCCGTCATACCAGCAGCAGGCGTCGTTTCTCCAGTTGCAGAGCAGTCACAGCAACTCGATCGGTATCCAGATCTCGATTCCGCTGTTCGAAGGGTTCGCGTCGGGCTACCGCGTCGCCGAGGCGAAGGCGCAGGCGGACGCGCAGGAAGCCGACGTGCGCAACACCGAACTCAAGGTGTCGCTCGACGTATGGAAGAGCTATCAGAGCCTGCAGACCGACACGACGAACCTGGACAACTCGCGGCATCTGCTGGACACCGCGCTGCATTCGCTCGACATCGCGCGTGGCCGCTACAAGGCCGGCGTTGGCACGTTCACGGAACTGCTGAATGCCCAGTCGGCGCTCGCGGATGCGCGGCGGCAGCGCGTGCTCGCGGTGTCGAAGTGGCGGATCGCGAGACTGAAGCTGGCCGAGAGCCTTGGGAGATTGGGATTATGGAACGACGCGGGTTGAACGACGCCGGGCCGCACGCGCGCGGATGCGCGTTCCTGTTCCCGGGGCAGGGGGCGTTCTATGCGGGCGCGCTGCGGCAGCTCGCACGTGAACACGGGAGCGTGCAGCAGACCCTCGACATGCTCGACGCGGTCGCGAGCGAGCGCCTGGGCCGCCCGCTGACGGGCGCGCTGTGGCGCGACGATGCCGGGCTCGATGCGTGGCTGCATGAAGCGCCCGATCTGCTGCAGCTCGGAATCTATGGCGCATCGGTCGCGATGTTCGGCGTGCTGCGTGCGCACGGCGTGGTGCCGGACGTGCTGATCGGACACAGCTTCGGCGAGATCGCGGCGCTCGTGTGCGGCGGCATGTATTCGATCGAGCAGGGCGCGCGGATCGTCTGCGACCGGATCGCGTCGTTGCAGGCCGCGGCGCCGCCCGACGGGATGATGGCGGCGATCTCCGCGGGTGCCGACGCGACGCGCGAGCTGATCGACGCGAGCGCCGTCACGCATGCGGTGCGCAACGTGTGCGTCGCGGTCGAGAACCATCCGTCGCAGACCGTCGTGTCCGGGCCGCGCGATGCGGTGGAGCGCTTCGTCGCGGCCTGTGCGGCACGCGGCGTCGCCGCGCAGACGCTCAGGTCTCCGTATGGCTTTCATCACCCCGATCTCGCCGGCGCGCGCGAGCAGTTCGCCGTGCGTCTTGCCGCGTATCGGCACGGCCCGCTCGCGATTCCCGTGTATTCGCCGATCCTCGGCCGCCGCTACAGCGGCGCCGACGATCCGGGCGCGCGGCTCGCGTCGCACTTCGTGCTGCCGGTGCGGTTCGCGGATGCGATTCGCGCCGCGTGCGCTGACGGCATCGGACGCTATGTCGAATGCGGCGCGCTCAACGCGCTGGCGCGCATCGTCGTGCGCATCGCGGGGCCCGGCACGGTCAGGACGTTCGGCGGCCCGTCGAACGCGGCAGAGGAATCGAGCGTCGTCACGACGATCACCCGTTATTTCCAGGAGGACAACATCATGAAGGACGATATTCGCATCGGCAACGCCGGCTCCGGGTTCGACGCGTTCTGGCATGCGCGCGGGCCGCACATCGTCGACTGGCTCAAGGGCGAGCTGCGTCACGCGTTCGACGCGGCGAGCACGGCATCGGCCGGCGCCGCGCCGGCCGCGGCACCGACGGTCGCCGCATTCGCGCCGCAGGCCGAGCCGCTCGGTGCGGGCGCGCCGCGTCTTGCGGCGGTGGCCGTGGCCGCGCCGACACTGACGGCGGTACCGTCGCCGTCGATGCCGCACGAGCCGCTCGCGGCGGCGAAGCCCGCACACGTGCCGCGCGATCGGCTGTTCGCGGAGCTCGTCGATATCTACGCGCAAGCGATGGAATATCCGGCCGAGGTGTTCTCCGAAACGATCGAGCTCGAAGCCGAACTCGGCATCGATTCGGTCAAGCAGACGGAGATCATCCAGCGCATTACCGCGCGCTACGCGCTGCCGCCGTTGCCGGCCAATTTCCGCAGCGGCGATTTCAAGGCGATGGGGCAGATCGTCGATTTCGTCTACGACAACCAGGGAAAAGCAGTCGCTTGACGGCCGTTGGCCGAAACGTTGGTCGGCAGGGGGGGCCCTGCCCGTAATGACAAGTTCTCGATAGGCAGGCGATCCATGTCGAATACCAGCATGCGCGGCAAGCTCGTTCTCGTGACGGGCGGTGCGAAAAACGTGGGCAAGGCGATCTGCAGGCGTTTCGCCGAGCAGGGCGCGCACGTGATCCTGAATTTCTTCCACTCGCTCGACGCGTCGAAGCAGACGGCCGACGAACTGCGCGCGCTCGGCGCGACCGTCGACGTGATCCGCGCGTCGGTCGCGCAGCAGGCGCAGGTCGACCGGATGTTCGACGAGATCGAACGGCGCTACGGCCGGCTCGACGTGCTCGTCAACAATGCGGCGTCCGGTGCGCTGCTCGGCGTCGACGAGATCGGCGCCGAGCATTTCGATCGCGCGCTCGACACCAACCTGAAGGGCGCGTTCTGGTGCGCGCGTCGGGCCGCGGCGCTGATGGCGCGCTCGGGCGGCGGGGCGATCGTCAACGTGTCGTCGGTGGGCGCGACGCTCGTGCCTGCGAACTATCTGGTCGTCGGCACCGCGAAGGCGGCGCTCGAATCGCTGACGCGCTATCTCGCGGTCGAATACGCGGGCCGCGACATTCGCGTGAACGGCGCATCGTCGACGCTGATCGACGGCGACGTCGCCGCGCAGTTTCCGGACCCGGAGAACACGAAGCGTTCGAGCATCGCGGCGACGCCGCTGAAGCGGCTCGCACGGGCGGAGGACCTCGCCGATCTCGTCGTGTTTCTCGCCTCGGACGCGGCGCGCTGGATCACCGGTCAGGTGGTCGTCGCGGACGGCGGGCTGTCGCTGTGCAGCGAGGGGCTGTCGCCGCGCGCGGAATGGGCGAGCGCGGAGCGTGCCGCGAGCGAGACCGTGCCCGCTGCCGTGCCGACGGCGCCTGCAACGACCCGGCAGCCACCGGCCTCGGCGCTGACCGGTCGACCCGCCGCATCGCCCGACGACGCGCCGGACAGCGACGACATCGCCGTGGTCGGCATGGGTCTCGCATTGCCCGGCGCGAGCGACCCGGACGCATTCTGGCGCGCGCTGCTCGACGGCCCCGAGCTGTTCGGCAACGTACCGCCCGATCGCTGGGATTACCGCTCGTTCTATTCGTCCGACACGTCGGCGGAGGACAAGAGCTATCAGTCGCGCTCGGTCTTCATCGAGCATTTCGACCCGTGCCCGACGGTGCGCGCCGAGCTCGACGCGGGCATCGCGCCGCGCGAGCTGACGACGTTGTGGCTGCGTCACGCGTTATGCCAGTCGCTCGATGGCGTGACGCTGCGCGATGCCGATCGCGTGGCGTTCCTCGTCGGCTACACGGCGGACGGCAGCCAGCATCTCGAGGAAGCGATGGTGCTGGCCGCCGCGCGCGAGCGCCTGAACGCGGTGCTGATCGAAGCGGGCATGGACGCGGCCGAGCGCGAGCGCCGCGTGGCCGCGATCGATGCGGTGCTCAGCGCGCGCTATGCGCGCGGCGCCGGCGATCTCGCATCGTTCTTCCCGCACCGGGTCGGCCTGAACGCGATGAAGGGCGTGCTGCCGGACGACGCGCAATGCATGATGGTCGACACCGCGTGCTCGTCGTCGCTGTATTCGATCGATCTCGGGATCAAGGCGCTGCTGCTCGGCAAGCAGGACGTGGTCGCATGCGGCGGCGCATTCGCGCTCGCGCCGCGCGGCTCGATCCTGTTCTCGAAGCTGCACGGCCTGTCGCGCAGCGGCGAAGTGCGGCCGCTCGACCGCAACTGCGACGGCGTGCTGTTCGCGGACGGCGCGGGCGTCGTGATCCTGAAGCGCGTCGCGCGGGCGCGCGCCGACGGCGACCGCATCCTCGGCGTGCTGAAATCGTTCGGCTCGTCGTCCGACGGCAAGGGCAAGGCGATCTACGCGCCGAACTCGGCCGGCCAGCGCATCGCGATCGATCGCGCGTATGCACGCACCGCGACGGTGCCGGCCGACGTCGACTGGGTGGTTGCGCACGCAACGGGCACGCCGGCCGGCGATCTCGCCGAGTTCCAGAGCCTGCGCGATGCAATCCGGCGCGACCGCCCGGTGCAGGTGACGTCGAACAAGTCGCTGGTCGGGCATACGGGCTGGGCGGCCGGTGTCGTGTCGGTGATTCAGGTGCTGCTCGGGTTGCGGCATCAGGTGATCCCGCCGCAGCACCGCTTCAGCGAGCCGCCGCCGGAATTCGACATCGCCGGGACGAACCTGCGGATTCCGGTGGCGCCGGTTTCATGGCCGGTCCGGCGCGATTCGGCACGCGTCGCGGCGGTGTCCGGGTTCGGCTTCGGCGGCACGAACGGCCACCTGATCGTGTCGGAATACCGCGCGGATCTGCCCGCCGGCGAGGCGAACGGCCGGTTCGAGCGCGAGCCGCTCGCGATCGTCGGATGGTCCGCAAAGTTTCCGGGCCTCGACGACGACACCCAGGTTGCCGCGTGGCTGCGCGGCGAAGGCCGCGCGCCCGACGCGAGCTTCGGGATCGGCTACCCGTTGCCGAGCTTCGCGCGCGTGAAGATGCCGCCGGCGGTGCTTCGCGCGCTCGATCGCTGCCAGCTGATGGCGCTCGATGCGGCGCACGACCTGCGCGAACGCCTCGGCGCATTCTGGCGCGAGCACGCGGATACGATCGGCCTCGTGATGGGGCACATGGGGCCGACGCGCAATGCGGCGCTTTACGCGAGCCGCTGTTATCTGGACGACATCGCGACCGCGGTGCTCGACGCGACGCGGCCGGACGAACGCGCGGCAACCGAACGCGTGCTGGAGGCATTGCGCGCGGCGACGAAGCGGCTCGTCGCGCCGACGACCGAGAATTCGTTTCCGGGGATGATGCCGAACGTGATCCCCGCGCGCGTCGCCAACTATCACGACCTGCACGGCATGAACATGACGGTCGATGCGGGCCATGCATCGACGCTGGCCGCGTTCGAGGCGGCCGAACGCTTCCTGTGCAGCGGCGAACTCGACATGGCGATCGTCGGCGGCATCAACGGCAACTCGGCGGAAGAAGTGCGCCCGGCATTCGGGCTGCCGCTCGCGGAGGGCATCGTGCTGTTCGCGGTCACGACGGTGCGGCGTGCGCACACGGAAGGGCTGCCGGTGCTCGCGGTGGTCGGCGGCGGCGACGCGCGAGCCGCGGTCGAACCGGCCGCGCCGCGCGACGCGATGGGGCGGGCGGTCACGTATGCGGGTGCCGATTCGGCGATCGACGTGCTGCGTGCGATCGTCGCGCGAGAAGCCGGCACGACGCTCACGCGAGACGGCGGCGGCGATCGTGCGCGCTACGCGCTGCATGTTGCATGCGAACGGGCCACGCCGCGCGAGCCGGATCGCGAGGCACGGCCGTTGCCGCCGACACATGAGGCGGCTCCGGTCGCTGCGTCCGTCGAACCGGCCGCATCGACGACCGTTGCGGCCGCACCCGTTGAACCTGGAACCTTGATACCGGGCACGTTGCGCCGGACCGGCGTCGCGGCCGACGGCGAACCGCTCGGCGTCGCGCGTTACCGGATCGAATGGCGCGACGCGCCGTGGCGGCCGGCGGGCCGGTCGACGCCGTTCATCGCGCCGCGCTGCGTGATCGTGACCGACATGCCGGACGCGCTGGCCGCCCAGGCGAATCCGGGCCCCGGCTGCGTGGTGCTGTCGACGCGGCCGTTCGCCGCGCACCGGCCGGGCTGGCACTGGATCGAGCGGATCGACGCAGCGGCGCTCGACATCGTGCCCGACGATATCGGCCACGTGCGCGTGCTCACGTCGCTCGACGCCGGCACGCTCGCCACGGGCGCCGCCGCGCCGGCCACGCCCGAGCGGCTCGCACTGCACGACCTGGCGTTCCTCGCGGTCAAGCGCTGCCATGCGGCACTCGAGCGCGGCGGCACCTTCATCGCATTGCTGCTCGACGCGCTCGCCGGCGACGTGCCGCATCCGGATGCCGGCCTGTTCACGGGCCTCGTGAAGGCACTCGCGATCGAGATGCCGGAAGCGCGCCCGGTTGCCGTGCTGACCGATACGTGCGCGCTGCCCGACGCGCTGCGCGATGCCGAGCGCGAAAGCGGTGCACGTCACTGGCTGCCGGTCGTCGCGTTGGGCGGCGGTCGTCGCCGCACGCCGCGCGTGATCGCGGATGCGGGCGAACTGCGCGCGGACGAGCGGCTGTCGCTCGGTCAGGATTCGGTCGTCGTCGCGGTCGGCGGTGCGCGCGGGATCACCGGCGAACTGATGAAAACGCTGGCCGCGCACGTGCGTCCGACGCTGTATCTGATCGGCAGCAGTGCGCTGGACGCGATCGACGCGGACCTGCTCGCGATGGACGACGAAACGTTCGCGAAGAGCCGCCCGGACTACATCCGCCAGCAGAAGGCGCGGCATCCGGAACGGCCGTTGCCGGAGATCATCCGCGCCTTCGAGCGGCGTGCCGACGCGCGCACGGCGTGCATGAACATCGAGGCGATGCGCGCGTTCTGCGGCGCGCATCGCGTGACCTACCTGCGCGCCGACGTGCTCGATCCCGACAGCGTGAAGACGGCCATCGACACGATTCTCGCGCGCGAGCCGCGCGTGGACCTGCTGGTCAACGCGGCCGGGCTGAACCGTTCGGCGTCGGTGAGCGTGAAGTCGCTGGACGATTTCGTCGCGGTGCGCGACATCAAGGTGCGCGGCTACTGGAATTTGCGCGGCGCGTTCGGCACGCGGCAGCCGCGCCTGTGGTGCAACTTCGGCTCGTTCATCGGGCTGACCGGGCAGGCGGGCGAAACCGACTACGCGTCCGGCAACGACTTCCTGAACACGCAGGCGTCGTATCACCGCGCGGCGCTCGGTCACGACGAATTCACGATCGGCTGGACGCTGTGGCGCTCGGTCGGGCTCGGCGCGAATCCGGTCACGCGCGCGTTTCTCGAGAAGAGCGGATTGTTCACGAGCATGCGCACCGCGGAAGGGCAGCATCACTTCATGCGCGAGCTCGGTCTCGGCGAGCGCGCGGCGATGTCCGTGCATCTCGGCGAGGCCGAGCGGCGCGCGATCGAGACGCACCTGCCCGGTTACTTCGATCTTGACGAAAGCGCGCCGGCCGCCGCCGACGCATCGCGCGATCCGGATTTCTATCTCGGCGCGGAACTCGCGCGCACCGACGACAGCGTGACGTTCGAGCGCGTGTTCGACCTCGAACGCGACGCGTATCTGCAGCATCACGTCGTCAACGGTTTTCCGACGCTGCCGGGGACCTTCGTGCCCGAGGTGGCCGCCGAGGCCGCGCTGCGGCTCGTGCCGGGGCTCAAGGTCATCGGCTTCGCGGACGCGGCGTTCCTGCATTTCCTGCGCGTCTACGATGCGAAGCGGCCGAGCGTGAAGCGCATCCATGCGCGGATCGCGTCGCGCGACGGCGACGCGGTGCACGTGCACGTGCGGATCTCCGGCGACGTGCTGGCGCCGGGCGGGCAGGTGCTCGTGCGCGACAAGCCGCACTTCGAGATCACCGTTCGCCTGGCCGACGCATATGCGCCGGCGCCGGTGTGGCACGAACCGGCAATGGCGACGTTCACGCCCGTCGCCGATCCGTATCACTTCGACGCGGCGCCGGTGCGGCTGACCGGCATGTTCGTGTCGACGACCGATACCGGCATGAGCGACGCGGGCAAGCAGGCGCGTTTCCGGCTGAATGTGCCGGGTGACGATCCGGTGTTCTCACGTTTCGTGGTGCCAAGCATCCTGCTCGACGGGCTCGCGCGCGTGGCCGCGCTCGATCACGTTGCCGACGACTACATCCCGCTCGCGGCGCCGATGTCGATCGGCCGCATCGACATCTACGAAGCCGGCAACGACTGCGAGCTGTCGAACCGCCACGCGTCGATCGCGCTGCGCGTGACGCCGCGCGCGTTCGCGCTCGAAGGGCCGGCGAGCAGCGGCAACCGGTTCGTCGCGGTGCGCCCGGACGGCAGGATCCTGATGCAGATGCGCGACGTGACGGGCATCGTGATCGGCTACGTGCATCGCTTGACCGGCGCGTTCGCCGCGCGCGGCGAGGTCGACGCGCAGCTCGCCGGCCCCGCGCCTTCCGAGCAGGTGAGCGCATGACCATGAAGCGACTCGCGCCCGGCCCGCGCGGCAGCGTCGTGATGGGCAACCTCGCGGAGTACAAGCGCAATCCCGTCACGATGCTGCTGAAGCTGCAGCAGCAGTACGGCGACATCGCGCGCAATCGTCTCGGCCCGTTTCTCACGCATGCGCTCGCGCATCCCGACGGTGTCCAGCACGTGCTGCAGGACAACCACCGTAACTACGTGCGCGGCCGCTTCTACGACAACTTCAAGATGTTCTTCGGCGATGGCCTGCTGACGACCGACGGCGAGTTCTGGCGGCGTCATCGCCGCGTGGTGCAGCCGCTGTTTCACCGCAAGCAGGTCGAGTCGCATACGGCCGCGCTCGGCGATGCGGCGCTCGCGCTCGTCGAGCGCTGGCTGAAGCAGCCGACGCATGCGCCGTTCGACGTCGTCGAGGAAATGATGCGCGTGAGCCTGCGCATGCTCGGGCTGATGCTGTTCAATGCGGACATCTCGCGGCATGCGGATGACGTCGGGCCGGCCGTGCGCTTCGGCATCGCGGCGATGATGCCGCAGGGCAACCTGAACGATTTCGTGCCGCGCTGGATGCCGACGCCGTTCAATCGCCGGATCGCGCATGCCCGCCGCGGGATCGACACGATCGTCGACGCGATCGTCGCCGAGCATCGCGCGGGGCGCTGCGAAACGAGCGACGTCATCTCGCTGCTGCTCGCCGCGCGCGATCCGGAAACGGGCGTGCCGCTGACCGAGCGCGAGGTGCACGACGAGGTGATGACGGTGTTTCTCGCCGGCCACGAAACCACCGGCAGCGGGATGGCATGGGGGCTCTACGCGCTCGCGCAGCATCCGGACGTGTTGCGCCGCCTGCGCGAGGAGCTCGATGCGGTGCTCGGCGGCCGTGCGCCCGACGCGGCCGATCTCGAACGCCTGCCATACTTGGTGCAGACCGTCGACGAGATCCTGCGCCTGTATCCGCCGATCTGGGGCTTCACGCGCGATCTGGTCGACGACGACGAGATCGGCGGCTATCACGTGCCGGCCGGCTCGTCGGTGTTCATGTCGCCATACGTCACGCATCGTCATCCGGCGCTGTGGGCGAACCCCGACGCATTCGATCCGGAGAACTTCGGATCGCACGCGCCGGCGCGTCACAAGTACGCGTACTTTCCGTTCGGCGGCGGGATGCGCAAATGCATCGGCTACCAGACCGCGTTGCTGCAGATGCGCGTGCTGATCGCGGTGGTGGCGCAACACGTCGATCTGAGCGCGGTGCCCGGTCATTCGCTCGACACCGGCGCGACGATCTCGCTGCGTCCGCGCGACGGCATCCGGTTGATCGCGAAACCGCGATCGCGTGAGCGGGTGTCGAGGGGACAGACGGGACGGGACGCAAGCGTGCCGGTTGCCCGGGCGTCGGTGTGCCCGTTCACGGGCACGCAAGCGGGAACGCAAGTGCAAGAGCAAGCGCCCGCGCCGGCCCCCGACGCCGGGCGACCGGCGCATGCGGCATCGCCGACGCCCGTCCGTTCGGCCGGCCCCGCGCTGGCGCCGGACGTGCTGGCTTTTCTGCAGCGCGACGCGATCGCGGACGAAGCGCCGCCATGCACCGACGCGACGCCGACGCACCGCTTCACATGGCGGCCGGTCGAGATCGAGCCGCTGCCCGACCTGCCGGCGGCCGAACTGAGCGGCAAGCGGATCGCGATCGTCAATGGCCTCGGTCGCACGGTCGAGCGCATGGTGGCGACGCTCACGCGCGCCTGTGCGAAGCCGAGCGTGTTCGCGCCGGCCGACGGCATCGATCCGGCGACCGCCGCGAGCGCGTTCGTCGCGCAGTCGGGGCCGTTCGACGGGATCGTCGATCTCGGTGTCGAGGCGCCGTTCTCGCTCGACGCGCACGATCAATGGGAAGCGCCGCTGCGCCGCACGGTCGCGCTGCTGCAGGCGTGCTACGGCGACTGGTCGCAGGAGGCGTCGACGTCGCGGCTGTTCTATCTGGCGCTCACGTGGCAGGACGGGCTGATGGGTCACGGCGATGGCACGCTCGTGCAGCCGCTCGGCGGATTGTGGGCCGGCCTGGCGAAGACGCTGCCCCAGGAATTGCCGAACTGCAACGTGCGCGTGCTCGACATCGCGCCCGACGAAACGGGACGCGTCGACCAGCTGATCGCGCGCGAACTGTATCGCTGGGGACGCTTCGAGGTCGGCCACCGCGGCGGGCGCCGCCATACGCTCGTCGCGAGTCGCGACGATCTGCCGGCCGACGCGGCGCCCGACTGGGGGCCCGACGATGTCGTGCTGTTTTCGGGCGGTGCGCGCGGCATCGGTTTCCTGGCTGCGTGCGCGCTGGCGAAACGCCATCGCTGCACGGTGATCGTCACCGGGCGCGATACGTTGCCAGCCGGCGACGAGCCGTGGCTTGCGCTCGACGACGCGGGCTTCAAGCGCTACGGGCTCGAGCAACTGCGCCAGGCGACGCCGCAGCGGTCGCCGAAGGCGATCCGGCATGCACTGCAGCGGCTCGAACGCCGCCGCGAACTGAAGGCGTCGCTCGATGCGGCGGCCGCGCTCGGCCTGCCGGTGCACTACCGCGTATGCGACGTGACCGACGCGCAAGCCGTGCGGACGCTGTGCGACACCTTCGGCGACCGGCTGCGCGGCGTGATCCACAACGCGGGCATCGACCAGCCGGTGCGATTGCCGCGCAAGCGCGCCGATGAATTCATCGACACCGTACGCGTGAAGGTGCGCGGCTTCCTCAATCTCTACGCGGCGGTGCGTGAGCTCCCGCGCGTGGGCTGCTTCGTCAACGTCGGCTCGCTGACCGGCCGCTGGGGCGGAATGACCGGCGAGACCGACTATGCGGCCGCGAACGAGGCGCTGGCGCGGCTCGGCTGGTGGGCGCG
The DNA here is from genome assembly GCF_001521935.1 of Burkholderia sp. RF7-non_BP4. Classification (NCBI taxonomy): domain Bacteria; kingdom Pseudomonadati; phylum Pseudomonadota; class Betaproteobacteria; order Burkholderiales; family Burkholderiaceae; genus Burkholderia; species Burkholderia sp. RF7-non_BP4. Next base: position 56,639 of record NZ_LOTA01000001.1, on the reverse strand, counting down.
GCGCGACGCCGGCGCGCGCGTCGTGAAGACGATCGCGTGGCCGACCTGGGACGGCGTCGGGATGATCACGAACCTCGCCGTCACGCGGCGCTACGTGACGCCGATGCGGATCGACGAAGGCGTGCGCCACTGGCTCGCGGAACTCGCGACACCGGCAACGCCGGCGACCCGCGGCAGCGCCGAACCGATGTACATGGGGGCGGTTGGCCGCGCGCTGACGCCGATCCAGCTGCGCGGATTCGACGCGGTCGACGGCTTGCCGAACCTCGGCGAACTCGCGACGCGCCGGCATCACGCGGGTGAGCCACGACGCTTCCGGCCGTTCACGTGCTTCTCGACGCGCTATCGCACCGCGGGCGCACCTTATACGCATGCTTTCCGCTTCGACGGCCGCGCGGCCGTGCCGGCGTCGCTGTTGCTCGAGCACGCGCGCGTCGCGGCCGACTGGGTCGCGCCGCCCGGCGGCGAGCGGGCGTCCCTGCACGAAGCCGTCGACATCACGATCGCGCTCGACGCGCTCGCCGATGCGCTCGACGGTCACGGCGATCTCGCGCTCGACACCGACGCGAGCGGCCGCGCGGTGGACGACGGCTGGCACGTGACGGTGCGCTGCGCGTCGCTCGCCGGCCGCGTGCTGCTCGATGCGACGTTCGTGTACCGCGATCATCCGCCCGGCGGCATGACCGTTCCGCTGCCGCGCGAAACCGAAGACGACACGATCCGGCGGTCCGCACGGGCGAGCTGGCGCGACGACCTGTTGCCCGAGGCGCGATGGAGCGGCGGCATCGCCCAGGCGAAGGCCGTCGACCCCGCCGCGCTATGGGGCGTGCAGGGGGATGAGGGACGCGTGCCGTGTCCGCAGCTGTGGCTGCCGGTCAATCACCTGGAGAACGTGCTGCGCGTGCTGCTCGGCGCGTGGCCCGCCGACGGCGAGCGGCCGCGCGCATGGCGCATCGGCCGCATCGTGTTCGGCGCTGCGCACGCCGGCGATGCCGACATGTTGCTGCGTTATCCGAACGATCGCTTCGCGATCGCCGATCGTGCTGGCGCATCGATCGCCGACCTGTACGGCGCACGGCTTGCCGGCGCGACCGACACGCAGGCCGCGGCGGCGTCGGCCATTTGAACGGGAAGAGGAGGCTCACCATGACGGAGCGCAACGACGGCGCGCGGTACTGCATCATCGGCGCGGGCGCGGCGGGCATCACCGCCGCGAAGAACCTGCTCGCGGCCGGCATCGGCTTCGACGTGATCGAGCGCGAGGACGACGTCGGCGGCAACTGGTACTACGGACGGTCGAGCGGCGCGGTGTATCGCTCGATCCACATGATCAGCTCGAAGCGGTTTTCCGAATACACCGACTTTCCGATCCCCGACGACTATCCGACCTACGCGCGCGGCGACCAGGCGCTCGCGTATCTGCGCGCGTACGCGCGGCGCTTCGGCGTGTACGACCGGATCGAATTCGGCCGTTCGGTGCTCGAGATCGCGCCGGTGCAGGGCGGTACGCAGTGGCGCGTCGAGCTCGATCGCGGCGAAGTACGGACCTATCGCGGCGTGATCGTCTGCAACGGGCATCTGTCGCATCCGCAACTGCCGGACTATCCGGGGCATTTCGACGGGCTGCAGCTTCATTCGTCGCAGTACCGCACACCGGAGATCTTCGACGGCAAGCGCGTGCTCGTGGTCGGCGCCGGCAATTCCGGCTGCGACATCGCGGTCGAGGCGTCGCATCATGCGAGCGCGGTATTCCACAGCACGCGACGCGGCTACTACTACTGGCCGAAATTCCTGTTCGGGATGCCGGCGGACGAGTGGGCGGAGTGGCCGCTGCGGCTGCGCATGCCGCTCTGGGCGCGGCGCTTTTTCGGCGAACGGCTGCTGCGCCTGACGACGGCCGGACAGCCGGAACACTACGGGCTGCGCAAGCCCGACCACAAGCTGTTCGAATCGCATTTCATCATCAACTCGACGCTGTTCTATCACCTCGGCCACGGCGATCTCGACGCGCGGCCGGACGTGCGCGAACTGAAGGGCGATCGCGTTGCGTTCGTCGACGGCAGCGAGGAGCCGATCGACGTGATCGTGTACGCGACCGGCTACCAGCCGAGTTTCCCGTTCATCGACCAGGCACACCTGCAATGGCGCAAGCAGCAACCGTCGCTGTATCTGAACCTGTTCGACGCGCAGCATCGCGACCTGTTCTTCATCGGGCTGTTCCAGACGTCGACCGGCAACTGGCCGCTGATGGACTATCAGGCGCAACTGCTCGCCCGCTATCTGCATGCGCGCGACACGGCGCCGCGCAAGGCCGCACGCATCGACCGGCTGATCCGGCGCGGCCGCTCGGACTGGAGCGGCGGCATCGCATTCCATCGCACGCCGCGGCACGTGATCGAGGTCGAGCATTTCGCGTACCGGCTGCAGTTGCGGCGGCTGATACGCGCGTTGCCGGCCGTGTCCGGCGGTGCCGGCGCGGATGCGTCGAAGGCGGCGTCGGTGCATGCGGTGCGCGCGGGAGGTGCGTCGTGAGCCTCGTGCATGTCGAACACCTGTCGAAGACGTACCGGCTCGACAGCGTGCGCGTGACCGGTCTCGCCGACGTGTCGGCGACGCTCGACGCGGGCCGCTTCACCGTGCTGAGCGGCCCGTCGGGTAGCGGCAAGACGACGCTGCTGAACCTGATCGGCTGCATCGACCGCCCCGACAGCGGGCGCGTGACGATCGCCGGTCACGACACGGCGTCGCTGTCCGACGATGCGCTGTCCGATTTTCGCGCGCGCCATGTCGGCCACGTGTTCCAGACCTTCAACCTGCTGCCGGTGCTGTCCGCCTACGAGAACGTCGAGTATCCGCTGCTGATGGCAGGCTGGGCGCCGGCGCGCCGCGCCGCGCGGGTGCGCGACCTGCTCGACGCGGTCGGCCTGGCCGACAAGGCGCGGCACCGGCCGAGCCAGCTGTCGGGCGGCCAGCGCCAGCGCGTCGCGATCGCGCGCGCGCTCGCGGCCGAGCCCGCGATGGTCCTCGCGGACGAACCCACCGCGAACCTCGACAGCGCGACCGGGCAAGCGATCATCGAACTGATGCGCACGATCCAGCGCGAGCGCGACGTGTCGTTCATCGTGTCGTCGCACGATCCGCACGTGGTGAAGGTGGCCGACGAGGTGATCCGGATTCTCGACGGCCGCATCGTCGGCCACGAACGGGCCGGCGGCGACACGGCGACGCAGGAGGTGTGCCGATGACCCATACGCTGATGCTCGCGCTGCGCAATCTGCAGCGCAACCGCCGGCGCTCGCTCACCACGCTGCTCGCGATGATCGTCGGCGTCAGCGCGATCCTGCTGTTCGGCGGCTTCAGCCGCGATATCACGCTCGGCCTGCAGACCGACTTCGTGCAGCGCAGCGGCCACCTGCAGATCCAGCGTCAGGGCTATTTCCTGTACGGCACGGGCGACCCGGCCGCATACGGGATTCGCGATTACCCGGCGCTGATCGAACGACTGCGGCGCGATCCGCAGCTCGCGCCGCTGCTGCAGGTCGTCACGCCGACGCTGCAGTTCGGCGGGATCGCCGGCAACTTCGCGGCCGGCGTGTCGCGCACCGTGATGGGCTTCGGCGCGATTCCGGACGACCAGTACCGGATGCAGCAATGGAACGCGTACGGGTTCCCGCTGCGGCCGCGTGCGTTCGCGTTGCGCGGCAGCGCCGACGACGCGGCGATCGTCGGCCTTGGCGTCGCGCGCGTGCTGCACCTGTGCGCACCGCTGCGCGTGCCGGATTGCCATGATGCGCCGCCGGGCCCGGCCGAGCCGGCCGCCGACGGTCCGGCCACGAGCGCGCCTCCCGACGTGCTGGCGCTCGCGCAGGCCGAGGCCGGCACGCGGCCGGCCGCCGACGGCGCGACCCATGTCGAAGTGCTGACCGCGAGCGCGGGCGGTGCGCCGAACGTCGGCCGCTTCTCGGTCGTGAAGGCGGACCAGCAGGGCGTGAAGGAGCTCGACGACGTATATCTCGCGGTGCGCCTGCCGCAGGCGCAGCGGCTCGTCTACGGCGGCGCCGCGCCGCGCGCGACCGCGATCGAGATCCAGCTCGCGCGCACGGCCGATCTGCCCGCGGCGCGGGCGCGCATCGAGCAGCTGCTGCACGGCGGCTTCGACGGCCAGTCGCTCGACGTCGTCGATTTCGCGACGCTGAACCCGTTCTACGACCAGACCAACCGGATGTTCTCGGTGATCTTCGGCTTCGTGTTCGTGCTGATCAGCGCGATCGTGCTGTTCGTGATCAGCAACACGATGAGCACCGCGATCATCGAGCGCACCGTCGAGATCGGCACGCTGCGCGCGATGGGCATGCGGCGCGGCGGCATCCAGCGGCTGTTCGTCTGCGAGGGCGCGCTGCTCGGCGTGGCCGGCGCGTCGCTCGGCGTGCTGGTCGCGCTCGCGATCGCCTCGATCGTCAATCACAGCGGGCTCGCGTGGACACCGCCCGCGCGAATCGACGCCGTCGCGTTGACGGTGCGCGTGTGGGGCGAGTGGCGAACCATCGCCGTCACGTTCGTCGGGCTCGCGTGCGTGGCCGGGCTGTCCGCGTGGCTGCCGTCGCGGCACGCGGCACGGCTGTCGATCGTCGATGCGCTGCGGCATGTGTGATGTCGCCCGGATGCCGCGTTTTTCGTTCACTTCACTTTCGGGAGAGCGCTCGTGCGTCGCCTGTTCGTTTCATGCTGTCTGAGTCTTTCGTTCCTGACCGGCGTCGCGCACGCGCAGCCGACGCCCGATCCGCAGAAGCTGCTCGCGGCGAGCGACGCGATCCGCACGCCGGAGAAATCGTTCGTGCTGACCGCGACGCTCGTCGAGTACCGCTCCGGCAAGCAGGTCGACGGCAATACGCTGTCGATCCATTCGAAGCCGGACGCGCCGGGCGGCGCGTTCCGCACGCTGGTGCGCTTCGTCGCGCCGGCGCGCGACACGGGCAAGCTGATGCTGAAGAACGGCAACGACTTGTGGTTCTACGACCCGGCGAACCAGGCGAGCGTGCGGATCTCGCCGGACCAGCGGCTGCTCGGCCAGGCCGCGAACGGCGACGTCGTGACGGTCAATCTCGCGCACGACTATACGGCCGATCTGAAGGGCGTGGAGGACATCGTCGACGGCGATCGGCAGACGCGCCGCGCGTACCGCCTCGCGCTCGCCGGCCACGGCGACGGGCTCACGTATCGCCGCATCGAGATCTGGATCGACGCGGCGAACAACCGGCCGCTGAAGGCGCGCTTCTATTCGGAAAGCGACCGCCTGCTGAAGACCGCGTTCTATCGCCGCTACACGATGCAGCTCGGCGTCGAGCGGCCGACCGAGACCGTCATCATCGACGGGCTCGACAGCAACTGGGTCACGGTCATGCGCTTTTCCGACTACGCGTGGCGCGACATTCCCGATGCATGGCTGCAGCGCGACTACCTGTCCCGCTTCCAGGCGCAATGACGGTGCGACGCCGAGGCCGGATCGCGGCGGTTGCGTTCGCGTTGCTGCCGGCGTGCGTGCACGCGGCGGATGCGGGCGGGGCAGACGGGACGGGAGGCATGGCCGGCGTCGACGAAGCCGATGCCGCGGCGCTCGCGCTGGCCGACCAGCCGGCCGCGACGCCGCCCGACACCGCGAAGCCGTGGAAGCTGAACGTGCAGGACGCGCTGCGTGCGAGCCGCTATCGCGACGGCGGCGAGGCCGGCCGCAACCAGTTGTCGATCGAGTTCGAGTACGGGCAGTGGCTGACGCCGTCGTTCGCCGCGCATTTCTCGATGCGCTTCGACCGGTTCGATCCGCTCGGCACGTCGCGCACGTCGTCGCGCGACGTGACGCTCGTGAAGGAAGCGTATGCGAGCTGGCGCGCGTCGCCGGCGTTCGTCGTCGACGCGGGCCGCGTGAACGAGCGGCTCGGCGCGGCGATCGGCTACAACCCGACCGACTTCTTCCGCGCCGGCGCGGTGAGCCTCGACGTGCCGCCCGATCCGGACAGCCGGCACACGAACCGGCTCGGCACGGTCGGGCTGCGCGCACAGCGGGTGTGGGACACGGGCTCGCTCGCGGCGCTGCTGTCGCCGCGGCTCGAGCGCCGCAGCGTGCCGGGCGACCCGGCCGCGGCGTCCGACCTGCAGCGCACCAACGGCGTCGATCGCTGGATGCTCGTCGCAAGCCAGCAGCTCAGCGCGGCGATCCAGCCGCAATGGATCGTCTACGGCGAAAGCGGGCAGGCGCCGCAGTTCGGCCAGAATCTGAGCGTGCTGCTCGGCAACTCGGTGGTCGCATACGTCGAATGGACGGGCGGCTACCGGCGCTCGCTGATCGCGCGTGCCACCGGCGCGGCCGACGATCGCGCGTTCCGCAGCAGTTCGTCGGTGGGCGCGACGTGGACGCTGCCGGTCGATCTTTCGCTGACCGCCGAATTCCAGAGCAACGGCGGTGGCGCGGACGCGGCGCAATGGCGGTCGTTGCAGCGCGCGAACCCGATGGCATGGGGCAGTGCGGTGCAGACGTCGATCGCCGCACAGGAACTGCAGACCCGTCACGGCGTGTTCGTGATGGCGGCATGGCGCAACGTCGGCGTGCGGCGCCTCGACCTGTCGGGTTTCGTGCAGGCCGATCTCGGCGGCGGCCGGCAATACTGGCTCGAACTGCGGCGGCGCTTCGACCGGTTCGACGTCGCGCTGCAGTGGCTGCATCAGGGCGGGCCGTCGTGGAGCCGCTTCGGTGCGATGCCGGAGTCGACGAGCATTCAGGTGCTGGGCATTTTTTATCGATGACGCAAGGAGAATTCGAATGAGCAAACGCGCGCTTCAGGCGGCGACCGCCGTGCTTGCGCTGGTTCCGACGATCACCGGCGTGCTCGGGATGATGGGCATTCACGATCCGCTGTACGCGTCGCTCGGCATCGCGCTGCCGGCCGACTCGACGCTGGACGGCAACCTGCGTTTCTATGCGGGCGTGTGGTTCGGGCTCGGGCTCGCGGCGTTTTCGGTGATCCCGCGGATCGAGCGGCAGGGACGGCTGTTCGCGACGCTATGGATGATGATTTTTCTCGGCGGTGTCGGGCGGCTGATGTCGCTCGCGGCGCTCGGGTTGCCGTGGCCGCCGTTCGTCGGCTTCACGGCGCTCGAAGTCGTCGGCGCGCCGCTGTTTATCGCGTGGCAGCGGCGCGTGGCCGCGCATGCCGCATGGGAGAGTGAGAATGCATGACATCGACATCAACCGGCGTATCGCGCCGCGTCGTCGCGCCGATATCGCCGTGCAGGGCGTCGCGACGGTCCTGCGCGCCGTGGCGGCGCGATGCGTGTCGCGCGTGCGCGCACGGTTCATCGCCCGCATCGTGCTGCTCGCGTGCGTCGCGCTGGGTTCGGCGCAGGCCGGTGCGCAGACGGCGGTCGACGACTACGCGGCGACGCGTTATCCGATCATCCTCGTGCACGGGCTGACCGGAACGGACGACTATTTCGGCATCCTGCCGTACTGGTACGGCATCCAGGCCGATCTTCAGCGGCATGGCGCGACCGTCTACGTCGCCGATCTCTCCGGCTTCCAGAGCGACCTCGGCCCGAACGGGCGCGGCGAGCAGTTGCTGGCCTACGTGAAGCAAGTGCTCGCGGTGACGGGGGCGGCCAAGGTGAACCTGATCGGCCACAGCCAGGGCGGGTTGACGTCGCGCTACGTGGCGTCGGTCGCACCCGCGCTCGTTGCGTCGGTCACGACGATCGCGACGCCGCATCGCGGCTCGCAGTTCGCCGACTTCGTGCTGGGCGCGCTGAAGCTGGACCCGACCGGCCTGTCGACGCCGGTGTTCGGCGCGTTGCTGAACCTGTTCGGGATCCTCACCAGCAACACACACAACACCAATCAGGACGCCATCGCCGCGCTCGACGCACTGAGCACGACCTATGCCGCGCGGTTCAACCAGCTGTTTCCGAGCCCGGGGCTCGGCGCCGGCGCATGCGGTACCGGCGCACCGGTCGAGACGATCGGCGGCAACGTGCATCTGCTGTACTCGTGGAGCGGGGCCGCGTATCAGCCGGTGTCGCTGCTCGGCATCGTGACCGGCGCGGTCGACACCAGCGTGATTCCGGTCATCGATCCGGCGAACGTGCTGGATCCGTCGACGCTCGTGTTCCTGACGGCCGGCAACATCATGGCGCTGGCCGGCGCGGGCCCGAACGACGGTTTCACGTCGACCTGCAGTTCGCTGTTCGGCACGGTGATCTCGACGCGCTATCGCTGGAATCACTTCGACGCGATCAATCAGTTGCTCGGCATTCGCGGCGCGTATGCGGAAGACCCGGTCGCCGCGCTGCGTGTGCAGGCGAACCGGCTGAAGCTGCGGGGCGTCTGAGCGATGAAAGTCCGGACCGCGCTGTCCCGCGCCGTGTTGTACGGCGCGACCGGGGCGATCGCCGTGGCCGCCGCGTGGCACGTGTTTGGCCGACAGGCTGCGTCGCCGGCCGTCGCGGTTGCGCCGCCGCCGGGTCGTGCCGCGCCGCGCGGTGCGGCGGCGCAGCCGATGCTTGCCGCATCCGATGTCGCGTTGCCGGCATCGCTTGCAGGCTCGCGTGCGCCGAGTCTGCCGGTCGCGCCGGACGGGCACCTCGCGAAAGTGCGCGCGGTCCGGGAATTCTTCGATTACTTTTTGCTTGCGCAGCATGACCTGACACCCATGGCGCTCGATGCGCTGGTCGCGCGCGAGATCGACGCGCAACCGATCGGTGCGGCGGCCCGCCGCGACGCGCTCGACGTGTGGCCGCGCTATCGCGCGTGCCTCGCCGCGTTCGATACGCAGACGGGCGCGATGCAGGCCGGCGCCGCTCTCGATCCGGACGCGATCGCGGGCGAGCTCGAGCGGCGCGCGGCACTCGCGCGCCACTGGCTCGGCGACTGGAGCACGCCGTTCTTCGACGCGGATGTCCGGCGGCAGGGCGACGACCTCGACCGGATCAGGATCGCGCGCGATCCGACGCTCGGCGATGCGCAAAAGCGCGCGCGCCTCGCCGCGCTCGACCAGGCGCTGCCGCCCGGCGAGCGCGATGCACGCGAGCGCGCGGCGCGACAGCGCGACGCGATTGCAACGGTTGCGAGGCTCGACGGCCAGCGCGCGACGCCCGATGCGCTGCGCGCGCAGCTCGGTGCCGATGTTGCCGCGCGCGTCGTGCGGATGCAGCAGGACGACGACGCGTGGCAGGCACGCTATCGCGACTATGCGGCCGAACGCGACCGGCTCGACGCGCAGCAGCTTGCGCCCGACGTGCGCGATGCGCAGATCGCCCAATTGCGGCAACGCAATTTCCCGGATCCGTCGGATGCATCGCGGGCCGCATCGCTCGACGCGGGCAGGGCAGCGGCATCGGCGCGTTAGCACCGGTTTCCGAGTGCGCGCCACCACGGCTTCCAAACATGTCGAGCGGAAAGTGTGCGGTAGCCCACGTTTCCCGCATTCTTTTCGATTCGAGAATGATTTTAATTTTCGGAGTAAATCGCATTACCCCGTATTGGCATTCTCCCGTCATTTCCGATAATCCATCGAACAATCCGCCTTATATTGAACAAGTTTAAATCGTGGATTTTCGATTGACGGTGCAAGTATCTTCGGATGGCGAACCGAACTGTCAAATTACTTCATGTAACGAAAGCGGAGTGTCGCGTACGGCTGGGCTGCGTGATACCTTTTTGCTCAATGTCACCGCGATGATAAGGCGGAAAAAACCGTTAAACCGGTGCGGTGAAAACAGCAGAAAGGTTCGGTGGCCGAGGGGCAGGGATACAACGTACGAGGTGCGCCGTGAGAGATCAGGCCAACAACGTCATCGAGTTGCCGCATGCACTCGGTGCCAATCATTTCCTGTCTGCGCTCGACGGAATCAGCCGTTCGGAATTGGCGCCTCATTTGATGCTTTCGAATCTCAAGACCGGCCAGGTGCTGTGCGATGCCGGCGACGATCTGGAGGCCGTCTATTTTCCGGTGACCGCGGGATTTTCCCTGCAATACACGGCGGGCGGCAAGACGACGCTCGGCGTGACGGAAATCGGCCGCGAAGGCCTCGTGTGCGACGACGTCATCGGCAGCGCGATGCAGCGCCGCGTCGTCGTCTATCGCGGCGGATTCGCGTATCGGCTGTATGCGCACCGTTTCGCCGACGCGTGCGACGCATCGGCGGCGATCCGGCGGCAGGTCTTCGTGCGGATGCAGCTGGTGCTGTCCCAGGCGTCGCAGGTCATGTTCTGCAGCCGCCATCACGTGATGCGTCATCAACTGAGCCGCTGGCTGCTGATCGCCTACGAGCGCTCGCGCAGCATCGAGATCCCGGTCACGCACGGCATGCTGGGCCAGATGCTGGGCGTGCGTCGCGAGACCGTCACCGATACCACGCGGCAGCTCCACGAACTCGGCCTGATCCATCAGCATCGCGGTGCCGTCGTGCTGACGGATCTCGACGGTCTCGAACGGCAGGGCTGCGACTGCCATCGGGTCATCCGCGACGAAACGCGCCGCATCCTCGCGATCGATGCGGGTACGGATGCGGGTGCCGGGTTGTCGCGACGTATCCGGACGACCTAGTCGCCGGCGCGTCGTGCCGGCGCGCCTGCATGAGCGCCAGCGCGTCGCGAGCATGGAAGGGGGGAGTCCTGAACGCAGGACGCGCATCGACGCGGCAGGCCGGTGCATCGAGAAGAATCAGAAAAGCAGTCATTCAGGTATGGAAAACATTTCGAAGCTCCAGAGTCAGCGCAGCTCGTTTCACGTGTGGCCATGGAGTCCGGCGCTCGGCATTCTGCCGATCGTCGTCGTGATCGGCGCGCTGGCCGGGTTCGTCGCCGTCAGCCTGATCGTGATCATGTCGTTGCGCGTGTACGTCGGTGGCGAAAGCAGCTGGTCGAAGGCGCAGAAGGACGAAATCATCCTGTTGAGCCGCTACGGGCAGACCGGCGACGAGAAATTGTTCGACGATTACCGGACGGTCGACCGGACCCTCGCGTTCCTGGGCGTCGCGCGCCGCGCGATGACGAGCGTGCCGCCGGACCACGGCGTGGCGCGCCGGGCGCTGATCGAGGCGGGCATCAATCCCGTCGATGCGGCGGCGGTGGTGTGGTTCTATCCGATCCTGAGCAGCTTCGCGCGCCTGAACGCCGCGTTGCAATACTGGGAGGACGCGGACCGGCAACTGGTCGACCTGCGGGCGATCGCCAACGCGCTGCGCGAGTCCGTGCACGCGGACGACGTCCGGCGCACGAGCCGCCTGAACCGCGCGATCTGGGATCTCAATTCGCACATCGAACCACTGCCGAAGCGTTTCTCCGCCGAGCTGAGCGCCGAATTCCGCTCGGCCGTCATCCAGTTGTTCCTGTCGTACGTCGTGGCGTCGCTGCTGATCATCCTGCTGTCGGTGCGATGGGCGAGCCGCGCGCAACGCCAGCAGGTGTCGATGCAGACCGAACTCGACCGCAGCCAGGCGTTCGCCGAAGCCGCGCTGCGCTCGGTCGCCGATGCGATCGTCACGATCGGCCTCACGCGCAGCATCGAGACCGTCAATCCGGCGGCCGAGCAACTGCTCGGCGCGTCGTCGCGGCTGTGCGTCGGCAAGCCGATCAACGACGTGCTGGACCTGATCGACACGTCGACCGGCATGTCGATCAAGCTGCTCGCGTCGCTCAGCAACAGCGGCGACCATACCTTCACCCGCGATCTCGACCTGATCCGCGTGTGCGGCTCGGCGGTGTCGGTGCGCGCGTCGCTGTCGAAGATGGACAACGCCGCCGGCCGCTGCGTCGGCTACGTGCTGATCCTGCGCGACATGACGCGCGAATACCAGTTGATCGAGAAGCTGACCTGGCAGGCGTCGCACGATGCGCTGACCGGCCTCATCAACCGCACGGCGTTCGAGCGGCGCCTGGGCGACGCGCTGGCGCAGCGCGGTGGCGGGGTGTTGCTGGTGCTCGACCTCGACGGCTTCAAGGAAGTCAACGACGTGTGCGGGCACGCGGCCGGCGATGCGCTGCTGCGCGACGCGACGGCGGTGTTCGCGCGCTGTCTCGACGACGACGACGTGTTCGGCCGGCTGGGCGGCGACGAATTCGGCATCCTGCTGCCGGCCGCCCGCAACGGCGCGCCGGACGGTGGCAAGGCGGAGCGTATCCGGGCATGTCTCGAGGACTTCACGTTCCAGTGGGAAGGCGAGCCGTTCAAGATCAGCGTGAGCATCGGCGTGCTCGATCTCGCCTGCCGGCCCGAGAGCGTCGAGAAGGCGATGCAGATGGCCGACATCGCGTGCTACGTCGCGAAGGATCGCGGCCGCAACCGCGTGCACGTCGCGGATGCGCGCGACATGAACTCGGGCCGCCAGGCGTATCACATGCAGTGGAGCCGGCGCGTGAAGACGGCGCTCGAAACGAATTCGTTCCAGTTGTATGCGCAACGTATCGTGCCGATCCAGCCGGCGCTCGGCGCGCAGGAGCGCGCGGAGATCCTGCTGCGCATCCCGGACGCCGACGGCAAGCTGATCTCGCCGGTCTTCCTGCCCGCCGCCGAGCGCTACGGCCACATGACGATGATCGACCGCTGGGTCGTGCGCACCGTGATCCGTCGCCTCGCGCGGCTCGAACAGCGCCAGTACGTCGAATACAACGTGAACCTGTCGGCGATGTCGATCACCGACGAGCGCTTCGTGGAGTTCGTGATCGCCGAGTTGTCGGCGTCGGGGCTCGACCCGTCGCTGCTGTGTTTCGAAATCACGGAGACGAGCGCGGTCCGCAACCTGGAGGTCGCGTCGCGTTTCATGTGCGAGCTGCGCGACCTCGGCTGCCGCTTCGCGCTCGACGACTTCGGCGCCGGCATGTCGTCGTTTTCGTATCTGCGCCAGTTGCCGGTCGATTACCTGAAGATCGATGGCGGCCTCGTGTCGACCATGACGTCCGACAGCATCAAGCGCGGCATCGCGTCCGCGATCAACGACATCGCGCACGTGATGCAGTACCGCACCGTCGCCGAGCACGTCGAGGACACGGCGACGGCCGAGATGCTTCGCGCGCTGGGCGTCGACTATTGCCAGGGCTATTACTTCAGCCGCCCCGCGCCTTGGCAGGAAGGGGGATTCCATTGAACAAGCGAGGAACGAACGCATGAGTGCTCCATTTGAACTGACCGGCGACCTGATGGACCTGGCGAGCTATCCGGCCTGGCTGCGCGACGTGGTCGGCGCGACCGACGAGCTGAAGGCGCGCGTCCGCGCGCATCCGGTGTTCGCGGCGATGAGCGGCGGGACGCTGCGCGCGTCGCAACTTCGCGCATTCTTCGTGACGGGCTGGGCGGTGGTCAGCCAGTTTCCGGAATACATGGCGATGAACCTGCTGAAGACCGCCGCCTTTCGGTCGCGCGGCGACGAGAAGGCGCGGCGCTATCTGATCCGCAATATCCGCGTCGAACAGAATCACGTCGATCACTGGGCCAACTGGGCCGCGGAATCGGGGGTCACGATCGACATGCTGCTGCGCGGCGACGCGCCGCTCGCCGGATTCGCGCTGAGCCACTGGTGCTGGAAGAGCGGCAGCACCGACGCGCTCGCGCCGAGCATCGCCGCGACCAACTATGCGATCGAAGGCGTGACCGGCGAGTGGAGTGCGTTGCTGTGCGCATCGCCGTATGAACAGCAGTTCGATCCGGCCGTGCGGCATCGCGCGATGCGCTGGCTCAAGCTGCATGCCGATTACGACGACCGGCATCCGTGGGAAGCGCTGGACATCGTCGCGACGCTGCTCGGGCAGTCGCCCGCCGCTCGCGACGTGCGGGACGTCGAGACGTCGATCCGCAAGAGCCTGAGCTATTTCCTGACGAGTCTCGATTGCTGCATGCATGTGTAGTCGCCGGCGCCATACACTCGCGGGTTCGAACGGACCGTGCCGGGTCGTTCCGGTCGGACGGCAGGCAGACGTGACGTCGCGATGCGCCGTGCGGGACGTCGTGCCGGACGATTGTCGATGACCACCCAAGTTCTCGTCGTAGAGCCCGATCCGCGGATGCGCGACATGATTCGCGCGCTCCTGCGCGGCTGCCAGATCGAGACGTCGGCGCTCGACGACGTGTCGCTGCTGCCGGGGCAGGTGACGGCGGCACCGCCCACCTTGATCGTGTTGCGGGTCGAACGGCCGGCCACGACGTCCCACATGGCGCTCGGTGCGCTGCGGCGCGCCGGTCACGACATGCCGGTGATCGTGATCAGCCGCGATGCGCAAGTGGTCGACAAGGTCGTCGCGCTCGAGCTCGGCGCGGACGACTATGTCGTCGAGCCGTTCGAGCCGATGGAACTGATCGCACGCGTGCGCAGCGCGATCCGTCGGTACGCGTCGAGCCGCCCGGAGCCGGGACGCGGGCGCGGGAAACCCGAATCCTATGCATTCGGCGACATCGAGGTGAATTTCGTCACGCGGCGCGCGACGCGCGCGGGAGCCGACCTCGGGTTGCGTGCGAGTGAATTCGCGCTGCTCGACCTGTTCATCTCGCAGCCGATGCGCGTCCTGTCGCGCGCGGAGATTCTCGCGCTGCTGGGACTGAGCGTGGCCGGACGCTCCGAGCGCGGGCTCGACGTGCTGATCTTCCGGCTGCGCAGCCTGATCGAGCAGGCGGTCGGCGATTATCGCTATATCCGCACCGTGCGCGGGAAGGGTTACGTTTTCGTGCCGCTCGGCACGCTGGCCGACGACGACGCGGGTTAGCCGCCGCACGCGTGAGCCGGGCGCGTCGCGTGCCGGTATCGACCCATCTTCACCTTCGCCTGCCGCCATCGCTTCGGTTCGCCGTCGGGGCGACCCGCCATTGTCGCTTCCGAACGACCGTGCTAAATTTCCCGCCAGCATTGGCAGTCACCGGCCCAATCCGCCGGTTCCGGCATCCGGCGCCAACGGGTGTGCCGGCGCGATGAGCCTGCTGATGTCGCGACGCGATCTCGCATTTTTGCTGTACGACCGGCTCGATGCGAATGCGCTCACCGCGCTGCCGCGCTATGCGGAGCACAGCCGCGAGACGTTCGATGCGGTGCTCGACACCAGCGAGCGGATCGCGGCCGACCTGTTCGCGCCGCACGGATGATGGTTTCGCGGTGCGGGCCGCCTGGCCTGCGCCGCGCGCCGCTCGCGGGCGCGTCCCGCTGCCGTATCGATGCGCGGCGATGTCGCGCGAGGAGAATGGAGAGCATGAAAGCCCTGTTGTGTACCGCATTCGGCCCGATCGACCGCTTGCGTATCGAGGACGTCGCGATTCCCGAACCGGCAGCCGGTCAGGTGCGGATCCGCGTGAAGGCGGCGTCGCTCAATTTCCCCGATGCGCTGATCGTCCAGGGCCTGTATCAGGTGAAGCCGGCAGTGCCGTTCTCGCCCGGCGCCGAATTCGCCGGCGTGATCGACGCGGTCGGCGACGGCGTGAGCGCCTGGCGGCCGGGCGACGAGGTGGTCGCGTTCACCGGCCACGGCGGCTTCGCCGAGCAGTGCGTGGCCGACGTGCACCAGATCGCCGCGCTGCCGCCGGGGATGACGTTCGAGCAGGGCGCGGCACTCGTGCTGGCCTACGGCACGTCGCTGCATGCGCTGCAGCAGCGCGCGCGCCTGCAGCAGGGCGAGACGCTGCTGGTGCTGGGCGCGGCCGGCGGTGTCGGACTCGCCGCGATCGAGATCGCGAAGGCGCTGGGCGCGCGCGTGATCGCGGCCGCGTCGAGCGCGGACAAACTGGCGCTGTGCCGCGAAGCCGGCGCCGACGATACGATCGACTATGCGACCGAGGACCTGCGGCGCCGCGTCGACGAACTGACCGGCGGACGCGGCGCGGACGTCGTCTACGATCCGGTCGGCGGTGCGTACAGCGAGGCCGCGCTGCGCGCGACCGCGTGGCGCGGCCGGTTCCTCGTGGTCGGTTTCGCCGCCGGCGAAATTCCGAAGATCGCGCTGAACCTTGCACTGCTCAAGGAGCGCGACATCCTGGGCGTGTTCTGGGGCGACGCGGTGCGGCGCGACCCCGCGCAGCACGCGGCGAATATGCGCCAGCTCGCGCAATGGTTCGCGGCCGGCAAGGTGCGGCCCGCGATCACCGAGCGCGTGCCGCTCGCGGGTGCGGCCGACGCAATTGCGCGCATGGCGAACCGGCAGGTCAAGGGCAAGGTCGTGATCCTGCCGGACGCGTGATTACGCCGGTGCCGATTCACGCGGCGGCGGCCCGACCGGGCGCCGCCTTCGATCAAGGTTCTTTCGTGTGACGTTACCGGAGTCGCTGACCATGCAACCCCTGTCGAATCTGCAACCCGCCGTCGCGACCTCGCTTGCTGCGTGGCACGCGATGCTCGCCCGCAAGGATTTCAGCGAGCTCGACACGATCGTCCATCCGGACGCCGTGTTCCGTTCGCCGATGGCGTTCAAGCCGTACGGGCCGGCGCCCGCGCTGTTGCTCGCGCTGCGCACGGTGCTCACGATTCTCGAGAACTTCGAATATCACCGCGCGTTCGCCGACGACGACGGCACGAGCGTCGTGCTGGAATTCAGTGCGACGGTCGGCGACAAGCGGCTGAAGGGGATCGACATGATCCGCTTCGACGCCGACGGACGGATCGTCGAATTCGAAGTGATGATCCGTCCGTTCAATGCCCTGCAGGCGCTCGGCGCGGAAATGGGCGCACGGCTCGGGCAGCAGCTGCCGGCGTTCAGGACCGGCGGGTGAGGGGGGCGGCGACGCCCCGCCTGCATTCATTGACGCAGTGAACTCGGCGATGCGGGGTGGGCCCGGCCGGGTGCCGTGCTCTCCGGTGCGTCGCCGAGGAAGTCCGGCAACACCCGCGGCGGCAGCGAAATCACGAAGCGTGCGCCGCCGAGCGGCGAATCCTCGAGCCGCACGTCGCCGCCGTGCACGAGTGCGACGCGTCGCACGATCGCGAGCCCGAGCCCGAACCCGCCGGTCTGCCGGTCGCGGCTCGAGTCGAGCCGCTGGAACGGTTCGAACACGCGCGCGCGTTCGGCGACCGGAATGCCGGGACCGTCGTCGTCGACGCTCAGCACCAGCGCGCCGGACGCATCGTGCGTCGCGGACAGCAGGACCGTGCGCGACGCGTAACGTGCGCCGTTGCGGATCAGGTTCAGCAGCGCGCGCGCGACGAGCTTCGGATCGCACACGTGCGTGGCAGGGGCGCCGGTCGTCGACACGCCGAGCGTGAGGCCGCGGTCGGCGACGTCGTTCGCGACGTTGCCGGCCACGCTGTCGATCAGCGCATCGACGACGACCTCCATCGGCGCGAGCTCGCTTGCGCCTTGTTCGAGCCGCCCGATCGTCAGCAGTTCGGTCACGAGATCGTCGAGTTCGCGCACGTCGCGTCGCAGTTCGTCGCGGCGTTCGCGCATCCGGCCGCTGTCGTCGGAGTCGGCGAGCAGCGCGAGGCCGAATTCGAGGCGGGCGAGCGGCGTTTTCAGCTCGTGCGAGATGCCGTGCATCATTTCGCGCTGCTGCTTGATCGACGCCTCGATCCGCTCGGCCATGTCGTTGAACTGCTGCGACAGCTCGTAGATGTTCGATCGCCCGGACAGCTTCACGCGCGTCGACAGGTTGCCCGCGCCGAACGCATGCGCGGCGGCCTGCAGCTTGCGCAGGTCTCGCCAGTGATACGAGATCCACAGCGCGACGGCGAACAGCGCCGCGAGTGCGGTCATCCCGTATGCGTAGATCTGGA
The DNA here is from genome assembly GCF_001521935.1 of Burkholderia sp. RF7-non_BP4. NCBI lineage: Bacteria > Pseudomonadati > Pseudomonadota > Betaproteobacteria > Burkholderiales > Burkholderiaceae > Burkholderia > Burkholderia sp. RF7-non_BP4. The sequence continues at coordinate 38,912 of NZ_LOTA01000001.1, read as the reverse complement.
TGTCGAGGTCGGCCGGTGCGATGGGGCGGGCGTGCAGGACCGAGCCGTCCGCGAGCGGCATGTAGTAGTTCCTGCGGTCGTAACTGATCGCAATCCGGCCGGCGTCCAGATCGCGCAGCGGCGCGCCGCTCAGTTGGGCACGGGCGTAGGCCATCGTCACGAAACCGAATCGCTCGTTGCCGTGCTGCGCGAGTTCGCGCAGCGCGAGGGAGCGCTTCCCGCCCGGATGACGTTCGAGGTAGTCATTCAGCACGAACGCGTAAGTGGTCAGCGCGTTGCGCTGCGCCTGTGCAACCCGCTCGTAGAAAATTCGGTTGAACGACCATTGAATGAATACGATCGCTGCGGCACAGCACAGGATCACGATGAGGTAGAGCCTGATCAACGAGCGCAGCATTCAGTCATCCCACGCAGAAGGGCTGAAGAGGTAGCCGCGGCCCCAGATCGTCTTGATCCGTTGCGGCTCAGACGAAGCGTCCTCGAAGCGTCGACGCAGCTTCGAGATGCCCGAGTCGACCGAGCGGTCGATTCCGTCGAATTCGATCCCGCGCAGCTGCTTCAGGATCGCGTCGCGGCTGAGCACCGTGCCGGCCGAGCGGGCGAGGATCAGCAGCAGATTGAACTCGGTGGTTTTCAGGTCGACGAGTTCGCCGCGCCACGTCACGGTGCGGTTCGGCGGTGAAATCGCCAGTTCGCCGAACACGAGCTCGTGCGCCGGCATGTCGGCGTGCGGGGCCGATGCCGCGGGCTGCGCGCGACGCAACAGTGCGCGGGCACGCGCCACGAGCACACGCGGCTCGATCGGCTTCGTCACGTAGTCGTCGGCGCCGATTTCGAGACCGGCGACCTGGTCGTAGACGTCGGCGCGCGCGGTGAGGATCAGCACGGGAACGTTGGTGAACGCGCGCATGCGCCGGCAGACTTCCATCCCGTCGAGATGCGGCAGCATCAGGTCGAGTATCACGAGCGCGGGCCGGTGTTCGCGTACTGCGGCGACCGCGAGATCGCCTCGGCGCACGACCGTCACCTCGAACTCGTAGCCGTCGAGGTATTCGCGCACGAGACGCGCGAGGCGGTCGTCATCCTCGATCAGCAGCACGCGATGTTTGAGCGGATTGTCGTTCATGGGTCTCCTCGAAATGCACGCGTCGTCCGTCGCGCGGCGGGCGGCACGGCGCGCGCCACGCGAATTCTATCCGCCGTTCCGAAGGCTCGGTGCGACGCACGACAATCGGGAACACTCGAACACAATTGAGCACACATTTTCCGCAGATTCCGGACAGTCGTGCCGAACGGCCGAACCTAGACTTCGAGCTCCTTCACTCTTGTCCAGATATCGTGCGCCCATCCCTCCGCTCCTTGCGCTATTGCATGCCGCTTGCCGGTCTCACGCTTGCCGCCATGGCTCACGCCGAAAACCAGTACGCGATATCGCTCGGTGGCGGCTTCGCACCGCGCTACCAGGGGAGTAACCAGTATCGCGCGGTCGTCGGACCGTCGTTTTCCGCGATGTTCGGCAATGGCTTCTTCATCGACACCAGCGCCGGCGCCGGCTATCGCCTGAACCTGCCGCACGGCGCGTTCGTGTCGGCGGCGGTGGGCTACGACGCGGGCCGTGCCGACGAAAACCGCTTCGGCCTGCCGGGCTCGGACCACCTGAAGGGTATGGGCCGGGTTCCGGGATCGGTGCTCGTCGGCTTGCGCGCCGGCGTGAAGCTGCTGGATGGCGGCGAACTGAGTATCGCGGTCGACGCGCCTGTCACGCATACGTCGCGCGGCTTGTCCGGCCATGTCGATCTCGCGGTGCCCCTGTTCGAGACCGGACGGCATTCGTTCGTCGCGACGGGCAGCGTGCACGCCGGCACGGGACGCTACATGCAGACGTTCTACGGCGTGACCGACGCGCAGTCGCTGGCGAGCGGGTTCAGGCCGTATTCGACGAGCGGCGGGGTCGACAGCGCGACGCTGTCGCTCGCATGGAACTGGGACGTGTCGCGGCACTGGTCGGTGCGTGCGACCGGCGGCTTCACGCGCCTGCTCGGGCGTTATGGCGACAGCCCGATCGTGCAGACGCGCAGCAATTACTACGGGATGGCCGGCGCGACGTACAAGTTCTGAACGGGACGCCGGCCCGCGTCGCGCATGCGGGATGCCGGCGCCGCGGTCACGGTTGCTGCGGATCGCGTGCGGTAACATGCACGCGGGTCCGGCGGCTCACGTCATGCGTCGCATGAACGGCCGGGGCACTTCAGGGAGAAACCGATGAAGAAATCGATCGCAATGCTCGTGGCACTCGTTGCGAGCGCAACCTTTGCAGGATGTGCGGACATGAACACGAAACACCCCAACGCCACCGCCGGCGGCGCGGTGATGAACCCGGCTCCGTCGGGCGCCGTGAACGCATGCAAGGCCGACGCCGCACCGGACGATGCGCTGATCGGCAAGACCGAGACCGAGGCGGCCGCGCTGCTCGACGGCTGCCTGTGGCGCGTGCTCGAGCGCGACGGCCAGTCGTTGCCGGGCACGATGGACTATCGCCAGGAGCGCCGCGACCTCGGCATTCGCGACGGCAAGGTGATCTGGGTGCGGCGCGGGTGACGCGGCGGGCCGGCGCGTGCGTTACTTCGAGAGATACCAGAGCGCGTCGGTGCTGACGCGCGCAGCCGGCTTCGTCGCGGCCGGCGCCTGAGGTGTCGCGACGGGGGGCGGCGTGTTCGACGTCACTGCGGTGGGCCAGGTCGCGGGCGTCTGCGACGTGGTCGATGTCGTCGAGGTATTTGCCGTACTCGAGGTCGCTGGCGAACCCGACGTCGATGCCGTATCGATATACCAAAGTGCATCGGACGACGCGGTGCGCTTGGCCGACGCATCGGCGGTGTGCTTCGCCGTCGGCGACGTGGCGGCCGTTGCCGCCGCGCCCGAACGCTGCGTGCCCGCTGCCGTCCCCGTGCCTGCTTGCGCGGTCGCCCCCGCCGCGCCGCGCTGCGCGCGCGCCTCGAACGGCCCGAGCTGGAAGATTAACGTTTGCGCGGGACGCGTCAGAACGGCATACGGGAACTGCAGCTCCCACGACATCAGCACGCGGCCCGACGACGTCTCGGTGAAGATCGCCGGCACGTGCTTCATGTCGCTGAATTGCACGTAGATTCGCGCGCCGTCGTCGAACACCTGGGTCGGCTTGGCCTGGTCGGCACCCGTGACCGTCCAGCCGAAGTTGTACGTGCCGGCCGGGCCGGCGGGCCCGCCTTGCGGCTGCGGCGGCGGGGCGGCCGGCGCGAGCGTGCGGGCACGCGCGGCCGGCGGCGCCGACACGCTCAGGCTTGCGAACGGGTTGTACGCCTGCACCTGCTGCGGCGGCGTGAAAGAGGGGGGCAGGATGGGCATGGGAGTATCCGGCGAATCCGGCATGGTCCGGATTGCATCATAGACCTTGCGCGCATACGCGAGGCGCTTGTCGGGCGACGCGGAGTTGTACGCGCCGATCGCGTTCCAGTTGGCGCCGAGCTGGCGGATGTTCTGCGACAGGATCCACGCGCCGACGTACGCATTGGTGCACGCGTCGAACAGGCTTTCCCGCGAGATGCCTTCGCGCGCGAGCGTCGGCAGCCAGGTGCTGTTGATCTGCATCAGCCCGATGTCGACGGTGCCGTTCGTGTTGGTGTTGACGGCGTTCGGGTTCATTCCCGATTCGACTTGCGCGATGCCGCGCAGCAGGCTCACGCTCACCTTCTGGAACGTGGCCGCATCGTCGAGGCAGTCGGCCCGCGCGAATCCGTGCAGCGCGCACGACAGCGCGATCGTCGCGGCGATCTTCGGCGTGGCGTGGTTCATCGAACGGGCAGTCTGACGCGGCATGGCAGGATGGGGCGGAATCCGACCGCCCGGTGCAAGGAAATTACGCAGACGCGAAGTGTGCCATAGCGCGCCGTCAAATGGCTCGCGTCAAACTTTCCTTTGCATTTGCCGGCGCATGTGTTGCGCATTGTCGTTGTCGCCGCATCGATGCGCGACAGGACGGAATCGGTAAAAAAGACTGCTATCGCCCGCATGCCGGCAGGCGGGTGCGGTCGCAATACTGACGCGGCGCGTCAGATGCGCCGCGACGGCGGCCGTGAATGGCACGGCGAAGCGGAATGACGCGCGGCGCATCCGGCGCTGCGCGGGCCGTGGAAACGACGACGGCGGCCGCAGCCGCCGTGTCGATGAATCCCCGATTCCCGAGTCCGGTACCGAGCGTCCGGCCGCGCCATGCCGCGCGCGGCCGGCCGTCGTCGATCAGAAGCGGTGACGCAGGCCGAGGTTGACCATCGTCTGCGAGCTCGTGCCGGCATAGCCGTACGAACCGATCGACGCCTGCGCGGCCATCGACCCGCCGTTGCCGTCGCCCGTCCGGCCGCTCGCGTGCTGATACGCGGCGGTCAGGTACACGTCGGTGCGCTTCGACAGGTTGTAGTCCGCGCCGGCCGACACCTGGTGATAGGTCGCCGACGTATCGCCGCCCGAGCGCGTATAGCTGTAGCCGACGCCGACGAGCAGCGCATTGGTCGCCTGGTAGTTCACGAAGCCCTGGCCGGTGTTGTAGTGCTCGTTCGAGTTGAACACCGAGCTTGCGTCGCGGCGGTACTGCGCGTTGCTGTAGCCGAGGCCGAACGTGAACGGGCCGGCGACGTACTGGCCCGCGATGCGGGCGATGCCGATCGAGTGCGCGCTCGCATAGCCGGTGTTGATCGGGCCGTCGAAGGTGCCGTCCGACGAGCTGGTCCAGCCGTTGCGCAGCCCGTTCGACGCGGGGCTGTTGGTCGCGTGGAAATAGCCGCCCGCGACGCTGAACGGCCCGTTGTTGTACGACACGGCGGCCGAATACGACTGCGCGGCGCCGGTGCTGCCGGCGATGCCGCCGAACGAGTACATCGCCGAGAACTGCAGGCCCGAATACACGGCCGACGTGTACTTCACCGCGTTGTCGACGCGGAAGCTGTTGTCGTAGTTGTCGACGTCGCCCGGCGTCGCGAACACGCTGCCGAGATAGTTGTCGGCGGTGATGCCCTGCACGAGGTCGACGAGCGGATCGTACTGGCGGCCGAACGTCAGCGTGCCGTAGCGGTCGCTCGTCAGGCCGACGAACGCCTGCCGGCCGAACAGGCGGCCGCCCTGGCCCTGCCGGCCGCTGCTCGGGTCGAAGCCGTTCTCGAGCTGGAACAGCGCCTTCAGCCCGCCGCCGAGATCCTCGGTGCCCTTCACGCCCCAGCGGCTGCCGGCGAGATTGCCCGCGCTGCTGTTGCCGAGCATCCAGGCATTGTCCTTGCCCTGCGCGTGATTCACGTACGTGATCGACGTGTCGATCACGCCATACAGCGTGACGCTCGACTGCGCATGCGCGGCGGGCATTGCCGCGAACGATGCGAGCGAAATCAGCGAGAGGGTCGTGCGTTTCATTTCATCTCCTGGCGATTGACTTGCTTTCTTGAAGCGGATTGGCAGGAGACTACCGAGCCGCCGACGAACGGCAAAAACGAAATTCTCCGATGTGACCTAAAGCAGACAGGTGCATGCTGCGGCAAGGTCCATTGAGAGATTCGCATTATTGAGAATCGTGCATCAATCGATTTGAATTTCAGGATGGAGCGATCGGCGTATTGCCGGATTCGTGATAATTCCGCACGATTTTCAGGCGAATTTCGATGGCGACGCATTCGTCGTCGATTCATCAATTGATTATTTAATGAATTGAAGCGCGCGATGCGGGCCCGGTGTGTTATTGGGCGCTCGCGTTCGCCGTCTGCGGCGATTGGCTCAGGGTGCGAGAATGCGGCCTTCGGCCGGCACGCGCCGTGCCGCTCATCAGGGAACCCGCATGGACAGTCACATCGCTCCGGTGGAGCTGAAGAAAGCCTACCGTCTTCTCAACCACGGCCCGACCGTGCTCGTGTCGGCCCGTCACGACGGCGTCGACAACGTGATGGCCGCCGCGTGGGCCTGCGCGCTCGACTTCCTGCCGCCGAAGCTGACGGTCGTGCTCGACAAGTCGGCCAAGACGCGCGAGCTCGTCGAGCGCAGCGGCGCCTTCGTCATCCAGGTGCCGACGGCCGCGCAGTTGCAACTCACGCATGCGGTCGGCAGCCACAGTCTCGCGGAGCGGCCGGACAAGCTGCGCGAGGCGGGCGTCACGCTGTTCGACGTCGAAGGCCACGACCTGCCGTTCGTCGCCGGCTGTTCGGGCTGGCTCGCATGCAGGCTGATTCCCGAGCCGCACAACCAGCAGACCTACGACCTGTTCATCGGCGAGGTGGTCGGCGCGTGGTCCGACACACGCGTGTTCCGCGACGGCCACTGGAATTTCGAATCGGCCGATCCGGCGCTGCGCAGCCTGCACTACATCGCGGGCGGCAACTTCTATGCGATCGGCGAATCACTGCACGTCGATCCGGGCCAGCCGGACCCGCAATAAGCGTTCGGCCGGCGGCCGGCCGTCGTCGAGGGCGCGCGGCTCACGCGCGCTTTTTCAGTTCCGCCAGCATCGCGTCGGCGAACGCCTGCGCAACGCGCGACAGCGTGCGCCCGCGCTTCGCGACGAGCGCGATCGGCCGCACGAACGCGGGGTCGTCGATCGGCTTCGCGACGAGGTCGGGTTCGGCGCGCACCTCGCGCGCGGTCGCCGGCAGGATCGTCACGCCGAGGCCGCCGCGCACCATCGCGACGGCCGTCATCATGTAGGTCGGTTCGCACGCGATGTCGGGCGTGCAGCCGGCTGCCTCCAGCGCGGCATCGACGACGCTGCGCACGCTCGTGCCCTGCGCGGTCAGCACGAGCGGCACGGCGGCGACATCCGCGGTGCGCACACGCCGCTTGCGCGCGAGCGGATGATCCTTCGGGCACACGGCGACGAGCCGGTCGGCGCCCGCGTACAGCACGTCCAGCGACGCGTCGAACGCGTCGCCGCCGGTCAGCCCGAGATCGGCTTCCTCGTTGCGCACCAGCGCGGTGACGAGACTCGCGACGCCGTCGCGAATGTCGAAGGCCGCGCGCGGCACGTCGCGCCGGAACGACTGAATCAGCTCCGGCAACATGCTCGACGCAAACGTCGGCAGGCACGCGAGCCGCACCGTGCCGCTCGCGCCTTCGCCGAGCGCACGCGCGTCGCGCAGCACGCGCTCCATGTCGTCGAGCGAGCGCTGCAGCAGCGGCAGCAGTTCGCGCCCGGTCTGCGTGAGCGCGACGCTGCGGCTGTTGCGGTCGAACAGCCGCGCGCCGACGATTTCCTCGAGCCGCCGGATCTGCACGGTCAGCGCCGGCTGCGACAGATGCAGCCGCGCGGCGGCGCGCGTGAAGTTGCCGGCGTGCGCGACGGTGACGAACGCGCGAATGTCGCGAAGGTTCAGATCCATAACGGCTCGTGATTGCTGCGATCAAATCATTTCAATTGTGCTATCGCTGCGCCGACCTTACGCTCGTCTCCAACAAAAGACAAGGTAGGAGACACCGATGCTGCCGTTACTCGGGCTGGGCACGATCGTCGTGCTGCTGGCCGCGATTCTGTCCAGACGCATGTCGCCGCTCGTGGCGCTGATCATCGTGCCGATCGCGGCGTCGCTCATCGGCGGCTTCGGGCTGCATACCAGCAAATTCGTGATCGACGGGCTGAAGGGCCTCGCGCCCGTGGTCGGGATGTTCGTGTTCGCGATCCTCTATTTCGGGACGATCACCGATGCCGGCATGCTCGACCCGATCATCGACCGCATCCTGCGCGCGGTCGGCACGCGGCCCACGCGGATCGTGATGGGCACGACGCTGCTCGCGCTGCTGATCCATCTCGACGGCTCGGGCGCGGTCTGCTTTCTCGTGACGATTCCCGCGGTGCTGCCGCTGTACGACCGCCTGAAGATGGACCGGCGCGTGCTGGCCGCCGCCGTGTCGATGGCGGCGGGGATCAATTTCCTGCCGTGGACGGGGCCGATGATCCGCGCGTCGGCGTCGCTGCACCTGCCGGTGTCGGCGCTGTTCAATCCGCTGATTCCGGTGCAGGCGATCGGGCTGGTGTTCGTGTTCGGCGTCGCGTACTGGCTCGGGCGGCGCGAGGAGAAGCGGCTCGGCCTGTCGCGCGACGATGCGTCGATTCCGCTGCCGACACGCGAGCTGACGCCCGACGAGCAGGCGCTGCGCCGGCCGCATCTGTTCTGGTTCAACCTGGTGCTGACGCTCGTCGTGCTCGGCACGATGGTCGTGATGGGCGAGAAGATCCCGCCGGCGATCATGTTCATGGTGGGCCTGTGCGTCGCGCTGATGGTGAACTACCCGGACGTCGACATGCAGAGGAAGCGCATCGACGCGCATGCGCGCGCGGCGCTGATGATGGCCGGCATCCTGCTCGCGGCCGGCGTGTTCACCGGCATCATGCAGGGCAGCGGGATGCTGAAGGCGATGGCGCAGGCGGCGGTCGGCTTCGTGCCGCCGTCGATGGCCGGCCACATCCCGGTCGCGCTCGGCCTCGCGTCGATGCCGCTCAGCATGCTGTTCGATCCCGATTCGTTCTACTTCGGCGTGCTGCCGGTGATCGCGGAAGTGGCCGGCCAGCTCGGCGTGCCGGCCGTGCACGTGGGGCAGGCCGCGCTGCTCGGCCAGATGACGACCGGGTTTCCGGTCAGCCCGCTGACGCCCGCGACGTTCCTCGTCGTCGGCCTGTGCGGGATCGAGCTGGCCGAGCACCAGAAATTCACGTTCCCGCTGCTGTTCGGCGCCTCGATCGTGATGACGATCGCGTGCGTCGTGCTGGGCGTTTTCTGATTTTTCCCGGCGCGCGAGCGCCGGACCACGGTATCGACATGACAGCAAAGCCATCACACGAACGGCGCGTACGCATCGGCGCGGGCGCCGGCTATTCGGGCGACCGGATCGAGCCCGCGATCGAACTGGCCGAGCACGGGCAGCTCGACTATCTCGTCTTCGAATGCCTGGCCGAGCGCACGATCGCGATCGCGCAGCAGGCGCGGCGCAAGGATCCGTCGCTCGGCTACGATCCGCTGCTCGACGCGCGCATGCATGCCGTGCTGCCGGTGGCCGCGGCCAGGGGCGTGCGGATCGTGTCGAACATGGGCGCGGCGAACCCGCGCGCGGCCGCGCGGCGCACCGCACGGATCGCGCAGTCGCTCGGCCTCGCGGGGCTGAAGGTCGCGGCGGTCGAAGGCGACGACGTGCTCGACGTCGTGCTGCGCGGCGCGTTCCGTTTCGAGGAGTCGGGCGACGAGGTTGCCGCGTATCGCGACCGCATCGTGTCCGCGAACGCGTATCTCGGCGCCGCGCCGATCGTCGACGCGCTCGCGGCCGGCGCGGACGTCGTGCTGACCGGGCGCGTCGCCGATCCGTCGCTGTTCGCCGCGCCGCTGATCCACGCGTTCGGCTGGCGAATGGACGACTGGGACACGCTCGGGGCAGCGACGGTCGTCGGCCATCTGCTCGAATGCGCGGGGCAGGTGACGGGCGGCTATTTCGCCGACCCCGGCTACAAGGACGTGCCGAATCTCGCGCGGCTCGGATTCCCGATCGGCGAGGTCGCGGCCGACGGCTCGGTCGTGATCACCAAGGTGCCGCACGCGGGCGGCCGCGTGAGCGCGGCGACCTGCAAGGAACAGCTGCTGTACGAGATTCACGATCCGGCGCGCTACCTGCAGCCCGACGTCGTCGCGGATTTCACGCGCGTGGCCGTCGCGGAGGAGGCGCCGGACCGCGTGCGCGTGACGGGCGGGCGCGGCAGCGCGCGCACCGACACGCTGAAGGTGTCGGTCGCGTACGTCGACGGTCATATCGGCGAAGGGCAGATCTCGTACGGGGGGCCGGGCGCGCTGGCGCGCGCGCGGCTCGCGCTCGACATCGTCCGCGAGCGGCTCGCGCTGACCGGCGTGGCCGCGACCGAACTGCGCTTCGACCTGATCGGCGTGGATTCGCTGTACGGCGACGCGACGCCTGCCGTGCGCGGCGAGCCGGCCGAAGTCCGCGTGCGCGTGGCCGGCCGTGCGGCGAGCGCCGCCGAGGCCGCGCGGATCGGCAACGAAGTCGAGACGCTTTATACGAACGGCCCGGCCGGCGGCGGCGGCGCGTTCAAGTCGACGCGCGAGGTGATCGCGGTGCAGTCGGTGCTGCTGCCGCGCACGGACGTAACGCCGTCGTTTTCATTCGTGGAGGCATGATGCAACTGCGTGAACTGGCGCATGCGCGCACCGGCGACAAGGGCAATACGCTGAACGTGTCGGTCATCTGCCGCGATCCGCGTCACTACGAACACCTGCGCGCGCATCTCGATGCGCCGGCGGTGAAGGCATGGCTTGCGGGCATCGTGCACGGCGATGTGGTGTGCTACGAACTGCCGGCGCTTGCCGCGTTCAACTTCGTGCTGCGCGATGCGCTCGGCGGGGGTGTCACGCGCTCGCTCGCGCTCGACGCGCACGGCAAGTCGGTCAGCTCGGCGTTGCTGGCGATCGATTTGCCCGACCCGCCGTGACGATTCGCGGGTTCGGCGAATCGACAACCAGGATCTGTCGAGCCGCCGTCGTCGACGGCGTTGTGCGTCAGATCGAGCGTGCGGTAATCGGGACCGGACGGCGTCGCGCCGTCCCGCCGTCCCGGTATCACACGTACACGTAGCGCACGAGGTGGAAGAACACCGGCGCCGCGAAGCAGATCGAGTCGACGCGATCGAGCATCCCGCCGTGGCCCGCGATCATCGAGCCCCAGTCCTTGGTGCCGAGCGAGCGCTTCACGGCCGACAGCACCAGGCCGCCGACGAAGCCCGCGATCACGATCGCGAGCGAGATCCCGAACGCCGCGCCGAAGCTGAACGGCGTCACGCGATACAGCGATGCGCCGCACAGCGTCGCGAGCAGACCGCCGCCGACGAAGCCCTCGACCGTCTTCGACGGCGACAGGCGCGGCGCGATCTTGCGGCGCCCGCACAGCTTGCCGACCACGTACTGCAGCACGTCGCTGATCTGCACGACGAACAGGAAGAAGAACAGCAGCAGCGCGTTCTGCCCGGCGTAGCGCGGGATGTCGAGGATCAGCACGGCCGGCGCATGGCTCAACCCGTACACGCAGACCATCAGCGCCCAGTTGATCTTCGCGTTGCGGCTCAGGAATTCGCGCGTGTCCTGCGTGAGCGCCGACACCAGCGACATCGCGAAGAACAGGTGCACCGGCACGAAGATCGAATACATCCCGTACCAGTTGATCCCGAGCAGCAGGTACTGCACCGGAATCGCGATGAAGAACGCGATGAAGAGCGTCGTGTGGTCGCTTGGGGTCGTCGGCGTGAGCGTGATGAATTCGCGCAGCGTCAGGTACGACAGCAGCGCGAACACCAGATACGTGACGTTGTTGCCGAGGCCGATCGCGATGACCATGATCGCGATCATCGCCCACCACGCGCGGATGCGCTGGTTCAGGTTGACGATGGTCGCGCTGGTGCCGCCGCTGCGCGCGCCGAGGATCGCGCCGATCACGGTCGCGAGCACCAGCACGCCGGTGACGCCGGCGACCAGTTCCCAGAAGAGAGTTCGCATGGAGAGGTCCGGAAAAGGGAGGGGAGGGCGCCGCGTTCAGCCGGCCGGCCGCTGCGGCGGCGCGAGCGCGACGATCGCGTCGCGCATGCGGGCGAGGAAGGTCGGCTTGTCTTCGCCGGCACCGAGCGCATCGTTCGCGCCGAAGTGCACCTTGCAGATCAGCGGCACGGGCCAGATCGCGCCCTTCGGCATGATGCGCTGCAGGTTCTCGAGATAGACCGGCGCGAGTGCGACCTCCGGAAACTCGGTCGCGAGATGGAACAGGCCGCTCTTGAACGGCTGCGGCAAGACTTCGGCGCCGCGCGTGCCTTCCGGAAAGATGATGATCGAGTGGCCTTGCCGCAGTGCGTCGCGCACCGGGTCCAACGGGTCGCCGCCGCTTTCGCGGTGGCGGTCGATCAGCACGACGTTCAGCAGCTTCTGCGCGATGTGACGCTTCACGTTGCTGCTGTCCCAGTAGTCGCGCGCGGCGACGGGCCGCACGACCGCGCGCACGTCGCGCGGCAGCGCGGCGAGGATCGCGAGCGTGTCGATGTGGCTCGTATGGTTCGAGAAGTAGATCTTCTGCGTCGGGGAAGGCGGCGCCTGATGCCAGACCGGATACGCACCGGCGACGAGCCGCACGATCGACAGCAGGAAATCGCGCTGCCAGACGTTCAGGATGTTCATCGGCGCGGCGCCTCCTGCATGCATGCCCGCGCGGCCGCGCATGGGCGGCGGGCGGAATCCCGGAATGCCGGCGCGGCAGGATGCGCGCCGGACGGCCATTGTTCAAGTTTTTTCAAATTCGTGGCTGCCTGTCGCAGGGCCGCGATAATCGGACGATGCGCCGGCGGGTGTTGCGTCGCGGCGAATTCGCCGTTCGACGGCGTGATAATCGGCTGTTGCACGAGCGCCCGGTCACAGTTCGAATGAATTGCTGCGCTCGTGGGCCAGCGGATTATCGCGAGTTTTGGTCGAAAACACCAGATTGCCCGGCGCGGCCGGTGCGGCGCGCGGCTTGACGCGTCGGGGCCGCTCGGCGACGATGACGACCACCTGTCGAAAGCCGACGCCGACGGGCGTGCTGCCCGGGGCAGGGCAGCGGCAAACGTGTCCGAACGTGAAGAATCAATAAAACGATGAGCCTCTACGCACTCAAACCGAAATTCCAGAATCGTCTGCGTCCGTTCGCGGATTCGCTTGCCGAACGCGGTGTCACCGCCAACCAGGTCACGCTGTTCGCGGCCGGCGGCTCGATCGTCGTCGGCGCGCTTGCGGGGCTTGGCGTGTTCGCCCGCGTGCTGTTCCTGCTGATTCCGATCTGGCTGTTCGTGCGGATGGCGCTCAACGCGATCGACGGCATGCTCGCCCGCGAACACGGGCAGAAGAGCACGCTCGGCGCGTACCTGAACGAGCTTGGCGACGTCGTGTCCGACGTCGCGCTCGTGCTGCCGTTCCTCGCGATTTCGGCGTTCACCGCGGCGGACGTCTGGCTGTTCGCGCTGACGGCGGTCATCGTCGAATGCGCGGGGCTGATCGGCCCGCTCGCCGGCGCGACGCGCCGCTACGACGGCCCGTTCGGCAAGAGCGATCGCGCGCTCGCGCTCGGTGCGTTCGCGCTGTGGATCGGCTTCGGTCTGCCGGTCGGCAGCGTCGCCGCATGGCTGTGGCGCGTGCTGATCGTGCTGTCGATCGTGACGGTGGTGCGGCGCGTGCAGGCCGGGATCGCCGAAGCGGGCGGCTGACGGCGGTAGTGGGACCGGCGCCGGAGGGCGGCGCCGCATGATTCGAATAACGAAACGAGAGAGATCGCATGAACGCACGCACGGCCCGCGAGGCCGACTTCATCACGCACGACGGCGAAACGCTGTTCTATCGCCACTGGCCCGCGACGGGCCCGCGCTGCCGCGGCGCGATCGTGCTGCTGCATCGCGGCCACGAACATTCGGCGCGTGTCGCGCACCTCGTCGACGAGCTCGACCTGCCGGACTTCGCGTTCTTCGCGTGGGATGCGCGCGGTCACGGCCGCTCGCCCGGCGCGCGCGGCTACAGCCCGAGCGCGGCCGCGTCGGTGCGCGACTTGCAGACCTTCGTCGAGCATATCCGCGACACGCACGGCATCGCGATCGAGGACATGGCCGTGGTCGGCCAGAGCGTCGGCGCGGTGCTCGCCGCCACCTGGGTACACGACTACGCGCCGCCGATCCGCTGCCTCGTGGTCGCGTCGCCGGCGTTCCACATCAAGCTTTACGTACCGTTCGCGCGGCCGGGGCTGCGGCTGATGCACAAGCTGCGCGGGCTGTTCTACGTGAACAGCTACGTGAAACCCAAATTCCTCACGCACGATCCCGAACGGATCGCCAGCTATGCGGCCGATCCGCTGATCACGCGGCCGATCGCCGTGAACATGCTGCTCGACCTGCACGACACCGCGAAGCGGATCGTCGCCGATGCGGCCGCGATCACCGTGCCGACGCAGCTGCTGATCTCGGGCGCCGACTGGGTCGTGCATCGCGGCCCGCAGGACCGCTTCTTCGAGCGGCTCGGCGCCGCGCGCAAGGAGCGCATCGTGCTGCCCGGCTTCTATCACGACACGCTCGGCGAGCGCGACCGCGCGCGGGCGCTCGCGCCGCTGCGCGCGTTCGTGCTGCGCGAGTTCGATACGCCGAGCCCGCGCGTGTCGCTGGCCGACGCCGACCGGCGCGGCGCATTCCACGACGAATACGCGGCGCTCGGCCGCCCGCCCGCGAACCCGTTCGCACGGGCGTACTGGGCGATCACGCGGGCGGGTCTGAAGGCTGGCGGCGCGCTGTCGGACGGCATCGCGCTCGGGCTGCGGCTCGGCTTCGATTCGGGTTCGACGCTCGACTACGTGTACCGCAACCGCGCGCAGGGCCGGCTCGGCGTCGGCGCACTGATCGACCGCACCTATCTCGATTCGCCGGGTTGGGTCGGCATCCGTCAGCGCAAGGTGCATCTGCAGGAACTGATCGGTGCGGCGATCGGCCGGCTGCGCGGCCACGGCGAACCGGTGCGGATCGTCGACATCGCGGCCGGGCACGGCCGCTACGTGCTCGACGCGATCGCGACGGCCGCCGAACGCGACGGCGCGGCGCCCGACGACATCACGCTGCGCGACTACAGCCCGCCGAACGTCGAGGCCGGGCGCGTGCTGATCGCGCAGCGCGGTCTCGAGCCGATCGCGCGCTTCGAGCACGGCGACGCGTTCGACGAGGCGTCGCTCGCGACGCTCGAGCCGCGTCCGACGCTGGCGATCGTGTCGGGGCTGTATGAACTGTTCGGCGAGAACGCGCTGATCGAACGTTCGCTGCGCGGGCTCGCGCAGGCGGTGCCGCCCGGCGGCTATCTCGTCTATACCGGGCAACCGTGGCATCCGCAGCTCGAATTCATCGCACGCGCGCTGAACAATCATCGCGGTGACGCGACCTGGGTGATGCGCCGCCGCTCGCAGGCCGAGATGGACGAACTCGTCGCGCGCGCGGGCTTTCGCAAGCTCGACCAGCGCATCGACGAGATGGGCATCTTCACGGTCAGCCTCGCGCAACGGATCGACGCGTCATGAGCGCGCTCGGCGGCGGCGCGGGCGCGGGCGACGGTCTCGCCGAGTCGGCGGCCGGCGCGCACGACGCGTCGTTCGTGCTGCGCGTCGGCTGGCTCGCCGCGATGGGCGCGGTGTTCTTTTCCTCGTACGGCTTCGCGAACTGGCTCGCCGCGCGCCGGGCCGTGGTGCCGACCTTCGCGTTCGGCTGGGAACATGCGATTCCGTTCGTGCCATGGACCATCGTGCCGTACTGGTCGATCGACCTGCTGTACGCGCTGTCGTTCTTCTTCTGGACCCGCCGCGACGATCTGCTCGATCACGTGAAGCGGCTGTTGACCGTGCAGCTGGTGTCGGTCGCGTGCTTCGTCGCGTGGCCGCTGCGCTTCGGCTTCGAGCGGCCCGACGCGGGCGGCGTGGCCGGCGCGCTGTTCACGCTGCTGATGGGGTTCGACAAGCCGTTCAACCAGGCGCCGTCGCTGCACATCGGCCTGCTCGTCGTGCTGTGGGCCGTCTATGCGAAGCAGTTGCGCGGCACGCTCGCTCGGTTCGTGCTGCATCCATGGTTCGCGGCGATCGGCGTGTCGGTGCTGACGACCTATCAGCATCATGCGATCGACGTGCCGACCGGTGCGGCCGTCGGCTGCCTGGCGCTGTTCCTGTTTCCGTTGCGTGACGCCGCGGGGCGACTGCCGGGCGTGACCGGCTCGCCGTCCGCAGGCGGCCGCGTGCTCGCCCGCCGCTATGCGCTCGGCGCGGCGCTGGTCGCGCTGGTGGCGCTTGGCTGCGTGTCGCGCGCGCCGGGCTGGGCGTTGGCGGCCGGGTGGGTCGCGCTGGCGCTCGCGTGCGTCGCGTGGATCTACCGGCGCGGCGCGCCCGGTGCGTTCCAGAAGGACGACGCGGGCCGTTTCCCGGTGTTCATCCGCTGGCTGCTCGCACCAACGATCGCCGGCGCGTTCGTCAACTCGCGGGTGTGGACGTTCCGGCATCCGGCGCCGGCGCGGATCGACGAGCGCGTGTCGATCGGCCGCACGCCGACCACGCGCGACCTGCGACGCCACGGCTTCACCGCGCTCGTCGACCTGACGGCCGAGATGCCGCGCTGGGCCGCGGCCGACGCGTCGCTCGCGTATGCGTCGGTGCCGCAGCTCGACCTCGTCGCGCCCACCGCGGCGCAGCTCGCGGCGGCCGTCGCGGCGCTCGAACGCCTGCACGCCGAGGGGCGCGACGTGCTGATCTGCTGTGCGCTCGGCTACGGGCGCAGCGTGCTGTGCGCGGCTGCCTGGCTCGCCGCGCGGCGGGGGCTCGGCGACGCGCGCGACGCGCTTGCCGCGGTACGGGCGATGCGGCCGCGCGCGGTATGGTCGGACGACGGCGCGGCCGTGCTGCAGGACTGGATCGACCGTCGCCGCGTGACGGGAGCGGCGTGATGCGCGACCCGTCCGCACCGTTCCGGATCGCCGCCGCGCGCGGGGCGCTCGACGCCGGCGCGTGGGCGATCGCGGCCGCGCTGGCCGCGGCCGGCGCAGGCTGGTGGATCGCGGCGGGCTGGCCGCCGGCGACGATCGCGCGTGTGTTGCTGGCCGTGATCAGCACCGGGTCGGGGATTGCCGCGCTGTGGTACGCGGTGCGCATCGAGATCGACCGGCGGCTGTTCGCCGCGCTCGCGCGCACGGCATCGGGCGATGCGTCGGCCGACGACGGGCTGGCCGCGCTCGATCGCGCGCTTGCCGACCTCGGCTGGATCGACGCAGGCAAGGCCGGACGCGCGCTCGACGCGCGTGTGCGCGGTGCGGTCGGGTTGTGCCGTGCCGGTATGCTGGTCGCGATCGTGCAGTGGATCGTGGTCGGTTTTGCAATCGCGGTGGCGCGGGTCGGCTAACCATCCGTAACCGGCCCGGACGGCCGCGGCCCCGGCCGGTCAGGCGGGTTACGCGTGCGCCGCCCGCTGCGTCCGCGTGCGCTTCACCGCGTACATCGCCTGGTCCGCACGTTCGATCAGCGCGTTCATGTCGGTGCCGTCGTCAGGCAGCATCGCGACGCCGACACTGACGCCGAGCCGCAGCGGATGTCCTTCGAATTCGAACGGCTCGCCGACCTGCCGGGCGAGCCGTGCGCGTTGTGCATCGACGTCGTCGCGGCTGCCGATGTTCGGCAGGATCACCGCGAACTCGTCGCCGCCCACGCGCGCGACCGTATCCGAGCGCCGCACGGCGCGCTGCATCCGCGTGGCGATCTCGCGCAGCGCGGCGTCGCCCGCGCGGTGGCCGTAGCCGTCGTTGATCGGCTTGAGCCCGTCCATGTCGATGTTGAGGATGCCGAGCCGGCCGTTCGCGCGCAGCGCCGTATGCATCGACTGGCGCAGGCGGTCGTAGAACAGCGCGCGGTTCGGCAGGCCGGTGAGCGCGTCGTGCGTCGCGCGCAGGTACAACTCGTTGGCCTCGTTGCGCGCCGCGTGGAACATCGCGGCGGCGATCAGGTCGGCCGTGAGCCGCAGCGTCCCGGCATCGGCGGCCGAAAACCCGTCGATGTCCGGCGACATCACCTTCAGCACGCCGACCGTCGTGTCCGCGTGGGTGAGCGGCATCACCAGCATCGAGCGCAGCCCGACCCGGCGGCACGCATCGCGGTCGACGCGCGGGTCGGATTCCGAATCCTTGCAGTGCAGCAGTTCACCGCGCGTCACGCACAGGCCGGACAGGCTGCCCGAGCGGCGCAGCCGCAGCCCGAGCATCCCGGCGGCGGAGCCCGACGCGGCGCGGTACACCATGTCGTCGCCTTCGGCGAATTCGACCGCCGCGCCGCTCGCGCCCGTGAGCTGCGGCACCTGCTCGGTCACGTAAGCCATCACGCTGCCGAGGTCGAGGCCGAGTTTCGCGATCTCGGTCTGCGCGGCGATGATGCGCAGCAGCGTGTCGGAGGACGGGGTAGCGGTGTCGACGATTTGATCCAAGTCAGTTTTCCATGAAGAAAGCCAAGCACGCGGCCCGGGCTTGCGGTAGCATACGCGCCGCTCACGCGGCAGCGCGTTCCGGGCGGCCCGCAACGGGCCGCCGCCGGCATCCGGCCGGTTTCCCGGGGCGCCGGACCGCCGGTTCGGCAGCGCCGGCAGTATGCCGGGCGGTCCGGCCGGCAGCAACGGTGTAACTCTTGCCATTCCATCGCGACGCGCAGCATTTCCGACCGGATTGAGTTGTTTTTCGCTTCGTCAGCACGAATCAGGGCGAGTTTTGTCTTGATTTTGAGATAGTGTGACGAATGTGCGAGCGCCGGTGCCCGGTGCGCGCTGTCCGACGAATCGGCTGCACAATGATTCGCCGCGTCGTTTCGATAAATGCATTCAGGCCAGACTTTGAGGGGAAGCAGTGGGGATGTGCACTCACGGGCATAGCTGCTTTGCGCGCGTCGGTTGCGGCGCGCTTGATGACCGGACGATCTTGACGAAGCGGGGCCGCGCATGAAGCCGGCCGCGTCGCTGTTCGTCCTGTCGCTCGCCACGTTCGGCGCGTTCCATGCGGCCGCGCTGTCGGCCGCGCCCATGCCGGCTGCGGCCGCTTCGGCGTCCGCCAGCGGCGCGGCCGTGCCGAGCGCCGCCGGCCAGCCCGCGACGACCGTGCACCTGCCGTTCGCGTCGCTCGGCGCGTTCGACCCGGTCCACCTGCGCGGCGCCGACGACGCGCGCACGATCAATGCGGGCGTGCGGCTCGACCGCGTGGTCACCGGCGCGCGGCTGCGCCTGACCTACGCGTATTCGCCGGCGCTGGTCTTCCCGATGTCGCACCTGAAGGTGTCGATGAACGGCGAGGTGGTCGCGACCGTCCCGTTCGACGCGACGCGCGCGGGCCGTACGGTCACGCAGGACATCCCGATCGATCCGCGCTACTTCTCCGATTTCAACCAGATCGGCCTGCGCCTGATCGCGCATTACACGCTCGACCACTGCGAGGACCCGTCGAGCTCGGCGCTGTGGGCCGACGTGAGCCCGACGAGCGAACTGATCCTCGACGAGTCGCCGGTGCGCCTGCCGAACGATCTCGCGCTGCTGCCCGCGCCGTTCTTCGACCGGCGCGACAACGGGCTCCTGCGGCTGCCGTTCGTGCTGCCGGCGTCGCCCGACTCGGCGACGCTGCGCAGCGCCGGCGTGCTCGCGTCGTGGTTCGGCGCGCTGGCCGACTACCGGCAGGCGCGCTTCCCGGTTGCGGCGACGCTCCCGGCCGACGACCAGGCGGTCGTGGTCGGCACGGCCGCGACCTTGCCGGCCGGCCTCGCGCTGCCGTCGGTCAACGGCCCGCTGCTCGCCGTCGCCGACAACCCGGCCGCGCCGGGCCGCAAGCTGCTGGTCGTGACGGGCCGCACGGCCGCCGAGGTCGACGACGCGGTCGCGGCGCTCGTGCTCGGCCGCGCGGCGCTGTCGGGCCCGGCGGCGACGGTCGCGCACGTGGATCTCGGCGCGCCGCGCAAGCCGTACGACGCACCGCGCTGGCTGCCGGTGAACCGGCCGATCACGTTCCGCGAATTGGTGTCGGATCCGCGCGAACTCGAAGTGCGCGGCACGTCGCCCGACGCGATCCGGCTGAACCTGCGCGTGCCGGCCGATCTGCATTCGTGGAACGGCTCGGGCGTGCCGATCACGCTGCGCTATCGCTACACCGCGCCGACCGTGCAGGACAACTCGACGCTCGCCGTCGAGATCAACGAACAGCTCGTGAAGTCGTACCGGCTCGGGCCGACCCATGCGGAAGACGCGCGCGGGCGCATGCAGCTGCCGCTGCTGTCGGTGCCGGAAGGGCGCGTGACGAGCGATGTCGACATTCCGGCGTTCCGGGTCGGCAGCGGCAACCAGCTGCAGTTCCGCTTCACGCTCGATTCGCAGAAGACGGGGCTCTGCTCGAGCACCGCGACCGAGCCGCAGCGCGCGGCGATCGATCCGGATTCGACGATCGACTTCTCGCACTTCGTCCATTACGCGCAATTGCCGAACCTCGCGTTCTTCGCGAACAGCGGTTTCCCGTTCACGCGCTTCGCCGACCTGTCGCAGACGGCGGTCGTGATGCCGGACCGGCCGTCGCCGCAGGAGCTGGAAGCCTACCTGACGATGCTCGGCCACATGGGGCAGTGGACCGGCTTCCCGGCGCTGCGCGTGCAGGTCGCGCGGCCCGGCGACGTCGCCGCGCTCGCGGGCCGCAAGGACCTGCTCGTGATCGACGGCTCGCCCGCGTCGCCGCTGCTGTCGCACTGGCGCGCGGCGTTGCCGCTGTCGATCGACCAGCAGGCCGGCACGGGCGCGACGCGTGTCGCGTTCTCGGTGAAGGAGCGCTGGCGCAACGGCGTCGGCATGGCCGACGGCGGCGCGCATATCGAACAGACGGGCTCGCTCGCGGCGCTGGCCGGGTTCGAGCTGCCGGGCAGCCATGGCCGCAGCGTCGTGGCGCTGACGGCGACCGACCAGACGCGTCTGGCCGATCTGCTCGACGTATTCGAGAAGCCGGGCCTCGTGTCGCAGCTGCAGGGCGACCTCGCGCTGGTGCGGCCGGGGCAGGTCGACAGCCTGCGCGTCGGCGAGCCGTACGTGGTCGGCTTCGTGCCGTGGTACGCGCGCGTCTGGACGCAAGCGGCGCGACACCCGGTGGTGCTCGGCGTGGTCGGCGTCGTCGCGGGGCTGCTGCTCGCGCTCGGCGTGTTCAGCGTGCTGCAGAGAATCGCCGCGCGCCGACGGGGGATGTAACGGATGGCGTGGGCATTCGCAAGGCGACGGGCAGCGCAGCCGGCGCGGCGGGTCGGCACGACGCTCGTGCTGGCCGTCGCGGCCGTGTGCGCGGCGGCCGGCGCCGCCGGGCGCGCGCAGGCCGCGCAAGGCGGCACGGCCGACGTGCGGTGCGGCGCGGCGTGGCCGCGCTGGGACGCGTTCAAGCGCGATTTCGTGTCGGCCGACGGCCGGGTGATCGACGTCGGCTCGACGGATTCGCGCACGGTATCGGAGGGGCAGGCGTATGGACTGTTCTTCGCGCTCGTCGCGAACGACCGGCGCACGTTCGACACGATCCTCGCATGGACCGAGAACAACCTCGCGCAGGGCGACCTGAGCGCCCGTCTGCCAGCGTGGCTGTGGGGCCGCGCGCCGGACGGCGCGTGGCGCGTGCTCGACGCGAACGCGGCGTCCGATGCCGACTTGTGGATCGCGTACACGCTCGTCGAAGCCGGACGGCTGTGGCACGAGCGCAGCTATACGGCGCGCGGCGCGCTGCTCGCGAAGCGCGTGCTCGACGACGAGACGGCCAGCGTGCCGGGCCTCGGCCTCACGCTGCTGCCCGGACCGACCGGATTCAAGCTGGCCGACGGTCGATGGCGCGTGAACCCGAGCTATTCGCCGCCGCAGGTGATCCGCGGGCTCGCCGCGCGGCTGCCGGACGATCGCCGCTGGGCCGCGCTCGCGGCCAGCACCGGCCGCGTGCTGCTCGACACCGCGCCCAAGGGCTTTGCGCCGGACTGGGCGTTGTATCGCGCCGGCGCCGGCTTCGCGCCCGATCCGCAGACCCACGCGGAAAGCGCGTACAACGCGATACGCGTGTACTTGTGGGCCGGCATGCTCGATCGCGCCGATCCGCTCGCCGCGCCGCTGCTCGCGCGCTTCGCACCGTTCGCCGATTACATCGCCGCGCATGGCGCGCCGCCGGAGAAGGTCGATACGACGACCGGCGTCGCGGGGCCGAACGACGGCAACGGCGGCTTCTCGGCGGCGGCCGTGCCGTTCCTCGACGCGCGCGGCCAGCATGCGCTCGCCGATGCGCAGGCGGCCCGTGTCGACGCGCTCGCGCGCCAGTCGGCGCCCGGCTATTACACGAGCGTGCTGACGCTGTTCGGCCTCGGCTGGCGCGAGGGCCGTTACCGGTTCGGCGCGGACGGGTCGCTCGATGCGCGCTGGGAGGGCCGTTCATGCGCGGCCCGATGAAGCACGGCGCGCGGCGTGTCGCGGGGCTTGCGTGGCTCGCGTCGTCGGTCTCCGCGGCGGCGCCGGCCACCGTCGCCGTCGCGGCGACGAAACCCGTCGCGCCGAATGCCGTGTCGGCGCCGGCCTCGGCCTCGGCCACGTCGCCCGACGCGCGGCGTCAGCTCGCGACCGCCCGCATGTGGGGCGCCAAGCATCGCGACGACCTCGCGCGCGACGCACTGCGCAAGGGGCTCCTGATCGCGCCGGATGATTCCGAACTGCTCGCGGAACAGGTGCGCGTGCTGCTGCGGCTCGGCGACGCGCAAGGCGCGCAGGCCACGCTGGCGCGCCTGCAGGCGCGCGCACCCGCGGCGCCCGACACGCGCCGCGCGGCCGACGAATATCGCGTCGCGACGAGCGGCCGCGGCGAGATGGCGCAGATCCGGCTGCTCGCGCGCAGCGGCCGCGCCGACGAGGCGGCCCGCAGGATCGTCGCGCTGTTTCCGAACGGCGCGCCGTCCGGTGCGCTGGGCGCCGAGTATTACCAGATCGTCGCGAACGCGCCGGGCGGCCGCGAACCGGCGGTCGCCGCGCTGCGCCGCGCGGTCGCGGCCGACCCGCAGGATTCGAACGCGGCGCTGGCGCTCGCGCGGCTCCTGAACCAGCGCGACGACACGCGTGCGGAGGCGAACCGCATCGCGTGGTCGCTCGCGAAGCGGCCCGACGCCGACCATACGGAAGCGATGGCCGTGTGGCGGCGCGTGCTGCAGTCCGCCGGCACCGATCCCGCCTATCTCGACGCATTGCGTGCCTATCTCGCGCTCGTGCCGGACGACACCGAATTCCGCGCTCGCGCCGCCGCAATCGAGCGGCAGCGCGACGCGCAACGGCTGCTCGAGCGCGATCCGGGCTACATCGCGCAACAGCGCGGCTTGCAGGCGCTCGCGCGCGGCGATCTGAGCGGCGCCGATCCGCTGCTTGCGCGCGCCGCGCAGGCGCGCGCGGGTGATGCCGATGCGGTCGGCGGGCTCGGCCTGCTGCGCCTGCGCGAAGGCCGGCACGACGAAGCGCGCGCGCTGTTCACGCGTGCCGCGGCGCTGTCGACCGACCAGCGCGGCAAGTGGCAGAGCCTCGCGCGCACCGCGCAGTTCTGGGGGCTGATCGCGCAAGGGCGCGCGGCGGCGTCGGCCGGACGGCCGCAGGATGCCGAGCGCGCGGCGCGCGCCGCGCTCGCGATGCAGCCCGACAGCCCGGACGCGAAGCTTCAGCTTGCCGATGCGCTGCTCGCGCAGCGCGACTGGGCGCGCGCGGAGCCGTTGCTGCGCGAACTGCTGGCCGCACGTTCGCCGAACCTGTCGGCGGTGCGCGGCACGGCGACGCTGTACGAGAACACCGGCCGCGCGGATCGCATCGGCCCGCTGCTCGACGCGCTGCAGAGCCGCGTGACGGGCCGCGACGATCGTCACGCGCTCGACGGGCTGCGCGCCGACCTGCTCGCGAGCGAGGCGCGCGCGCTGGCGGACAAGGGCGAACGCGGGCCGGCCGCACAACGCTACGAAGCGGCGGTGCGCGCGGCGCCCGATGCGCCGTGGACGCGCTTCGCGCTTGCGCGGCTGTATCGCGACATGGGGCTGCCGCAGCTCGGCCGCACGGTGATGGACGACGGGCTCGCGCAAAGCGACACGCCCGAGATGCGCTATGCGACCGCGCTGTATCGCAACTCGCTCGACGACATCGCGGGCGCGCAGGCCGCGCTCGCGGGCGTCGACGATGCGCAACGTTCGGACGGCATGCGTGCGCTCGCACGCAAGCTCGACGCGGAAGGTTCGCTGGCCGGCGCGCGCGGCGCGCTCGGCCGTGGCGATCGTGCGGCCTTCGCCGCGTCGCTCGCCCATGCGCAGGCGAGCGCGCCGGACGATCCCGACATGCTGGCCGCGATCGGCGCGCAGTGGATCGACGCGGGCGAACCCGAGCGCGGCCTCGCGCCGTTGCGCGACTGGATCGCCACGCATCCGCGCGAGGCCGATCCCGACGTGCGGCTGCGCTACGGCGACCTGCTCGGCAGCGCGGGGCGCGACGACGCGCTCGCCGCGTGGCTCGACGCGCTGCGCCGCGAGCCGGCGCTGACGCCGGCACAGACCGCGCGGATCGAGGACCAGTCGCTGCGGCTCGTGCTGCGGCAGACGGACGACGCGATCGCGCAACGGGACTATGCGCGCGCCCGCACGCTGCTCGACCGGGCGAGCCCGGCCGGCCGCGCGGACAAGCGCTACGCACTCGAACTGGCCGACCTCGAACGCGCGCAGGGCCGTTACGACGCGGCACGCGACGCGCTCGCGCCGGTCGTCGCGCGCACGCCGGACGATGCCGATACGCAGCTCGCGCTCGCGCGCATCGACGAGGACAGCGGCCACCGCGCGGCCGCGCTCGCACGCGTGCAGGCCGTGCTCGCGCGCACGCCGGACGACGACGTCGATACGCGGCTGTCGGTCGTGCGCCGGCTGAACGCGCTGCGCCGCCCCGACGAAGCCGCGCAGGTGATCGACCCGCTGCAGGCCGCGTACCCGGCGCGTGCCGACGTGACGGTCGCGGCGGGGCGCGTGGCCGAGGCGCAGGGCCGCTACGACGATGCCGCATCGCTGTACCGGCTGTCGCTGTCGCAGGAGCGCACGAGCGGCGTGAGCCCCGGCCGCGACGGTCGCACGCCCGCGCAGGCCGCGTTCGCGGATCTTGCGCAGCGGCGCGATCCCGAGATCGAGATCGGCTGGCTGCCCGCGTACAAGTCGGGCGACGAAGGGATTTCCGCGTACCGCGCGCAGCAGGTGCCGATCTACGTGCAGATGCCGGTGCGCTACGACGGGCATGCGTTCCTGCAGCTCGACACCGTGCATCTGGACGCCGGCACGCTCGATACGAGCGACCCGAACGCGTATTCGCTGAAGACGTTCGGGACCTACGCGGCGCTCAACACGCCGATCGGGCTGCCCGCGCCGTTCGCCGCGAATCCGTCGGCCGCCGCGTCGATCGCGCATCCGGCGGGCGACCTGCATCAGCCGATGACGGGCGTCGCGCTCGGCGCCGGCTATCGCACGGACGCATGGCGCGTCGACCTCGGCACGTCGCCGCTCGGCTTCCCGGTGCATTACCTGGTCGGCGGCGTACGCTACCGCTTCGACGCGGGGCCGGCGAGCTTCACCGTGAACGCGTCGCGCCGGCCGGAGACGAGCAGCGTGCTGTCGTATGCGGGGATGCGCGATCCGTGGACCGGGGCCGTATGGGGCGGCGTGCGTCGCGATGGCGTGAACCTGCGCGCGGCGGTCGACGTCGGGCGCGTGAACCTGTTCGCCGAACTCGGCGCGGGCGTGCTGTCCGGCCGCAACGTCGAGCGCAACGCGGAAGTCACGCTGCGCTCCGGCTTCACGGTGCCCGTGTACGAACGCGCGACGATGAAGGTGAGCACGGGGCTCGTCGGCAACGCGTGGCACTACGCGCAGAACCTGCGTTACTACACGTACGGGCAGGGCGGTTACTACAGCCCGCAGCGCTACCTGTCGCTCGGCGTGCCGATCGAGTGGGCCGGGCGGCGCGACGCGCTGTCGTGGGACCTGACGGTCACGGCCGGGATCTCGAACAGCTACGAAAAGGATTCGCTGTTCTACCCGACCTTTGCGAACCAGCGCGCTGCGCAGGAGGCGGCGGGGCTCGTCTACACGGGCAGTTCGACGCGCGGCGTGTCGTTCTCGTACGGCGTGAACGGCATCGTCGAATATCGCGTGAATCCGCACCTGAGCGTCGGCGCGCAACTGCACGTCGACCGGTCGCACGACTATGCGCCGAGTTCGGCGCTCGTGTACCTGCGCTATGCGTTCGACGCACGCGCGGAGCGCAGCTGGCTCGTCACGCCGACGCCGGTGCGGCTTTATTCGGATTACTAGGGGCTGCTTGCATATGGAACGTACATGCGATTTCGGGCGTTCCCCTGGAACGACTTTTTGGTTTGGGGTTGCCACGAGAACGGCCGCTCGCCGCGTTGCGCTCCTTGCGAATACGGCCAGTATTCGCGGCGTCCCACGCGTCGCGAGCGGCCGTTCTCGTGGCAACGCGTGTGCGTTCCATATGCAAGCAGACCTTGGGGGAAGCGCGTGAATACGGAAATCGATGCAACCCGTCCCGCGCTCGGCGCCGCCGGCCTGCTGGGCCGCCTGCGCGCGCTGCTGCGCACCGGGCCGGCCGGTGGCCGCGCCGGCCCGCTGAGCCGGCTCGCGATCGACGGCCTGCCCGATACGTGGACGCAGCTGGAAGCGGGCGGCCTGTACGCGATCTATGCCGCTGCCGGCACGCCGGCGTGCGACGCGCTGGTGTGGGAAAGCGCGCGGCAGTCGCGCACGCGCGACGTGACGGTCGTGCTGGCGCGCGACGCGGCGCGCGTCGCCGCGCAGATGGCGTCGCGCGGTTTCGCGGGCGGCGCGCAGCCGGCCGGCTGGCCGCGCAACCTGAACGTGCTGGCGATGCCGCCCGCGCACGAGCCGGCCGACGGCGATGCCGCGCGCGAAACCGCTGCGCCGCGCCGTGCGGCGCCCGGTCCGTTCGCTCGGCTCACGGGTGGCTTGCGCGCGATGAAGCGCTACGGCTTTCGCGCACGCTCGCTGTATTTCATCGAAGGCGCGCAGCGCTGGTTCAGCTGGGGCGATCCGGCGGCACTCGCGGAAGAGGCACACGCGCTCGCCGACTGGTGCCGCACGCACCGGATCGCGCTGGTGCTGCTGGTCGATCCCGAGATCGTGCGCACCGGCGCCGACCTCGATACCGACGATCCGCCGCTCGTGCGCGACGCGAATCGCGCGCCGCGCAGCGGCTTTCACGGGGTGTGCTCGGGCGTCGCGCAATTGCAGCGCACGCACGGCGAGCTGCTGTGGGTCGTCGATTTCTGGCGTGCCGGCGACACGCTCGCGGCCGGTGAAGTGCGGCCGCTGCGGTTCGCGCCGAGCGGCCGGCTCGCCGCGATCGTCGACGGCGCCGCCGCCGAGCCGTCGCGCCGGATGAAGCTCGCGACCGACGAGGATCGCGTCGTCGTCAGCCGCGCGGTGCTCGACGAAACGAGCCGCGTACCTGCCGGCTGGGAAATCGTCGACGACAACGCGGCGGTCGTCGCCGCCTGTGCGCATGCGCAGGCCGCGACCGCGGTTCTGGCGTTCCGCACGCACGCGCAGCTCGAGGCGCTGTGCGCGGCCGTTCACACGCTGCGCCGACAATCCGGCGGCGCACTGAAGATCGCCGTCGTCGAGCGCGGCGAGGTGCTGCGCCAGCAGTTCGAGATGCTCGTGCTGAGCGTCGGCGCGAATCGCGTCGTCGCGCGCGACCTGCCGGTGTCGCGGGTGCACGCGGCCGTCAACGCGCTGCGCGGGCAGCTCTATGCGCGGCCCGTCGCGGCCGACTATCGTGCGGCGCTCGCGGCCGCGCTCGGCGATTCGGTGCTGGGCTATCTGCCGGTCGGCGCCTTCTGTCTGCGGATTCGCGCGGTGCTCGATCGCGGCGCCGTGCTCGCGTTGCCGCATACGCTCGCGAAGATCGCGCTGCTGCCCGGCGTGTCGCACGTCGATGCGCTGCGGCACTGCCGGCCGCGCCGCGCGGGCGACGTCGTGACCGCCGATGCCGGACACCTGTACGTGTTCCTGTTCGCGTGCGAGCCGGCCGATGCCGACGACGCGCTGACGCGGATCTTCGACGTGCCGGTCGACACGCTGTCCGATCGCGTCGTGTGTCTCGGACAGGGCAGCATCGACACCGAGCTCGATGCGCTGAAGACCGAGAACCGGCGCGCGCCGATCGCCGACTACAGCGACCTGTTCGCGGCGGCGAAGCCGGCCGGCGCGGCGCGCGCGCCGATCGAACGCGCGGAGGATGTCGCGCCGCGCGCCGAACCGGACGCCGGAGTCGCTGCGGCCGGGACGGTCGACGCGCATGCCGATGCGGCGCCGCACGCCGGCGACGCCACGCCGGCCGCAGATACGGCGGCATCGTCCGCCGAATTTCCCGTCGCGCGCACGCGCGGCGCCATCCGCAGCGCGATGCCGCTGCGCAAGCCGGAGGGCGCATGATCGCCGAACTCGTCATCGGATTCGTCGTCGGCATCGCGATCGCGGTGCCGGTGTGGATCGTCGCGCAGCACCTGGGCCTCGGCCGCGGTTTTCATGCGCCGCGCGGGCTGCACCGGCGCGACGCGGTGCCGTGCGAACTCGTGCCGGTCGCGCTGCGCGGGCGCCTGCTGCCCGAAGCCGGCCGTACCGACGAGGCCGCGCCATGAAGACGATCGCCGTCACGTCGACGACCGGCGGCGCGGGCCGCACGACGCTCGCCGGTGCGCTCGCGGTGCTGCTCGCGCGCCGCGGCCGGCCGGTCGTCGCGGTCGAGTTCGACGCGCAGAACCTGATGGGCGCGACGCTCGGTCTCGACACGCTGGCCGAGCACGGGCTCGCGCACAGCCTGCTCGGTGACGCCGGCGACGCCGCGCCATGGCACGCGCATACGTGGCGCAACGCCGACGGCGTGCTGTTCGTGCCGTATGGCCAGGTCGACGCAGCGGGCGCCGCCGCCTGCGATGCGCGGCTCGCGGCCGATCCGGCGTGGCTGTCGCGCGCGCTCGACGAGATCGCGCTGCCGGCGGACGGCGTCGTGCTGGTCGACACCGCGCGCTATCCGTCGCCGCAGGCCGAGCAGGCGATTCGCCGCGCCGACCTGACGCTCGTCGTCGTGCCGCCCGAACCGGCCGCGTGCGCGACGGTCGCCGCGCGCCTCGACGCGCTGCGGGCCGGCGGCGGCGACCTGCAGATCGTCGTGAACCGGCTGAACCCGGCGCGCGACATGCAGCGCGATGCGCTCGCGATGCTGCGCGCGGTCGCGGGGCCGGCGTCGATGCTCGAACAGCGGATTCACGTCGATGCGGCCGTGCCCGAGACGCTCGCGCGCGGCACCTGGATCTTCGACGATGCGCCGTATTCGCAGGCGTCGCACGACCTGAACGGCGTCGCGAACTGGGTCGACGCGTGGCTCGCGGCGGCCGCGGCCGGCCGCACGGGAGCGCGGCGATGAAGGCCGCGTTCGCGTCGCGCTGGCGCGCCGCGGCCCGGCGCGCGACCGACTGGTGTGCGCGCGGGATCGGGCTGCCGGCCCAGCGCACGCTGCTCGACTGGCTCGTGCGGCTGTTCTTCCATGCACCGCCGCCCGGCCGGCCCGATCCCATGAGCCGCCGGGCGCGCGTTGCCTTCCTGTGGCTCGCGAAGGAGTGGGGCGTGCTGCAGCCGCTGAGCCCGCGCGAATGGCTGTGGCGCGCGATCGTGCGCGCGCCGCGCGCGGCCGACGAGCGGCCCGCGCGCGATCCGCTCGCATGGTTCGACACGTTCGTCGTGCCGGTCTACGTCGCGGCGCGCGCGCTCGGCGCCCGCCTCGACGCGCTGCTCGGGCGCCTGCCGTGGGCGCGCTGGGGCGGCTGGCTCGACGCGCGCGCGCACGGCGTCGGCCGGCACCGCTGGCTTGCACCGCTGCTGCTGATCGCCGGTGCGCTGATGTGGGCCGCGGCCGGGATGTCGCCGCTGATGCCCGGCGCGCAGTTCGCGTTCTTCGCGATCGTCGCGGTGCTGGCGCTGGCGTTGCGCCGCCTGCCGGGCCATCTGCCGACGCTCGCGCTCGCGTCGCTCGCGCTGCTCGCCACGGTCCGCTACGTGTGGTGGCGCACGACCCAGACGCTCGATTTCCGCAGCCCCGTCGAGGCGTTCGCCGGCTACCTGCTGTACGGTGCCGAAGCCTACACGTGGATGATCCTGCTGCTCGGCTTCATACAGACCGCATGGCCGCTCGACCGGCCGATCGTGCCGTTGCCCGACGATCCCGACAGCTGGCCGAGCGTCGACATCTATATCCCGACCTACAACGAGCCGCTGTCGGTCGTGAAGCCGACCGTGTTCGCGTCGCAGAGCATCGACTGGCCGACGGCCAAGCTGCGCGTGTACCTGCTCGACGACGGCCGCCGCCCCGAGTTCGAGGCGTTCGCGCGGGAAGCGGGGATCGGCTACCTGACGCGCGACGACAATCGCCACGCGAAGGCCGGCAACATCAACCGCGCGCTGCCGAAGACGCACGGCGAATACATCGCGATCTTCGACTGCGATCACGTGCCGACGCGCTCGTTCCTGCAGACGACGATGGGCGTGTTCCTGCGCGACCCGAAATGCGCGCTGGTGCAGACGCCGCACCATTTCTTCTCGCCCGATCCGTTCGAGCGCAATCTCGGCACGTTCCGCGAGATCCCGAACGAGGGCAACCTCTTCTACGGGCTCGTGCAGTCGGGCAACGACCTGTGGAACGCGACGTTCTTCTGCGGATCGTGCGCGGTGCTCAAGCGCAGCGCGCTGGAGGAGGTGGGCGGCGTCGCCGTCGAGACCGTGACCGAGGACGCGCACACCGCGCTCAAGCTGCATCGCCGCGGCTACACGTCGGCCTATCTGCCGACCGTGCAGGCGGCCGGCCTCGCGACCGAGAGCCTCGCGGGCCACGTGAAGCAGCGCACGCGCTGGGCGCGCGGGATGGCGCAGATCTTCCGCATCGACAATCCGTTCCTCGGGCGCGGACTCGGCTTCATCCAGCGGATCTGCTACGGCAATGCGATGCTGCATTTCTTCTACGGGATCCCGCGGCTCGTGTTCCTGACGATCCCGCTCGCCTACCTGTTCTTCCACCTGTACTTCATCAATGCGTCGTCGATCGCGCTCGCGAGCTACGTGATCCCGTACCTGGTGCTCGCGAACGTCGCGAACTCGCGGATGCAGGGGCGTTATCGCCATTCGTTCTGGGCCGAGGTCTATGAATCGGTGCTCGCGTGGTACATCGCGCTGCCGACCACCGTCGCGTTCTTCAGCCCGAAGCACGGCAAGTTCAACGTGACCGACAAGGGCGGCAAGATCGACGAAGGCTACGTCGACTGGTCGACGTCGAAGCCGTACCTCGTGCTGTTCGCGCTGAACGTGCTCGCGATCGCGGCCGGCGTGTGGCGGCTCGCGGCCGATCAGGGCGACGAGGCGTCGACGATCCTGATCACGCTCGGCTGGACCGTCTACAACCTCGCGATGCTCGGCGCCGCGCTGGCCGTCGCGCGCGAGACCAAACAGGTGCGCGTCACGCACCGGATCGCGATGCGCGTGCCGGCGACGCTGCTGCTCGCCGACGGGTCGACGGCCGCTTGCTTCACCAGCGACTACTCGACCGGCGGCCTCGGCCTCGAAGCGGTGCCGGGGCTGCCGCTCGCGGTCGGCGACACGCTGACGGTGTGCGTGACGCGTGGCGACCGGCCGTTCCCGTTCCCGGTGCGCGTGAGCCGCGTGACGCCGACGCACGTCGGCGTGAGCTTCGAGGCGCTGACGCTCGAGCAGGAGCGCCAGCTCGTGCAGTGCACGTTCGGCCGCGCGGACGCGTGGCTCGACTGGCACGCCAGCGCGCGCGCGGACACGCCGCTGCGCGGGCTGAAGGAAGTGCTGCGCGTGGGCCTGGACGGTTACGTACGAATGTGGAAGGGCGCGGCGCGCGGCGTGCAGTCGATGCTGGCGCCGAAGCTCGATCGGGCGCGCGACTGACGCGGCGCCCATCACGGAGTGGTTCAAATGACGTTCTGGAATCTGTATTTCATCCTGAAGTTCGCGCTGTTCGCGACCGGCCACCTGCAGCCGCTGTGGCTCGCGAACCTCGCGTTCGCGCTGGCGCTCGCGGCGAGCGCGCCGATCCGGCGCCGCGCGTGGCGCATCGTGCGGCAGCTCGTCGCGATCGCGATCGCGGTGCCGCTGCTCGCGCGCGAAATGCATGCGCCGCCGCTCGCGCGCCTCGCCGAAGCCGCGCGCGAGGTCGGCACATTCCGCCTCGACTACTGGATGGAACTGCTGCCGCGCCTGTTGCCGCCCGTGCTGGTGCTGACGGTCGTGGGCGTGCTGATCGTCTATTTCGTCGTCAATCGCTGGGTGCGTGTCGCGACCTTCGTGCTCGCCGTGCTGATCGTGATGCCGCTGTGGCAGGCCGGCAACGGGCTGATGGCGCGCGTCGTCGCGCCGCTGCCGCAGCAGGTCGCCGCGACGGGCGCGCGCGCCGGCCAGCCCGAGGATCACAACGCGGCGCTCGCGACGTTCCGCGCGCAGGAATCGCAGCGCCAGGTCGCGTTCGGTCATCTCGGCAACGACCCGGCCGCGCAGTTCGACGTGATCGTGCTGCACGTCTGCTCGCTGTCGTGGGACGACCTCGATGCCGCGAAGGTGCGCAACCACCCGATGCTGAATCACTTCGACTACCTGTTCAACAATTTCAGCACGGCCGCGAGCTACAGCGGCCCGGCCGCGATCCGCGTGCTGCGCGCGAGCTGCGGGCAGGAAGCGCATGCGGACCTGTACAAGCCGGCGCCGCAGCAGTGCCACCTGTTCTCGCAACTCGCGTCCGCCGGCTACACGGTGCAGTCGCTGCTCAACCACGACGGCCACTTCGACAACTTCCTCCAGGTCATTCACGACAATATCGGCGTGCCCGACGCGCCGATGATCTCGAACGCCGCCGCGCCGGTCGCGATGCATGCGTTCGACGGCTCGGCGATCAAGGACGATTACGGCACGCTCGCGAGCTGGTACGCGCAGCGCGCGTCGGTGCCGGGCCCGGTCGTGCTGTACTACAACACGATCAGCCTGCACGACGGCAACCGCGTGGTGGGGAGTGGGCTGACCAGCATCGATTCGTATCCGCAGCGCGCGACCAGGCTGATGAACGACTTCGACCGGCTCGCCGACCTGATCGCGCAGTCGGGCCGGCGCGCGGTGATCGTGTTCGTGCCCGAGCACGGCGCCGCGCTGCGCGGCGACAAGAACCAGGTCGCGGGCCTGCGCGAGATTCCGACGCCGCGCATCGTTCACGGGCCGGTCGGCGTGCGGCTCGTCGGCTTCACCGGCAATCACGGGACGACGACGGTGATCGACCAGGCGACGAGCTTTCTCGCGCTCGCGCAGCTGCTGTCGAACCTCGTGTCGAACAGCCCGTTCAAGCCGGGCGTGACGCTTGCACAATATGCGGCCGACCTGCCGCGCACGCGGATGGTCGGCGAGAACGAAGGCACGGTGACGATGCAGACGAGCACCGGCTATGCGGTGAAGACCCCGGACGGCGTATGGATCGACGAACAATAAACATCGGCGAAGGCGACGACGATCGCCTGTCGCAACCGAACGACGTGCTCGGCCTCGCGCGGCACTTGCCCGCGCTGGACCCCGCACGCTACGTCGATGAGCAGGCGCGGCGCGCGTTTGTCGAATCGCTGGACCGCTGGCCGGTGCTCGCGAAGCTGATGGGATTGAAGCGGTAAACGCAACGCGGCCGGCGTGAATGCCGGCCGCGTTGCATCGATGATGCCGACGCTGTCGGCTTACTGCGCGCGGCGCGCCGGCTGGCGCGTCCACTCGTTTTCCTCGCCCGGCACCTTGCCGAAGGTCTGCGCGGCCCACGCGTCGCGGGCCGCCTCGATCTTCGCGCGCTCGCTCGACACGAAATTCCATTCGATGAACCGCTCGCCCGGCAGGTGCGCACCGCCGAGCAGCATCACGCGCGCGCCGTTCCCGCTGGCGAGCGCGACGTTCGCGCCGGGTTCGAGCACGGCCATCGTCGCCGGTGCGAGCGGCGTGCCGTCGACCGTGAGGTCGCCGTCGACGAGATACACGCCGCGCTCTTCGTGTTCCGCATCGAGCGCGAGTTGCGCGCCCGCGGCGAATTCCGCATACGCGTAGAGCGTCGGCGAGAACACGGCGACCGGTGACGTGAGCCCGAATGCGGTGCCCGCGATCACGCGCACGCGCGCGCCGTCGCGCGTGAACGACGGCAGCGTGTCGGCCGCGTGATGCACGAACGCGGGCGCGGTGTCCTCATGCTCGACCGGCAGCGCGACCCAGGTCTGGATCCCGTGCACGGGCTGTTCATGCGGGCGGTCCTCGTCGGGCGAGCGCTCCGAATGGACGATGCCGCGCCCGGCCGTCATCCAGTTCACGTCGCCGGGCACGATCTTCTGCCGGAAGCCGAGGCTGTCGTGATGCATCAGCGTGCCGTCGAACAGGTAGGTGACGGTCGCGAGGCCGATGTGCGGATGCGGCAACACGTCGATCCCGCTGCCGGCCGGCAGCACGGCCGGCCCCATTTCGTCGAAGAAGATGAACGGCCCGACGAGGCGCGCGGCGCGCGCGGGCAGCACGCGGCGCACGACGAGGTTGCCGATGTCGCTCTCGCGCGGCGTGAGCAGGGTCTTGATCGATGCGGACATGGTGGGTTTCTCGGTGTCGGTGAGTCAGGCGATGGCCGTATCGATCGCGATCGGGTGCGTGAGGATCTTGTGCACCGGGCACGCGTTCGCGATCTGCAGCAGACGCTCGCGCTGCTCGTCGGTCAGGTCGCCGTCGAGCGTGATGCGGCGCATGATCGTGCTGCCCGCGCTGCCCGATTCGTGCGCGAGCTTCACGTGGACTTCGGCGAGCGGCCAGCCCTTGCGTTGCGCGTACATCTTCAGCGTGATCGCGGTGCAGGCGCCGAGGCTCGACAGCAGCAGCGCGACGGGCGTCGGTGCGGTATCGCCGCCGCCGAGCGACACCGGTTCGTCGGCGCGCCACTGATGCACGCCGTCGGTGAAATGGACCAGGTAATCGACGGAGCCGATGCTCGCTTCGACGGACAGTTCGCTCATTGCAATTCCATGTGGGGAAAGGGGAGACGGGCCGGCCGGGCATGGCCGGGCAGGCGAGGCGTTACGGTTCGAGCAGGCGCTGCAGCCGCAGTTCCTCGAAATCCAGCTCGGATTCTATGCGGTGCAACACCGCATCGTCGACCCGGCCGTCGCGATGCAGGCCGAGCAGCGCGTCGCGCGACACGCCGACCAGTTCCAGCTCGACGCGCAGCATCCGCGCGCGCACGTCGGCCGGTTCGGCGCCGTCGCGGTGCGCGCGTTCGTTGAACGCGACGCGGCTGCGGTATTCGGTCAGCAGCCGGTCGAGCGATGCGCGTTCGAGGCCCGCGCCGCGCTGTTCGCGAGCATCGAGTTCGGCGAGCGCCGCACCGAACGTGTAGGCGCGCACCGCATGCTCGGACATCGTGTGCCGCGCGGCCGGGCGCAGCTTCAGCACGCGGATCAGCGGCGCGAGCGTGCCGCCTTGCACGACCAGCGTCGCGATGATCAGCAGGAACGTGCTGAACAGGATCAGGTCGCGGCCGGGGAAGTCGTTCGGCAGCGCGATCGCGGCCGCGAGGCTCACGACGCCGCGCATGCCGGACCAGCCGAGCACGACGGCCTCGCGCCACGACCAGGGCGCGTGGCCCGCGCGCGGCGCGCGCAGGCGGCCCGGCAGCCACATCGCGACGAACACCCACACGACGCGCGCGGCGATCGCGGCGGCCGTCGCCGGCAGCGCGACGCGCAGGCCGGCCATCAGCACCGCGCCTTCGTGGTTCACGCGCGCGAGGATCGCGTGCAGCGCGAGGCCGATCAGGATGAACACGAGCGCGTCGAGCACGAACACGATCGCTTCCCAGGTCGCCTTCGCCTTGATCCGCATGTCGGCGTCGAACACGCGATGCTGGCGCACGCCGAGCACGAGGCCGCACGTCACGACCGACAGCACGCCGGAGCCGTGCACGGCTTCCGCGATCCCGTAGCTGCCCCACGCCATCGCGAAGGTCACGACGATGCCGAGCATCGGCTCGCGCAGGCGCTGCAGCACCCAGCACATCGCATGACCGCATGCGAGACCGACCGCGATGCCGATCAGCGTGAGCGAGAAGAACAGGCCGGTGGCGCTCGCGGTCGTGATCGTGACGGCGAGCGCGGCCGACACGGCCATCTGATACAGCAGCAGGCCCGACGCATCGTTGACGAGGCTTTCGCCTTCGAGCACCGCGACGAGCCGGGCGGGCAGCGGATGGCGCTGCAGGATCGCCTTCGCGGCGACCGCGTCGGGCGGCGACACGATCGCGCCGAGCGTGAAGCATGCGGCCCACGGCAGCGCCGGATTGACCGCATGCACGGCAAGCGCGACCGCAATCGTGGTGAACGCCACCGCGCCGAGCGCGAGCGACGCGATCGACCCGAGCTCGTGCCGGAATTCCTTCCATGCCGTATAGAAACCGCTCGACATCAGCAGCGGCGGCAGCACGGCCGCAAGCAGCAGCGCCGGGTCCATGTCGGGCACGCGCTTGCCGGCGACGGCCACCACGCAGCCGCCGAGCAGCAGCACGACGGCCGGTGGAATCGAGATCCGCTCCGCGAGCCACGTGAGCGCGCCCGCGCCGCAGATCAACAGCAGCAGGTAATGAAACAGTTCGACGTTGTTCATGAGCCGTGCATCACGACGGCTTGCGGTCGTTCGCGGCGCCGCCCGGCAGCGTGCCGAACATGTGCTGGCTGCATTGTGCGTCGCGCCACGCGGTATTCAGCCGGTAGCCGGACAGCATTCGGCGCGCGAGCGGCAGGATCTGTTCACCGGCCAGCATGCCGAGCAGGCCGAGGAGCGCGATGATCGGCGGTGCCGGCGAATTCACGCCGAGCGCGCCGTAGATGACGCCGGCGAGGATGCCTGCGAACAGCGACAGAAAATACGGTTTCATGGTGAAAACCTCTCGTGATAGGCTGATCGGGGGCGAAGGGCGCGCCTTCAACGTGCTGGAAGCGTATCGGGTTTACGTGTGGAACAAAAGGGCAGATGGCCCTTCGAGAGCCCTCTCTTTCGGAATTCGATCGATTCCATTTCTTGGATGTTCGAGCCGCGACTTTTCCGATTAAATGGCTGCAACCGGAAGACGCCGTTCCGGGGTAACGCACAGTCGGCTCCTCCCGGTTTCCGGTCGAGGCAAGCCTCAAACGTTTCCTGTCCAAAGGATGATTCGCGCCATGAGCAACCCGAAGCTTGAAGTCCTCACCCCCCAGAACAGCCAATTGATCTTCATCGACCAGCAGCCGCAGATGGCGTTCGGCGTGCAGTCGATCGATCGCCAGACGTTGAAGAACAACGTCGTCGGGCTGGCCAAGGCCGCGAAGGCATTCAACATCCCCACCACGATCACCACCGTCGAAAGCGACAGCTTCTCGGGCTACACCTATCCCGAGCTGCTCGACGTGTTCCCGAACCAGAAGACGCTCGAACGCACGTCGATGAACTCGTGGGACGACCAGAAGGTCCGCGATGCGCTGGCCGCGAACGGCCGCAAGAAGGTCATCGTGTCGGGCCTGTGGACGGAAGTCTGCAATACGACGTTCGCGCTCAGCGCGATGCTCGAAGGCGATTACGAAATCTACATGGTGGCCGACGCGTCGGGCGGCACGTCGAAGGACGCGCACGACTTCGCGATGCAGCGGATGATCCAGGCCGGCGTCGTGCCCGTCACCTGGCAGCAGGTCGCGCTCGAGTGGCAGCGCGACTGGGCGCGCCGCGACACCTACGACGCCGTGATGGCGGTCGCGAAGGAGCATTCGGGCGCGTACGGCATGGGTGTCGACTACGCGTACACGATGGTTCACAAGGCCGCGCAGCGCACCGCGACGCCGCACGAGTCGATTCCGGCCGTCCCGGCGAAGTAACGGGCACGGGCCGCCCGTTCAGACGGGCGGCAGTGCCCACGGCGCGTGCGACAGATGTTCGACGAGGAACTCGAGCAGCGCCGTCACGCGCGCGGCACGCAGCATGCCGGGCGGCGTGACGAGATTGACGTTGATGTCGGCGATTTTCCAGTCGGGCATGACTTCCTCGAGCTCGCCGCTTTGCAGTGCGTCCCACACCAGGAACGTCGGCTGCAGCGCGAGACCGTGGCCGGCAAGAAGCGCGGGGCCGATGACGTCGGCGTTGTTGGTGCGGATGCGGCCGCGCACGGGGATGCCGATTTCGTCGTTCGACGCGGTGTGGCGAAAGCGCCAGTAGTCGGGCGTCGGGATGTTCGTGTAGGTCAGGCACACGTGCCGGTCGAGTTCGTTCGGATGGGTCGGCCGGCCATGCCGATCGAGATACGCAGGCGATGCGACGAGCGGCCGGCGCACCGCGCACAGACGACGCGCCCGCAGCGAGGAATCGTTCAGCTCGGCGATCCGGATCGCGACGTCGAAGCCGCCCGACACGATGTCGACGAACTGGTCGGACAGCACGAGATCGATGTCGACGCGCGGGTAGCGTTCGAGAAACGCGGGCAGCACCGGCGCCAGGTGGTGCAGCCCGAACGACATCGGCGCGTTCACGCGCACGAGACCGTGCGGTTCGAGCGCGTGCGCGGAGGCCTCGTCCTCGATCATCTCGGCGTCGGCGAGCAGGCGGATCGCGCGATCGCGCAGCAGTTCGCCGGTCGGCGTGAGCGACAGCTTGCGCGACGTGCGGTACAGCAGCATCGCGCCGAGGCGCTTTTCGAGGCGTGCGATCGCTTTCGACACGGTCGGTTGCGAGATGCCGAGCAGGTCGGCCGCCTTGGCGAACGAACCGGTCTCGGCGACGCGCGCGAAGATGGCCCAGGCTTCGAGATCGGGAAGATGTTGCATGGCTGGAGAGCGTGGCGGCGAAGTGAAGCGAACGGGCGGAAACGGTTCGGGCTGCCGACGCACGGCGCCCGGGCGGCAATGCGGCACATTCTAATTCAGTCGGGAAGGGCGTATGGAATCGTATCTGGCTTCATTGGGCGCCGGCGTGTTGATCGGCGTCGTGTACAGCGTGATCAAGGTGCGCTCGCCCGCACCGCCGCTGATCGCGCTGGTCGGTCTGGGCGGCATGCTGATCGGCGTGCAGGCCATCCCCACCCTCAAACAGCTCTTTGGCTTCTGATCGAAGCGAGGTGATGCACATGACCGCAACCGGGACCCAACCGGATC